>NZ_JBITDK010000006.1:0-297394 GCF_044454165.1 Streptomyces sp. NPDC051567 | reverse complement strand
GGCCGGGCTGATCGCGATGCGGCCGGGGGCCCGGACCCGGCTGTGTCACCGTCTGCGGAGCCATCCCGCGGGGAAAGGCCCACGTCGCAGTATGGGCGAGCGGGACTTCATCGCGCTGATCGACGGCGTCCACCAGCTGGTCAGAGCACCGATCGTGCTGGTCTGGGACCGGCTGAACACCCACGTCTCCCGCAGGATGCGGGCCCTCGTCGCCGAGCGGGCATGGCTGACGGTGTTCCTGCTACCCGCCTACTCGCCCGACCTCAACCCGGTCGAGTGGGTATGGGCCCACGTCAAACACAGCCTCGCCAACCTCGCCGTCATGGCCCTCGACCGACTCGAAACCCTCGTCCGCAACCGCCTCAAACGCCTTCAGTATCGGCCCCACACCCTCGACGGCTTCATAGCCGGCACCGGCCTCACCCTCGACACACCAACCTCACCCTGAAACGCCGAAGTCAGTAAGGGCACTCACGTCAGCAGGTGGCGGTTTCGTACGCTCCGGCGCCCCCGATACCAAGGGTCCCCAAAGTCCCGCTCCCGCCGACGGTCCGCCACGCACCCCGGACACACCAGGTCCGCGACCAGGCGGCGCACCTCACGGCGTCGGCCCGGCCCGACCTGCACCCACCGGCCCCGGACCAGAAGACGAACCACCAACGGCATCAGGCGCGTCCGCGACGCGAGGACGGGCACGGTCCAGCCCTCCTGGCCGAGGAGGAACCGCACCTGCGCGGGCAGACCACCGACGGGGAACCGGCCCGCGACCGGGGCCCGCTCGCCCTCGGTGAGCGGTGGTAGTGGACAGGCCAGTACGTCTTCGTCTTCCGGGCACGGCCCGCGGTCTTCGCATCCATCCTGCAAGCATCGGCGCCCCGGCCTGTGGACAGAGCCGTACCCGGCGACGACGCCGTGCCCCCGCAGAAGAGCCCCGGGCGCGGTGGCGCCCAGGGTTGCGTGGTGCCGGTGCCCGGGGTGTGCAGCGGGGCGGTCCTCGCGCGCCGGGAGCTGGAGGCGGTCGGGCACGGCGCCGGCCACCACGTGCACCCCGTGGAGGGCAGCGTCTACCTCGGTGTCGGTGAGGGCCAGGACGGTGCCGGCATTCTCCGGGGTATCTCCTGGGCTGACGGCGAGGTGGAGTTCGTGACGTACCCGTGGTGGGACCGCTGCCTGATCGACCTGGCACCGGACGGGCAGCAGTTCATGACCGTCGATCACGGGCAAGCGGACGTCAGCTTCCACCGCCACCTCAGCGGGGAAGTGATCTTCAACTCTTTCCGTCAAGGCCTTCGGGTATGACCCCGAGGAGGCTCTTGTGGAATGGTGCGGCGGCTACCTGACCCCGGACACCCCCGCCGACGCCCTGGCCGAGCTCATCACCGCGATCGCCCGCCGCCGCCGTTCGCGGGACCGCTCGGGCCGACGTCGGCCCAGTGGCTGTGGCCCAGGTGCACAACGTGCCATTCACACGCATTCTGACGGTATGGGCTCGGATCGTCGCGCACCTGCCGGCGCCTACGGGTGGCCGCTCCACTCGCAAGTGCCGCGTGTCTGTGCTCCCATCCGGCTCAGTCGGCACGCAGGGTGTTCACGACCTCTCAGCGGAAGGAGAAGCACATGGGTGTCTTCGACAAGTTCAGGGATCAGGCGAAGGCCAAGGGAAAGGACATCTCGGACAACCTTGAGCAGGAGGCCAACGAGAAGACCGGCAACAAGTACGCCGATCAGATCGACAAGGCGCAGCAGCAGACGGAGCAGCGACTGGGCATCGACGACGATCCCCACAAGTAGCCCCGGCCGGCCGCCGGAGCCGGGTGAAGGCGAAGGGGTGCCCGGCCCAAAGCCCGGCGCCGGGGCCCGGCACGCGAGGACTTCGTACTGAAAACCGTGTACTGGGACGCCGACGCCGGCGCCGCCCGGCTTCCACTGAGGCTGCTCCACCGGTACTTCAAGCCCTTGCCGGAGCCGAGCGCCGAGCGCACCAGCCGCTCCGCGCCCGGTGACTGGGCCGGGACCTGGTCCGCCTTGTGGTCGATGCCCAGGGCCCCGGCCGGAGTAACGGTCTGCTCGTCGTAGTACGCCCACCAGGTGCCGCCGGTGAGGGTGCGGTTCGGGCCGGTGGCGGGGGCTTCGACGGCCTCGGCGATCAGGACTCCACGCGGGTGGAACATCCGCCGGCCTTGTCCTCGCCGGTGTTCCAGCGGCGGAAGTCCCGCTTGTACCCGGCGCGGGATTCGTCGGCGCGCTGGAGCGCGGAGACCGTGACCCCGATCGGAAGGATCTCGGGCCCGGCTTCCAGGGCGTGGGCGAACCCGGGCGGGGAAGGTGTGGCGTGCTCACGGGGGTCACGGACGGAAGACGGGTGGCGCGTCCGTACGGCCTGCGGTCGCGTCGGCCCGGAGGTCTGCCGACTACGGCCGCCCGCCGGAAGGCAGGCGGCGACGGTCGTGGTGGAGACGGGCATTCCGGCAGGCGCGGGGAGGGGGATGCGCCTGCCGGAACAGACCGGGGGGCGCAGGGGCCCGTCCCGGGCGGACAGGGTGCCCGGGACGGGTACGCACCCCGACCTTCCAACGAGCCTGTGGACAAACGGTTCTGCGGATTCGGCGGACCGTTGCGCGGGGGTGCTCGTCCACTGGCCGTCCACTGGCCGTCCGGTGTCAGCGGCGCCTGCTCAGCCAGTGGAGCAGTCCTTTGCACCGCCGGGCGCCAGGGTGCCGGGGGCTGGGCCGGCGGCAGCAAGGGCGCAGGGGGTGCTGGCGGCGGGGTCCGGGGTGTCGTGTCGGGTGAACGCCCACAGCGCGAGCCCGAGGCCGCTGAACGCGGCACCCAGTGCGCATACGGCGCCCCAGCCGGCCACCGTGTAGAGGGAGGTCGCGGCGAGGGCGCCGGTGGCGCTGCCGATGGAGTAGAAGACCATGTATCCGCCGATCAGCCGGCTGCCCGCGTCCGGGTGCAGCGCATGGATCAGGGTCTGGTTGGTGACATGGACCGCCTGCACGGCGAGGTCGAGGAGGATCACCCCGACGACCAGGGCCCAGAGCGAGTTGCGGGTGAAGGCCAGGGGCACCCAGGAGGCGGTGAGAAGTGCCAGGGCGATGCCGGTGGTCCGCCGGGAGAGTCCGCGGTCGTTCAGGCGGCCCGCCGCGGTCGCGGCCAGGGCACCGGCGACACCGATCAGTCCCAGCGCCCCGATCGTGCTGGGGGACAGGAAGTACGGGGCCTCGCTGAGCGGCAGCGCGATGCTGCTCCACAGGGTGCTGAAGGCCGCGAAGACCAGCAGACCGAACAGGGCCCGGAGCCGTAGCAGTCGTTCCCGTGCGAACAGGGTGATCGTGGAGCGCAGGAGCTGTCCGTAGCGCGGGGGTGTCGGCGGAGCGTCGTTGTGGCGTGGCAGCACTCGGTGCAGGACCAGGGCCAGTAGAGCGGTGAGCGACGCCGAGGCGAGGTAGACGGAGCGCCAGCCCGCGAGATCGGCCATGAGGCCGGATGCGGTGCGGGCGAGCAGGATTCCGACGACCACGCCGCTGGTGACCTGACCGACGACCCGGCCGCGCCCGGCGGGAGGGGCCAGTGACGCCGCGAAGGCCACCATCGTCTGCGTGACGACCGCAAGAAGCCCCGTCGCGGCCATGCCCACGAGCAGGGTCGCCGCCGTGCGGCCGGCGACCACCACACCCAGCGCCACCACCAGGAGCAGCAACTGGGCCACGATGAGCCGTCTGCGGTCGGCCACGTCGCCCAGCGGCACGAGGAAGAAGAGTCCCAGGCCGTATCCGACATGTGTGAGGGTGACCACGCTGCCGACAAGTGCCGGACTCATGGCGAGGTCGTGACCCATGGTCACCAGGAGCGGCTGGGAGAAGTAGACGTTGGCCACGGAGGCTCCGCAGGCGACGGCGAACAGTACGACGACGCCCCGGGACAGGACGAACGCGGAACCTTCCCCGCTGCGGGCCTCAGTCCGTCGTGTCACGGCCTCACCGTTGCCGGGCATCGGCACTCCCCCACACGTTTAGTTTCATCTTGCTACCAGTGATGGGGCGACGGTAGCCGCTCTTGGTAGTATGTTGCAACCATCCTGAGAGAGGGACGCCATGGTGAGCAGGACCCGCTTCGATGACAGTGAATGCCCCGTCGCCCGGTCGGTGGACGCGATCGGCGACTGGTGGTGCCTGCTGATCGTGCGGGACGCTTTCGACGGAAGCCGGCGCTTCGGGGAGTTCCAGCGCAGCCTCGGCGTGGCGAAGAACATCCTCACCGCGCGTCTGCGCACCCTGGTGGCCGGTGGCGTCCTCGAATCCGTGCCCGCCTCGGACGGCAGCGCTTACCGCGAGTACGTACTGACACCGAAGGGCAAGGCACTCTTCCCCGTCATCGTGGCACTGCGGCAGTGGGGCGAACAGAACTTCTTCGACCCCGGCGAACCGCACTCACAGTTGGTCGACCGCCGACAGGGACATCGCCTCCGCGCACTGGAAGTGCTGTCCTCGGACGGGCGACGGCTGAACCCCGACGACACCACCGTCCACAAGGTCTCCGCCAAGTGATCCGAACCTCGGAGCCGGGGGCTCCATGGCACCCAGGGCCGGCATCCGCGCCTGGGCGACGTCCAGGTCGTCGACGCCCGCATACCGGCTCGGCCCGCTCGTCGTCGGCTTCCGGACACCTGCCGAGCAGCTACAAGCCATCGAGGCGGTGTGCGGCGAGGGCCGCTTCGGCCACCCCGGCTTCCAGGAGCGGCACACGCAGCAGCACGAGCGGCACGAACAGCAGAAGCGAGCGAGGCGGGCCGACGGCGGAACCATTCGAGCCGCCCGTCGACCTCACCACCCGTCACCCCCCCCATCGGCGCCGCGCCGCGTACGAATCAGACCCGGGCGACACAGCAGTTTTTTCGGACATTTATTCCGGTATCTGATAGGGCGGCATGCTAGAGATAGGGAGCAAATAATCCCAAAGTAGGAGGTATGTGGTGATGCGTTCAACTCTTCTCCGTGCAGCGGCCGCGCTGAGTGCCGCGACAGTACTGGCCCTCTGCGGCGCCGGCGCGGCCAGCGCCGACGGCGTGGGCAACGCGGGCGTCGGCAACTCGGGCGTCGGCAACTCGGGCGTCGGCAACGCCGGCGTCGGCAACGCCGGCGTCGCCAACTGGGGTCTGGGCAACGCGGGCATCGGCAACACGGGCATCGGCAGCCACGGCATCGGGAACTCGGGCATCGGCAGCTCCGGCATCGGGAACTGAGACGGGCGGCGCCGTCCCCGTCCGGGTCGTACGGGCCGCCGGTCACCGCGAGGAGAAGCGTCTGACTCGGCGCCCAGCCGGACACACGGGGTAGGCCGGCCTGCCCGCCGAAGCGGCGCCGCCCCTCATCCCAAGGGTGCGGCGCCGCTTCTCCGTCGCGGCAGCGGGAGTGGGAGCGGCAGCGTGGCAATCGTTCCCCTGCGGCGAGCGCGGGCGCTGGGTACGGGCCTCACAGTCGGCACGCTGTGCGTCACCGGCGCAGGGATCATGGGCTGCGGTTCCGCTCAGCTCAGGGGAACGGCGTCCTTCGGGGCGGTGTGCCAGTTGGTGACGACCGGGCGGTCGACGGTGATGGTGCCGACTGGCAGGGAGACCGGGTGGGGGTCGTCGGCGCCGAGGGCGACGACGATGCTGTCCAGTTCCTTGCCGCCGTCTCCCTTGGTGGTCTTCGGGTTCACCCCGGCGTAGGCGGTGGTGCTCCCGCTCAGCTTGATCTGCTTGCCGGCGGCCTGCTCCGCGGGACCCGCCTCGGTGCCGTCAGATCCGAACGCGACGGTCGGACGCGCGGCGGGCAGGTAGCAGGTGATCCCCGGCTTCGCCTTCGCGATGATCAGGATGTATCCGCCGGCCTGGGTCTCGGGCCTGGTGCTCCAGGAGATGTCGTTGGCGCCGCAGCTCTGCCCGACCGGCTTCCGCTCGCCGTTGCCGGTGTCGGCGCCGGAACCCGCCCCTCCCGCAGTTCCCTTGCCCGTCGCGTCGGAGCCCTTGCCGGTGCCCTGGTTGCCGGTCGCGACGGACGAGCCGGACGGGGCGACCGCGCCGTCGGCCGGAGTGGTGGACGAAGTCCCCTGCGCGGCGCCGGTGCCCGTGGCACCGGTGGCACCGGTGCTGCCCGTGGCCGCGTTCGAGTCCTGGCACGCCGTCATCAGCAGGGTGCCGCCGACGAGGGCTGCGGAGACGAGGAATGCCTTGCGACGGTTGCCGGACATGAAAGAGCCCCTTGGTGTTCAGTGGTTGAGGCCGAAGCGGTTTCGGCTCCTCGGCACTTGCTCGATCACTATGGGGGTGCTGTGGGCCGGGGAGGTACCGGCGTCTTCGTTCCAGGACCTCTCTGTCGCAGACCGGTGACATGGTCACGAGCGAAGGAACCAGTCGGTCCAGCGCGCCTGTCGGCGGCCAAGTCCGAGGGGGACACCGGGAGGCCCTGTCGCCGACCGTGAAGCCACCGCGAAGGGCTCCGCCGCAGGGCCCGGGGTGAACGGTGAGTGCTCGTCTGCCGGCTTCATCCTGCTTGAGCCGACCCGGCAGCGGGCGACGAGCGCCGGGGCGGACGAACGGGTGGACGGACTGGTGGACGAACTGGTGGGCAAGCGGGTGTGCGCGCCGACGGGCCGCTGGCGGTAGGCGGCGCCGTAAGGCCACCGGACGGCCTCGCGGGCCCGGATCGCGGGCGCCCACCAGGCCGGCGAGTTCGACGCGAGCATCCCGGGCCGGATGATCGTCGACCCGAGGCCGGTGACTGCGATGAGCCGCTCGATGTCGGCGTGCGGCCCCGCCATGGGATTGGGCTGCTGGAAGAAGGGGTGCGGCGTCCGGTGCGGGGAGGAGAGGAAGACGACCCGCCGCACGAGGGCTGCCAGCCGCCCGACGACTGCTGGGGCGGCCCCCGGCGGGACGGGCCAGGTGTTCGGACCGCCCGGGACAGGGCCTCTTGGCGCTCACACGTGGTCAGCCTTGTACCCGCCACCCACCGATGGGGGGGCGTCAACCGCGCGCCACGCCCAGGTGTGCGTCCGCCGCCCGGCGGTGGCCCTGCGTGTACCCGGTCGCGGGGTCGCCGAGGCCGTCCACGCAAAGGCGTGCGGTGTAGCGGGTGGCCCAGCCGGCTACGCGGGACGGCTCCGAAGGGTCGGCGCGGACGCCGGGGTGGACGTCGAGGACGCCGGCGACCATGCCTTCCACGATGGCGGGAATGAACGCGCGCACGAGGCAGGTGTGTTCCCCGTATCCGAAGGTGGCCAAAGGCTGCCGTGGGCGGCGGAGATCGAAGGTGTCGGGCTGCTCGAACACCGTCTCGTCGCGGTTCGCGGAGCCGATCGCGGCCACGACGTGCGCACCGGCGGGCAGGTGTGTGCCGTCCAGCTCCACCGGTCGGGTGGTCACGCGCTCGACGAGCCCGAACGGTGGCATCCAGCGCAGGAGTTCGTGGACGGCGTCGCCGAGGAGCTCCGGGTGGTCCCGGACGAGTCGCCGCTGGTCCGGGTCGTTGAACAGCGCGACCAGGAGGCTGCCCGCCGCCCAGCCCGGTTCGGGAAGGGACGGGAGGACCACGCGGATCGTCGGGAGGACCTCCGCGACTCCTCGCGGACAACCGCTTCCAGGGGTGACGTGCCGCCACCGTGCGATCGCCGAGGACGGGTCCGGGCCGAGCTCCTCCAACCAGGGTGTGAGCGCGGCGTCGAGCTCGTTCATGGCGGCGGCCGACACCGCGAGCTTGGCGGGGTCCCCAGGATCGAGGATGCCCGGCCATACAGCGTGTGCCAGGCGCAGCAGGGTCGTGCTGTCGACCTCAAGGCTCAGCATCCACCGGAACACCTCTGCCGCGACGGGTTGCAGGGCCTCGCCCATGAGGTCCGCTCGCCCGCGCATGCCGGAGACCCGCTCGATGACCAGCTTCCGCGCGTACTCCCGGGCCGGACCGGCCCGTTCGGGCTCGAAGATCTCCTCGACGCCGGCGCGCATCCCTTTGTGGGTGTCGCCGCTGCTCGACAGGATGTTCTCCGACCCGTAGATGTCCGACATGGCGGACGGAAAGCGGGTGGTGAAGGTCTGGCCGTCGCTCATCACCTGACGCACGTCCTGCCGGCGCGTGACGAGCCAGCAGCCGAGCGCGGGGATCTCGGCCACGGGGTGGTCGCGTCGAAGCCGCTGATAGACCGGATAGGGATCTGTGTGGAGCACCTCCGGCGTGATCGTGTCCAGGAACGAGGTCATGCGTCCTCCCGAAGTGCTTCGCAGGTGGTCTTCGTCGGTCTCCGGGGACCCGGAGGTGGGGAACCGCCGTGGAACCGGCGGCCACCGTGCTCTTCGCGCACGGGGCCGCCACGGGTCCGCCGACTCGCCGGCTCTGCGGCTCGGTCGGCAGCTCCATCGGCGGCGTTCTCCTCAGCGCCCTCGGCCCCGCCGCTTCCCCTGGAGCGTCGTGACCTTCATGGCGAGCCATGATCCGTGCTTGCCGTCAACGGCTGTGCCGTTGGTCCCCGGCGCCCGGATGCCGTACCTCGGCCTGTTGCCCCGCACGCGGGGACGTGCGGGGCAGCCTCGCTAGGAGGCGGGCGGGCGGTCGTGGTCCGGCTGCCCGCCCGCAGGTCAGCGCTGGTGGGGGAGCGGGGGGCGTTCGGTGTCCTGTTCGGCGGAGCGGTCGAACGCTCCGGGGCGGGAGAGGTCGTCGAGGAGCTCGTCGATGAGTTCCTGCGTGACGTGGGGCATCACGTAGACGTGGCTGTAGTCGTGGCGGCGGCCACCGAGGTTGAGCGGCACGCAGGCGAGCGAGTACTTCTGCGTGATCTCGGTGCGGGGCTGCTGGAACCAGACGCTGAGCGCGTGGTCGCCGTGGCCGACCTCGATGCCGTCCTCGGCCCAGGGCTCGCCGCGTTTCTGCAACTGCGCGCTGAGGCTGCGGAGGCGTTCCGCCGTGTACTCGGCGATCCGCAGGACCTCGGCGGCCTGCCGTACCTGCTGCTCCTCGCTGAACTGCGCGAGGTGGTTCCACATGGCCAGGGAGGCGAATCCGCTGCGGGAGCCGGCGAACGTGCTGTCCGGGGAGGAGACCACCGCAGGGTCCGACGGCGGTCGCAGCTTGGACCCCGCACGGGACATGTAGATGCCGGTGGGGACGGGCGCACCGGGGTACTTGTGGCCGCTGGTGACGATCGAGGACACCTCGGGAATCCGGAAGTCGAAGACCGGGGGCGCGCTGTCGATGAGGCCCACGTCGCGGGCCTTCTCCAGGTACGGGGCGTAGGCACCGCCCAGTGCCCCGTCGACGTGAATCCAGTAGCCGTTGCGGATGCTGACGCGCTCGGGGTCGTCGGGGTCGAAGCGCACGGTGCGGTCGACCAGGCCGTGCGCCTCGAAGACGGGGCGCAGGCGCTCGCAGGCGCCCTGGACGTCGTCGTAGGCGCCCTTGAAGACGCTGCCGACGTTGAAGTTGACCAGGACGGGGTGGCCCTTGGCGGCGAAGAAGTCCACGAGGGCGACCAGGGCGTCGACGTCGACGGTGCCGGGTCCCTCGTCGCCGCCGGTGGTCGGGACGCCGCCGAGCGGCCAGCCGTTGTAGGTCTGCGTCCCCGTGCCGGTCACGTCGATGGGGCACTCGCCCGGGTAGAGACTGCCGCCCAGGTCGTAGAAGGTCGGGATGTCCAGTACCCGCATGGCCTTGATGTGCGAGTAGTGCGTCTCCTGGGAGAAGAAGGCCACCGGGGAGTACGCGTTGGGGTTGTCGTCGGGGTGCTCGGCCCGCAGGTAGCTGGTCCGGCAGCTGGCGTCGCCGGAGACCTCGTCGCGCACCAGGGCGTTGCCGTCGAGGTAGTCACGCGCGTTCCACATCGCGTACAGGTTGCCCTCGGTGCTGCCCATGGACAGCACGTACCCCCACCCGTCCTCGTCCCCGGGGTGGGCCGGGTCCTGGGGCAGGGGGGCGTGCCACAGACGGGCGTAGTGCTCCAGGACCGCCCGCTCCAGCCACCGCGAATGCAGGCTGTAGTTACTGTCGACGAACGGGTCCCCGATGTTGTTGATGTGGTAGCCCAGGAAACGTCCGAGGGCGGCGTGGCCGTCGAGCGACAGGTTGACCTGGTACCCCAGAAGACGCCCGCTCTGATCGCCCAGGTACCCCTCCAGCTTGGCGAGGACCGCGATCCGCTGCTCATCGCTGTAGGCGTCGGTGCCCAACCGGTAGTCGTCGTTGGTCGGCCGCGCCGCCGGACGCGTATCGGAGTGTTCGGTAATCATTCCATGTCCGATTCTGAGCGATCTTTCGAAGACGCATTCGATGCTGAATCATCACCGCACGGCAGCGGCTTCGGCAGACGCTCGTATCTAAGGGACGAAAGGCGGTCGCGAGAGTTGTCCGCCTGCGCGACGCACGTCGCACACCGTGCGCCGTACGACGTTCAACGGGCGGGCGGACAGTCGGAGCAACCCATCACCGGAATGCCGACCTGCGCAAACGGCAGAAATTGCTGTGCCCGGCCGTCCTGCCCAGCGCCTCGCAGCACACAGGATATGCGTGACGTGGCGCCCCGATGGCCCGCCCGTCCACATTCACTCTCACGCTAATCATTTCGAGTGAAAATGGTTTACTTCAAATCTCCCGGGAGCGTCTCCGGGAGTAACGTTTCGGCAGCTCTCGGAATAGCAAATTTGTGCCATGCCGAGTGCAGCCGCCCGCAGTGGACCGGCAACGCCCCGCACGGACAGTTCGCCCGGCCCGGCCCCACCGCCCGCTACGCCGGCAGGGCTCTGGGCGGGGACCGCTCGCGGTGCCGTGGGAGGTCGTGGAGCGCCTGGCCGGGCAGCTCGGCACGAGGGCGCCTCGCGCGTGGAGCGGTACCCGGAACGACTCAGGACGCCGTACGAGCACGCGGTGGAGATCCAGGAACGGTTCGGGCACCGGGACTTCGCCGACCGGCGATGGGGCCGGGAGTTCCGCGGCTTCCTGCGTACGGGCGGGCGCGGACGCCCGCCCAGGGGGGCCGGTGGCGCTGTTCAACCACACGGTGACGCGGCTGCGCGAGAGCCGGGTGCTGCTGCCGGGCGTCCCGGTGCCGGACCGGCAGGTGCCGGAGGCCCGCACGGCGGCAGAGCGGCGCGTGTACGAGGCGGACCCGCGCGGCGCGCCCTGCCGGTCCCACGCTCGCGCCGGCGCCGGCTGAGCTGTTGGTGGTGATGGTGGTGCCGGAGGGGGAGCGGGTCTCGGAGCCGGCGCCGGCCGGGGTGGCCGGCCGACGCCCCCTCCGCCTCATCGGCGGGTCCGCACGCTGGGGAACAGGGCCGGTTTATTCAGATTCCGAGCCGTAGCCGCGAAGCGTCCCGCCGGATTGTGAGGCCGTTTCGTGCGTCCGGGGAACAGACTTCATTATCCGGCCGAAGGCTTTCCGCGCCCGCTCTTCCGGAGTTTCATCGACACTGTCCTTGTGCTCCGGAAAGTGCTGGTTGGATTCCCTGCTGGAATAGAAGCGTCCGGGGCGGACCAGGTCTTTCCCGCCGGCGTCCTTCGGCGAGCCTTCCGGGTAGAGCTCGGCGAAGCAACTGGCGCACGGCCTTTTTGTTCCCGCGAGGTGCTGCGGAGTCTTACCGTTGTTCTTCTTCAGGATTCGCAGCTCGGCGTGCGTACCGTCACCCCCGTCCCTCGCGATGACCGTCCCCGACGTGAGACCGGTATTGATTCCCGCATTCGCCTCTGCCGGCTCGTTCTGCATGCCGGACGCCTTGTCCCGGTGCCGGTTGATCCGGTCGGTCTCGTCCTTGGCCTGCTGGCTGCTCCGGTTGGTCGCGGGCCCGGAATTTCCCAGCATGTACCCCAGAAGGTCCAGGACACCCCGATTCTCCATCAGGTCCGACAAGTGGCCGTTCGCGTTCCTGTCGTTGGCCGAGATGATGATTCTCCCGTCATTCCCGATCGCCGCCTGCACCTCGACGGGGTTGATCCCGGCGGTCTTCAGCAGGTAGTGCTTGGTGACGGTAGAGATCCAGCGGAGCCTCTGGACCTCCGGCTGCTCCTTGAAATCCCGGGGCTTCGACTTTTCCACACCCGCGGTGAAAGCCTCGAACTCCTCCCCCTTCTTGATCTCCACCGCCCAGCCCGCCTCCTTGAACAGGCGCCGCAGTTCCCTCTGGAACTTCTTGCCCCGCTCCTGTGGACCCATATTCCTGACGCTGTCCAGTTCCTCCTTCCTTTCGAACTGATCCATGGCCTCGTTGAACACCCCGTCGGAGAGGGAGTCCTCGCTGCTGTCGAGATCCATGGCGTCGCCCTGCGTGGCACGCTGAACCGGCCCGGAAGCGGGGCCGGCCACAGAGCGCTGCGCGGTGGTGGCGCCGTCCGGGTGCGGGGCCTCGTGGTGCAGTCCCTGGGCGGTGACGGAGGGGGCGGTCGCGGCGCCCGCGGCGAAGGCCGCGCCGTCACTGCCCGCCGCCCGCTCGGAGGGCTGGCCGGGGTCGGTGACGGTGACTCCGCCGCCGTTGCCGGTACCCGTCTCCCGCTCGCCCCGGAGGTTCTTGTCGACATGGCTGAGCTCGTGCCCGATGAGCTCGGCGTCCTGGGCCTTCCCGGAGGGCAGGAAGACATGGGTTCCCACCGTCATGGCCTGGGCCCCCATCGCCTCCGTGGCCCGCTGGGCCACCGGCCCCTCGTGCAGGACGGCGGAGGAGAAGTCGTTGTGGTAGAACGACTCCGCCCGCGTACGGACCGTGTCCGGCAGAGGGCGGCCCGGGGAGGCCATCGCCCGGTCCAGCAGATCCCGTTGGACGGCCGGACCGCTGCGGCCCCCCGCCTCCAGTCCCCCGGTGTCCTGTGCGCCCTCGCGGCCGGTGTCGTGCTCGCCTCCGGACTTGCCGTGACCGCAGCCGGGCCCGTGACTGTGCCGGTCCTCTGTCAGCAACCGCTCGACGGCACGGTTGCCCGCCAAACGTTGCAGCGTCATCGCTTCCTGCCGCGTCACCGGCCGCCGCTGCGGAACCCGCGCAGCCGGCTCCGGCCGGCGCGGAACCCGCTCCCCTTTGCCCGTCTTCCCGTCCCGCGACTCCTCGTACGACCGCATCCGCCCGCCGCTCCCCTGCTCGCTACCGCCCTACGCAACCCGGCGCACCGACAGTCCGGGGCCGGGCCCTGAGGTTTCTCCCGCCGTTGTAACTGCCCCTCCACCCCACCGGAAGGAGCGGCAGGGCACACCTCGGGGCAGCCCCGCACCCCCACGGGCATCCGAACGGGCCTCCCTGGTTGCCCGCGTATCGGCCCGGGAGCAACCCCCAGGAGCAGCACCCGGAAGCCCGGTGGCCCGCGAGAAGGTCCTCGCCGACGAGGCGATCGGCAGGCGCGCGAGCCGCCCAGAGCCCGACAGGGCCCAAGAGGTGCCCGCCGTCCCGGCCGCGCGCTTCGTCTTCTCCGCGCCGCAACGACGTCTGGACCGGATGATGTCCACCCCGGCTTTCGAGATCCGGCCGTCCGCCCGGCACGGCTTCGCCGGCGCTGAGGACGTGGTCCCGGGTGAGACGGGGAGGGCGAAGCGGCCTCGCAGCGACGGTGAATCGGGTTCAGCCACGGTAATCGTGCCGAGCAGGGTGTCCTCGCGCGTCAACGGCGAGGGTGGGAGCCTCCGGTGCCCCTGCGGCACGATACCGATCGAGTGATCTCGCGAATATGTAAACGGTTTCCTGCGCCAAGGTGCCGGTTACTTCACTGACGAATAATCACCTTCGTAGAGCGCGCCAGCGCTATGGAACATTGCCGGGAGTGAGCTCATGCGTCGAATCTCCGCTGTTCTTGCGGGAACTGCTGTCCTGTATGCCGTGTTCATCCCCCAGGCCGTCGCCGCGCCTGCCGAGATCATCGCCCCGAACGCCAGGGCCGCCGCCGAAGTCAGCTCCCATGGTGCTCTGGAGAGGCAGAAGAACGTGACCGGCAGCCACCAGGTCTCCCAGGGCTTGTACTGCGTCATCGTCGACCCGGGCGCCGGCATCAACCTCTCCAACGCACTGATCCTCGCCAACGGCGGGCCCAGTACCACCAGCGTCTCCACCATCGGGAAGCCCACCCTGGCGTGCGACAACCGTCGGGACGCCATCACGGTCGTCACGCTGAAGGACGGCCACCCCGTGAACGGCGATTTCACCATCGCCGTTCTGTAGCACCGCAACGAGCGGCTGTGCCCTGTGCCCCCGCACCGTTCTGTCGGAGCCCCTTGGCCGCTTCAGCCCTCGCCGGGGTCCCCGGAACGTCGCCGTCGCTTCGGCGTCCTGGCGGTCGGCAAGGGGTTCCACAGGACGATCAACAGGTCGGCCACGTCGGGAGGACCCTGCGGAGCTGGTCACCACCGGTACCCCGCTCACTGCGGAAACCTGCTGGCCCAGGACGCCGGGAGCCGGTCGGCGGCGGACCGGGCGGTGGTGTCCGAGCACGCCGCCGGGCTCGCCGGGCCGGTCCGGCGCATCGCCCGGCCGTGCGGGCGGGGCGGTCGGCGGCGGCACGGGCAGCGGCCCGCGGGTGGCTTTCTGGCCGGGCGGTGCCCGGTGTACGGCGGGTGGCCGTACACCGGGCACCGGGCACATGCCGTGGTGGTCTGGCGGCTACTCGCTGACGTCGTAGTACTCGGCGAGGAGGAGGGTGATCTCCAGTGCGTACGGGAGGAGTTGGGGAAGGTGCTCGGTGAGGGCGGTGCGGGTGGCGTCGGCGAGCCGGGCCTGTGAGCTGGTGGCGGTCGAGACGTAGGGGTCGAGGCGGCGGATGAGTTCGTAGTTGCTGGCGATGTCGATGGTGCGCATCTTCTGTTCGAGCGGGGGTGCCGTGGTGGGGGGCACCGGGGGGAGGATGCGCGAGACGAAGGTGACGCGGTGCAGGACGCGCCAGCAGGGGGGTGTGCGGTCGCTGTGGCGGGCCTCGCGCAGGGCGGCGGCGTTGGGGTCGTTGCTGGTTTCGAGCCAGATGGGGTCGGCGACCTTGTTGTAGAAGTCGTTGAAGTGGCTGGTGTCCTGGCCGAGGTAGAAGGTCATGAAGCGGTAGGCGTCGACCTTGCCGGGCACCAGGACGGGCAGGCCCGCTGTCGTGTACTCGGCTTTCCCGGCGCTGTCGTACCGCTGGAGGTCGCCGCTGGGGTTGCAGGTGACGTCGAGGCTGTGGGAGCGGGTGGCTTCCCTGGAGCGGTGGCGGGTGGTGGTCATGCCGCCGCCGAGGGAGGCGTCGAACTGGAGGCCGACGCCGACGCCGGCGACGTCGAAGCCGACTTCCAGGGAGCCGGTGACGGCGCCGGAGAGGCTGTAGGAGCCGCCGGTGGTCTCGGTGACCACGTCGACGGTGCCGGTGGTCTCGGCGAAGAAGCCGCCGTCGGCGGTCCAGACGTAGGTGTTGGCGATGTTGCGGTTGGCGAACGAGCCGGCCGACCCGACCGGCTGTGCCTTCTCGGCGGCGTCCTTGGTGCCGACGATCGGCGCCAGCACCTTCGCCGCGCGCTCCGCGGTGGGGTCGGAGTCGCTGGTCTCGGTGGAGACGGTGCTGTAGTAGGTCTCCAGTTCCTGGCGTTCGCGCAGGATGCGGCGTTTGACGGCGTATGCCTCGCGGGGTTTGAAGTAGCTGTACTCGCCGCGCTGGAAGGCGTTGGGGTAGGCGGGGTCCAGGACTTTGCCCTGGTCGTTGAAGCCGACGGCGCCGTCCAGGGTGCCCTGCTTGGTGTACTGCGGGTTGATGGGGAACGTGATGATGTTCCAGTCCTTGGGGATGTCCGGATTCGGCAGGATCCGGTACGCCACCAGCGTCCCCGAGTGCGCCAGGCGCAGCGCGTACACGTCGGCGGTCTCGGACTGGACCAGCGCGTAGCCCTTGTTGGCGGGGAGGTAGCGGCGGCCGACGGTGGTGTTGAGTATCCGGGTGGGGTCCTCCCAGGTGCCGGTGAGGGTGGCGCTGGTGTCGTGGGTGGTGCTGGTGCCCTGTCCCACCGAGGTCTCGTCCGTCCAGGCGTTGGAGAACTCCATGGTGCCGCCGACGTGTGCCTTGACGGTGATGGAGGCGAGCGGTTGCGCGGTGCCGATGCCGAGCGGGGCGGTGATCATGAGGATCTTCTCGTCGACCTCCGCACCGGCGGCCATGCTGAAGCTCGCGTCGACGCTGCGTTCGTGCGTGGAGGAGAGGGTGGAGGTGACCTCGTCGGCCTGTTTGAAGGTGACGCTGGACGATCCGGCGGGGTCGATCTGTCCGGTGAGGTTCTCGGAGGGGACCGGGGGCGCGCCTTCGATGTAGCCGATGAGCTGGGGGTCGAACTGGACCTGGCTGACCCATTCGCTGACCAGGTCGCCGACCTTGTATCCGGTGGTGAGGTGCCAGGCGCCGTCGGCGGTGTGGGTGTAGCAGCGTTTCAGGACGCCCTGGGCCTCTCCGGTGGCGGTGTACTGGAGGTCGGCGTACTCGGTGGCGGCCGGTGGGGTGGAGATGTTCTGGTGGAAGGGGGTGCGGATGCCGGCCAGTGCGGAGCGGACGGCGGCGGTGTCGGTGGCGATCGGCGCGGTCGACGGGACCCTGCTGCTGCTGTGGTAGAGGTGGTTGCCGCGCAGGCCCTGGTCGGATACGACATCGCTGGTCTCGTTCTCGGTGGAGTCGAAGGTCCAGTAGCCGATCAGGTCCTGCTTGTCGCCCTTGACGCGGGTGAAGAGGTTGTCGAGGATCTGCTCGGGGGTGCGGGCGGTCCGCCAGTAGCGGACTTCGTCCAGGGTGCCGTCGAAGAACTCGGCGAACTGCAGCGAGTTCCGGTAGGCGCCGAGGGTGAGGAGTTCGTCGCCCCAGTTGGCGAGGGGGTTGGTGGTGGGGGTGTCGCAGGGGATGGAGCGGCCGTTGCGGTGGATCGTGAAGGAGCTGGCGGCCGGGTTGGGGTCGGCCGCCCACTTCGCGCCGTGCAGCCGCAGGTCGTATCCGCCGGCCAGGTCGGCGGAGGTGTTGCCGGTGTTCTCCTCGAAGGTCCAGCGGGCGATCAGTCCCTCGTCGCGGGGCTGGAGCGGGCCCCCGAGCTGGTTGGTCTCGCGGGCCTTGCCCCAGATCCGGACCTCGCCGATCGTGCCCTTGAGCGGGTGGACGGCGCTGCCGTCCCCGGCGCGGCCGATCTCCAGGGCGCCGTCGTTGCCGCGCGCGCCGGTGCCGGTGTAGCGGCCGGCGCCGGTCTGGGCGCCGTCGACGACGAAGCGGATGTCGTCCCAGGACTTGACGTCGACGTGGTCGACGGTCTCGACGGACTTCGTCTGGGTGGTGCCGTCCTGGTCCTTGAAGACCAAGTCCCTGAAGCCCTTGATCTGTTCGCTGGAGCTGCCGGCCTTGCGCACGACGGCGATCCGGTGGAAGCCCGCGGTGATGGCGGAGTCGGAGGTGTAGCGGACGGTCCTGGGGCCGGGTTCCTCGAAGGCGAACTCCAGTTTCCCGTCCACCAGTACCGACAGCTGGTAGGGGACCGTGCTCCCCGTGCCGTCCCCGAGACGGCCCTTGGAGACCAGTCCCTGGCGTGATCCGATGGCGTCGATGTGGGCGAAGACCTCGATGGTCAGATCCTCGGTGAGGTCGAGGGCATCCGCGTCGGGGGTGTCCGCCCAGGCCGAGCCGTTGAAGCGCAGTGCCCACGACTGCTGGTGCACCGCCGCCACATGGGCCCACTCCCCGCACAGATAGGTCTCGCGACTGGTGCGGTGCTTGTCGCCGACCGCGGCCAGGATCTTGTAGCCCTTGACCGCGGATTCGCTCGCCGCGGCGTTGCCCCAGACACCGCCGTGGCGGCCCTGACCGCTGATGTCGGGGAACTGGCTGAGCTGGGGGCGGCTGCCGTCGTAGATCCAGGCGCCGGTGAGACGGGGTTCGTTCGGGGCGACGCGCCGGTTCAGGTCGGCGGCGGTGTCGGTGGCCGAGCGGGCCACGTTCCAGGTCCGCAGCTCGGCCAGCCGGCCGGAGAAGAACGAGATGGTGCCGGCGTCGGTGCGGCCGACGATGAGCTGGGCGGTCCCGCTCGGAACGCCGCCGGCGGTGCGGCGGGCGACCTCGGCTCCGTCACGGAGGATGACCTGGGCACGGGTGGTGCGGTCGAAGGTGACGGCCCAGTGGTGCCATTCCCCGTCCGTGTAGGTGGCGGTGGTGGTGAGGGTCTGGCCGGTGAAGCCGAAGGTGAACGCGCCGGTGGAGGTGAAGCCGATGTTCAGGCCGTTGGCGCCGATCGTGACGATGGTGTCCGGGCCCGTGCGTCCGGGGGCGCGCTTGAGCCAGCACTCGATGGTGAAGTCGCCTCCGGTGGGGTCGGCGCCGGGGATCGCCATGGCGACGTCGCTGCCGTTGAGGACCAGACCGCCGGTGGTGGGTTCGGGGCTCAGGGCGAGCGAGGCTTTGGTGTCGCCGGTTCGCACATGAAAGATCCGGGACCGGGGCGCGGGAACACGGCGCGGGTTGATCCACGCCTCGGCGGTCAGGTCGCCGGTGACGGCGGCCTTGTCCGGCTCGCCGGCCTTCACGAGGTAGTTGCTGGTGCCGTTGAGGGAGACGGCTCGTCCGGGGGCGTCGCCGCGCCAGCGGCTGCCGTGACCGGCGAGCAGAGCGGTGGCCGTGCCGTTGGGCACGAGGATGTCGGTCCTGTCCGCGCTGACGGTGATCCAGCGTGAGCCCTGGGCGAGCGAGGTGCCGGGGCGGGAGGAGGTGGCCCGGGCCGTGTCGTAGCGGATCAGGGACACCGCCGTGCCCGGTGCGAGAGAGGCGGGCGGGGCCGGTGAGACGCGCAGGGTCGTGCCGCCGGTCTCGGCGGCGGTGGTGACGAGATGGGTGCTCTGCCCGATCACCAGGTGGGAATGGGCCGGAACGGGGACGGGCAGTGCCCGGGCGAGGGTGAGCTGGTCCCCCGTCGTGCTCGCGGCCGTACCGAGCGGGACCGGTTCGTCGGTGACGCCGTTGACGGCGGCGGCCAGGTCCTGAGCGCGGCGCGGCAGTCGGGCGAAGGTCTCGGTGTCGGCGCCGCGGGTGATCGTCAGATCGCACAGGCCCGCGGCCGACGCGCCGTTCACGGTGCAGTCGGTGATCCTGATCTGGGTCCCCGACAGGCCGATACCCGGGTCGCGCGCCGTGAACAGGGCGGTCAGCCCGCCGCCGGTCAGCTGCTGGCTGCCCCGCTGCGCCGCGGTGTCCAGGTAGGCGGCGAAGAACTGGGTGTTGGCGCCCTGGAAGTAGAGCGTGACCCGGCCCGCCGCACTGTCCATCAGATAGGGGGTGGCGGCGGTCCGGGCGAACTTCAGCAGCGCGCCCGCACTGCTCAGCCCGCGCACGTCGATGCCGATGTGGGGAACGGGCAGGACCAGATCGGCCTCGCCCAGCAGCGCGGCGCTGCGGCGGATCAGCTCCTCACGGGCGGGCGCGATCTCGGCCCTCTTGGCGATGAGGTCGCGGTTGCGCTGGACGAGGAGCGCCACGACCACGACGAGCCGGGCGGCCTTGACCAGGATGGTCGGGTCCGGGATGACCGCGACCTTCTCGACCGTGAAGCTGACCGCGGTTTTCTCGTCACGGAGTTGCAGGGAGGCGAACAGGCCCATCCATACGTCCTGGCCGACGTTCTGGAACTGCACACTGGTGTTCCAGGTGCCGCGCACGAACCACGGGAGTGCGTCGGTGCTGAAGGGTTGAAGCTCGGCCCCGTGGAAGGAACGATAGATCGTTTGTACGCTCATGCCCGGTGCGCCGTCGTTCACCAGTGCGTAGGTCGGGTTGCCGTACCGGGAGGCCGCCCCGGACCGCACGAGCCGCCATCGGGTGTTCTGGGCATTCCTGTCCACCAGTCCCACCAGGGTCGCCTGTGTCAGACCTCCGCCCACGGGACCCAGGAGGCATCCGAAGGCCGAGAGCTGGACGATCCAGCGCGCCGGATCGTTGGCCGCGGCGGTGTTGGATGCCGCTATCGCCTGTTCCAGCGTCGCCTTCTCCGCCGTCAGGGAGTTGATCTCGGTCTCGATGGCGGCGGCCTGCTGTTCGATGCCGTTGAGGATCTGCTGCTGGGCGCTGACGAGATCGCTGGTCTGCTCGACGGGGCGGCCGAGTTCGGTGAGGGTGACGACGTCGGGGATGTCGGCGAGGCGTCCGTCGATGCCGACGCCGAAGTCGACGGTGGCGATGTGGGCGTCGGCCGTGGCGCTGCCGGTGGGGCGGGTGGCGCAGGCCAGCAGGACCCTGGCGTTGCGTTTGGCGGGCTTGGGGGTGTCCTGGTAGCCGGAGACCACGTCTTCCTGCTGGTAGTAGAGCGTGGAGGTGAGTCCGGAGACGATGTCGCGGCCGTTGAGGGTGAAGCTGTCGCGGCGCACTCCGGGGTGTTCGCCGACGGGGGCCTGGGAGGTCACCCACTGCGGGCTGTTGTTCAAGGTGGCGTGGGCGGCGGTGTCGGTCTGGTCGTAGGCGGTGGTGCCGCTGCCCTCGTCGAAGCGGTAGTAGGCGGCCAGGCCGGGCTCGTTGCCGATCAGCCGGTAGTGACTGCTGTCGGCGATCTCGCTCTGGCCGCGTGACCGGTTCCAGATCCGTACCTCGTCGATGACGCCGCTGTAGAACGGACCGTCCGCCTTGGCCCCGATGTACAGGAGCGCTGTGCCGTCGCCGGAGCTCGGGAGGGCCTTGTCACCGCTGAAGGCGCCGTTGACGTAGAGGGTCGCGGTGGTGCCGTCGAAGGAGGCGGCGATGTGCGCCCAGGTGTCCGCCGGGATGTTCTGGAGGGAGGTGAGGGTGCCGCCGCTGTGGTCGAGTGCCACCTGGCCGGCGCTGGTGACGCGCAGCTGGAAGCCGCCCTGGCTCGCGGTGCCGGACCAGCGGGCGAGCACCGGGCCGCCCGCCGCCCGCGGCTTGACCCATGCCTCCACCGCGTAGGCGCGGCCCTGGAACTTCAGCGCGGGCGCGGCCCCCACGTTCAGAGAGGTGTTGGTGCCGTTGAACTGGAGCGCGGTCTCGGGGTGCGGGATGTCAGGGGTGAGGGGAACCAGCGGAAGGTTGGTGAACGGGCAGATCCCGGGCGCACGCTCGTACACCGAGCCCCGGTAGCGCGCGTCGGGGCTGGTCCAGTAGCGGCTGCCCTGGGTGTTGAAGAGCCCGTCGGCGGCCTGCTCGACGTTGAAGGAGTCGATCCGGCCCGTGGCGCTGTTGTGGGCGAAGAACTGCCACCGCTGCTGCCCCTGCACCGCTGTCGGCGTCAGGACGGCCGTGAACCGGCCCTGGGTCATGTTCCGGATGAACTCCAGTTGCTGGGTCGGCTCGTGGAACGGCTTGCCGTCCATGTCGGTGGCGCCCAGGCTGTCCTTCGCCGACGCCGGGCGGGTCTTGTGCCGGCTCCGCTTGAACCGCACCTCCGACACCGGCTTCAGCACATTGCCGACCAGCAGGAACCGGTCGCACAGCAGCGTGTCCGCCACCACCGGTATCCTCGCCGTCCCCGCTGTCTGGAAGTCGGTCCGGGCGGTGTTCCCGGAGGCGGCGCCGTTCGTCAGCTTGAACAGCGCGTCCGCGTCACTCGCGCCGATCGCCTGGCGCAGGAGCACCACATGGGTGCCGTCCGAGATCACCTGGAACGGGGTGTCGGCCGACAGCCGCGCGGTGGTGGACAGGAACCGGTCCGTCTCCTCCGGTGTCAGCTCCTCACCGGCGCCCGCCTCGGTCCGGCCGCCTTTCTTCACCACCGGCATCGCCGTCGCGCCCACCACCGAGTACCCGACCGTCACGAGCTCATCGGGGAAGGGAACTTCCTGGGGGCTCTCCGACCAGTACGCGGCGTCCAGCTCACCCCGCCCGGCGTCATAGGTGGAGAGATCGAGGACCGTGTACACGATCCGCCGCCGGTCGTCCATGGCGAACGCGAGCGCGGTGCCCTGATGGCGCACCATCGTGGTGCGGGTGTAGGTGCGGTCGCTGTAGAGCTTGAGTGTGCCCTGATCAGACTTCACGAATGTCCGTCCTGTCGTCCCACGCCGTCGGCGGGTGTGCCGGGTCGGTCGGGGGCCTGGCAGTGGCGCATGACGAATCGGCCGCCGGGCCACGGCAGCCTGGTGAGCGGGGAAGGGAAGGGGAAGGAGAAGGGGATGTACGGCTGTCATTCGAGCATGTTCTAAGGCACGCCGTATATCGAACACATACCCCGTTCCGGAAACGACGCGAATCCGACCGGTCGGCACCCCGGTACGGTAATTGGCCGAGAAGTGCCGCAGACCCACAGCATCCCGCAGCACCCCGCAGCCGTCCTCCCGTCCCCGGCCCGAGGGCCGGACCGGCACAGGCTGCTGAAACGGGAACCCGCGCCGGGCGGCACGTCCCGGAGCCCCGCACGGCAGCGGTGTCCTCCTCTGACGAGCGGTGTCCTCACCGGGCCGGAAAGGAGCGGACCGGCCGATCCCCCACTCCCCCACTCGGGCGAAGGCGCGGGTCGGGCAGATCGGGCACCCGGTCCCCCGTGGGGGGACACCCAGGCGGGACGCATGCGCGCGTGGGCGGACCGGCACGGCGCTCACCTGCGGTCCACGGCGGCGGCGGGTGGTCCACGAGCCACCACCCAGGCACCCGCAGCGGCGTAACACGTCCAGCCCGGCGGGGACCACCCAGGGCCGGTCAAGGGTTGGTCAAGAGGGGGAAGAAGCCAACCGGACCGGCCTGACGGCAGGCGCCGCAGCACCTCGCGCCACGGCGCCCCGGCCTGCACCACCAGCCCCGGGAACACCTGGGGCCTCGGTGAAGGTTGCGGGCCTGCGGGGCCGGCCGTCAGGCTCCGGGCTGCCGCGGTCCGTGGTCCGTGGTCCGTGGTCCGTGGTCCGTGGTCCGTGGTCCGTGGTCCGTGGTCCGTGGTCCGTGGTCCGTGGTCCGTGGTCCGTGGAAAAAGGTGACGTGAACTGTCTTCTTTAGCGTGCACCGTGGTGGCATGGACAAGAACACGGACAAGAACACGGACACGGACACCCGGCACACCGGCGAGGGGGCCCCGCTCACCGGCCGGATCGCGCTCGTCGCCGGGGCCACCCGTGGCGCCGGACGCGCCCTCGCCGTCGAACTCGGTCGCGCGGGGGCCACCGTCTACGTCACCGGACGCACCACCCGCGATCACGTCAGCGAGGTCGGCCGGGCCACGGAGACCATCGAGGGGACCGCGGAGCTGGTCACAGCGGCCGGTGGTACCGGCATCGCCGTCCCCACCGACCACCTCGACGAGGACCGGGTACGCGCCCTCGTCGGGCGGATCGACCGCGAACAGGGGCGGCTCGACATCCTCGTCAACGACCTCTGGGGCGGCGAGCACCTGCTCGCCGCCTCCGTCTTCGGCAAGAAGAGCTGGGAGACCCCGCTCGCCGACGGCCTGCGCATCCTGGACCTCGGGGTGCGCTCGCACGTGATCACCGCGGCACTCGCGCTCCCGCTGCTGGTCCGCTCGGACGCACCGCTGCACGTGGAGGTCACCGACGGTACGGCGGTCTTCAACCGCCGCTACCGCGAGAACCTCTACTACGACCTCGCCAAGAACGCCCCGATCCGGATCGCCTTCGGGCTGGGCGAGGAGCTGGCGGAGTACGGGGGCACGGCGGTCGCCGTCACCCCGGGCTTCCTGCGCTCGGAGCAGATGCTCGCCCACTTCGGTGTGACCGAGGAGAACTGGCGCGACGCCGTCGCCCAGGAACCGGACTTCGCCGTCGCCGAGTCCCCCTACTACCTGGCCCGCGCGGTCGCCGCGCTCGCCGCCGACCCCGACCGGGCCGCCCGCTGGAACGGGAGGTCCACCTCCAGCGGGGAACTCGCCAGGTTCTACGGCGTACGGGACGTGGACGGCAGCCGACCGGACGCCTGGGCGTACTTCGAGGAGGTCAGGTACGGGGGGAAGGACGGCTCGGCCGACGACTACCGCTGACCCGGCCGACGACTGGCGTTGATCCCGCCGACGGCTACCGCTGGTCCTGCGGCTCCGCGTCGTACAGGGCGGCGAGGGCCCGCGCGTGTTCGCGCACGCGGGCTCGCAGGGCCTCCGGGGCCAGTACCTCCACGTCCGCGCCCAGCCCGGTCAGCTGGCCGAAGGCGACGTCCAGCGACTCCACCGGCAGGTCGAGCGTGACGCGCCCGGTGGCGTCCGGTGCGGTCGCGGAGGCCAGCGCCTCGCCGACGCCGGCCGGGTCCGCCACGGCGGGCAGGGCGCGCAGGCCGCGCCCGGTCAGACGCACGGTGACGGTCGTGCGCAGCAAGGCCCGGGCGAACCCGGCGGCGTGGGCCCGCCAGTGCGCGGCGAGGTCGAAGGACGGGTCGCGGACGAAGGCGTCACCGGCGCCGGGAGCGGGGGAGAGTGCCGTGACGCGGTCGGCGCGGTAGGTGCGCCAGGCCGTGTCACGGTCCGTCCGTTCCCCCGGGACACGGCCCACGACGTACCAGACCCCCGCTTTCAGGACGAGCCCGTACGGCTCCAGGAGGCGGGTCACGGTGCGGGGCGGGGCGTCGTCCCGGCCCGGCCGCGCGTAGGCCAGCTCGACGGTGCGGTCGCCCCACACGGCGCGGGCCAGTTCCGGCAGCAGTTCCGGTACCGACGGCTCGCGGAACCAGGCCGGGGCGTCGAGGTGGAAGCGGCGCGCCGACGACTCGGCCGCCGCGCGCAGGGACGGGAGCAGGGTGGCCGCCAGCTTCAGCCGGGCCATGTCCGCCGCGTCCGACAGCCCGAGATCACGCAGGGCCGTGGGCAGACCGGAGAGGTAGAGCGTCTCCGCCTCGGTGGGACGGAGCGTGGTGAGGCGGGTCCGGTAGCCCGGCGCCAGGTGGTAGCCGCCCGTACGTCCGCGCTCGGACCGGACGGGAACACCCGCCTCCTGCAGGGCCCGCGCGTCACGGATCACGGTGCGTTCGGAGACGCCCAGCTCACGGGCGAGGGCGGCAGCGGTCAGGCCGGGACTCGACTGGACGAGGAGGGCCATACGGATCAGGCGGGCGGCGCGCATGGCTCAAGGATCGCGGACCCGGTGCCCCGGTGACCGCAGGCCCCGGAGGCCGTGCGGTCACCGGGGGCGAAAGCCGGGGGCCGGGGCCGAAAGCCGGGGGCCGGTTGCGCTGGATCTCCCGGCCGACCGTCGAAGGGCTGCGGCCCCGCTCGGCGACAATCGCCCGGACGGTGGCTCCCTCCGGCAGCCGGTCGGCGCTCCCCCGCCCCGGCCCGGCGGCTGGCCCCCGCGCCACGGCCCGGCGGCGAACCGGCACCGCCCGTCCCGGCCGCGGTGAACTCCGCCGTCACCCCCGTCGAGCCGGACCACCCCGACCCGTTCGGCGTCGCCGTCGTGCTGGGGGGAGGAGGACGGCTACCGCGTGCGCCTGACCGAAGGGTTCACCCGCTGACCAGGCCGGGTCGGGGCTCGGGGCTCGGACGACGACGCGCCCCGCTGGATACGGACCGCAGACGAACGGGGCGCAGACGAACGGGGCGAGGTACTCGGCGGCCCGGGTGTCGTCGGAGGGGCGCGGCCCCGTGGGTCAAGCCCCTTGGGCCAGCCCCGTGGGTCAGCCCCGCCCCGCCCGTGTCCTGGCCGCGAGCGCTGGGGCCCATCCGCCCGGTGTGGTGGGTGCCCTGAACGGGAACAGTGACCTGCTGCTTCCCGCGCGGTAGCGGCCTGTGCGCCGGTACCACTCCAGGCAGGACCGCACATGGGTGCGCCGCATCCCCAGGTAGGCGGTCAGCGCCGGGCTCGCGGTGCGTGCCACCTGGTCGCCCAGCGTTTGCAGCCTTGTGACAAGGGCGTCGTGCGGCGCCGTGGCCCGTGCGAGGGCCTCGTCCGGGCCGACCCGGTACTGACGGGCCGCTTCGGGGAGTATCAGCCGGTTGTCGCCGCACGCGGGGGGTGTCAGTGGATGACGAGTGAGAAGCGTCCGTCCTTGAAGTTTCCGTTCTCGTCGGTCGTGGTCACCCTGATCGAGTTGGGGTCGTTCCCGCAGTCCACGCTCGGAGGGATCTCGCTGACGACGAACAGCCGGTACCGGTTGGAGGAGGTCGTGTGGACGGTTTTGACGGCCGGGATCTTGAACTTGACGCAGTACCTGCCGTTACTCACCCGGGTCACGCTGTCCACGCGCTTGGCGATCAGGATCGACCCGTCGTCGTTGACCGTGGCCGCGGCCCGTGCGTACGGGGCGAAGAGGTTGTCGTCGACGGCCGTGGCGACGGTCGCGCCGGCGGCCATGAGCACGAGGGCTGCCGCGCCCAGGGCGGCGACTCGGGTGGACTTCTTCTTGAACATGTTTCCGCCTGTTGATCTGGACCCGCCAGGGTGGCGGGTGGGGGGAGCGGGGTCGGTGGAGGGCGACGTGGAACCCGGCGTCGACCGGCCACCCGGTTCATGCTGCTGGTCACCGCGACGCGGAAGGGGTGCCGAGGGGAGAGAGGTCCGGCAACCAGGTGGTCGGCGGGCCGGTGCCCGGGCCGAACGGTGTGGACCAGGGCCTTCCACAGGTGGTGACGTGGCGTGGACCCCGGCCGGAAGGACGGCCGCGGGGTCCGCGGGGTGGCTACAGGACGGCGATGGTGTAGCCGTGGTCGGCGTAGGCGCCGTCGGCGGCAAACACATACACACCGACGGAGTTCGGCCGGTTGCACGTGCCGGGGTTCTTGCGGGAGGTCGCAGACCCGTTCTGGAGGGAATTCACCAGGACGGTGGCCTCGGCCACGTCGACCAGCGGGTCGATCTCGATGCAGTACTGGCCGGCGGTCACACGCCACGAGTTGACGATCATCTTCCTCTCGGTGGGCACGCCGTCGGGGCCGACCACGGCAGCTGCCTGGGTGTAGGGGGATTCGAGATCGTCCGCCTCGGCGGCCGGTACGGCAGCACCGGCGAGCAGGAGGGCGGTGATGACGGGAGTGAGAAGCCGTCGCATGTCAGCCCTTCGGATCGAGGGCAAGAGCGCGGCGCCGACCGGTGCGGGCCCGTCCACCGCGACTGCCGGGGAGCCTCCCACGATCGCCGGAGTACACAGGAAACGGCGGTTCACCCCAACGGGGAACTCACGCAACGGCCCTGCCTCCGCCCCCTGCTGCGGCATCACCACGCTGGAGGGACGCCGTCCGTCAACAGCTCCGTGCGGGCGCGGGCATCTGGACGAACGCAGATTCACCCCATTGACCGTGGTCGGCCACGGCCGCCGCGCTGGACCGCCCTCCGTTCACCCTGCGCCTGCCCGGTCAGCAGCTACAGCACCTCGCCGGTCGTCTTGCCGGAGCATCCTGAACGCGTCATCACCCAGCGGCTCAACGATCCCGGCCTTGAGCTTGGCCCGTCCTGACCGGGCCCCGACAAGGCCGTGATCGTTCTCACCGGGCTTTCCTGTACCTCAACCACTCACACCCGGAATCGTCCACGCCCAGGCATGGAACCTCTGACAACACCAGGCCCCTGTCCGCACGATCTGCCAGTGCCTGGACACCGCCCCGGCTTGCCACCGTGGGTGCGTAGGCCGATCACCTACGCACGCCCCTGCCCCGGAGTCCGGCGGCGACACCGTGGTGAACACCAGACCGGAACGGACCCCGGACGGCCAGGACCCAGTCCGGGCGAGGCGGCCGTACCGGGCCTTCCTGAATCCGGGCCAGGGGGCAACCCGGGGGCCCGACGACAACCCGGCCCCGCGCGGCTCCCGCCCCGCCCAGGAACAGCCGGGCACCAGGAGCACACACTTCTTCTACTGCTCCGTCGCTCCGGCCGCCTCCACCGGCACAGGACCGGAGACAGGCGTGGAGGCGGAGGTGGGACCGGAGACGGGCTCGGGGGATGATCGAGGGGAAAGTTCGGGTTCGCGAGAGCAGGGGACGGCGCCATCGCGATCAGAAGGCCGCATCCGGACAGGGCGGCCCGGTTTGAGGCGCTCTTCGGCGAGCGCCAGCCGCTGTTGAAGGGCGACGGTGGGATGGCCGCGGTGCAGCGACAGTGGGGGCCGTCGGCTGGCCCTGCCATGACGGTACAGCTGGTGATGTATGAGGTCTTCGGAATCCGAGAATTGCAGAAGTCTGCAATTTCATACATCCTTGGGTCGATTGTGTCCGTGGGGAGCCGCGGGCGAGGCCCTCAGCGTCTCCCTTGCGGCTGGGGTGATCAGAAGGGTGGAGGGGTGTGCCGGTTCCGCTGTGTTCCGCTGTATCAGGCCAGGGCCGAGTCTTCCGGATGCCCAGGCACCCCGTGCGTGTCCGTGTGCCCGAACTGCTGCGGGGCGGGCCGGGACCGGTGCGTGAGCTGTTGGCGTCGACCGAGGTCCCCGCGCCGTGAACCCGTTCCTGAGCACCATGGCCGGACGGGTCCGCGCCGTGCTGCCCGCCGGGGCCGATCTCAGGGCGATGGGACGTAGTCCCCGCCGGGATCTGCTGGCCGGGCTGACCATCGCGGTCGTCGCCCTGCCCCTGGCCCTCGGCTTCGGTGTCTCCTCCCGCCTCGGCGCCCTCACCCACGCCGCCGTGCTGGCGGTCATCGTGTTCGCCGCCGCCCCGCTGGTCTCCAGGATTCCGCTCGCCGCGCTGGCCGGCGTACTGCTGGCGACCGCGATCCGCATGGTCGAGATCGGCTCCCTGCGGGCGATGGCGAAGGCCACCCGCCCGGACGCGGTCGTACTCGTCCTGACGGCCGCCGCCACCCTGGTCCTCGACCTCGTGTACGCCCTCGTCATCGGCCTCGTCGTCGCCGGTGCGCTCGCGCTGAAGGACGCGGTCCAGAAGCTGAACCGGCGTGGCATCGCGGTGATGACGTCCGGCGTCCGCCCGGACCGGCGCCAGGCCCTGGACGCCGTCGGCGCCCTGGACCTGCTGCGCCACGAGGGCCGGGAGTACGCCACCACGCCCGAGGCCATTGCCGGGGCCCGGAAGCAGCTGGAGCGGGCCGGGCTGCTGCCGCCCGCGCACCGGCCGCTCCCGCACCGCATCCGGAAGGCCGCACCATGACCGTCGGCGTACGCGCGGGGGCCAGGTGCGTCCGCCTCCGCCGTCCACGACCGCCACCCCTACCGGCCCGCTCCGTTCGGGCACTGGGCACGGCAGCCCCGGGCCTGAGGTGAGCGCACACGACCCCACCAGCAGTACCGGAATCCACCGAGCAGCGAGGAAAGACGCATGAGCGATGTCGTGGTGAAGGACAGCAACGGGACCGTCCTTGAGGATGGCGACTCCGTCACCCTGATCAAGGACCTGAAGGTCAAGGGGACCTCCGAGACCCTCAAGCGCGGCACCCTGGTCAAGAACATCCGTCTGACCTCCCGGCCCGGCGAGGTCGAGTGCAACACCAAGAAGGTCAAGGGCCTGGTCCTGAGGACGGAGTTCCTGAAGAAGGCATGACCAAACCCTGACCCCGGGGGGCACAGGTCCCCGGCCGTCGGTCCGGTCGTTCCCGACCGGGGATACCGGTGCCCGGACATTGCGGGGATCTGCAAGGGTGGAGGTCACACAGGTGGTGGGGACGCGAGGATGTCCCCACGGCAATGAGCGTTGGGTGGATGAGGTGCCAAGTACACGCGCGGGCAGGACGACCGGGGCCGGCAGCGGTACCCAGGTGAGCACCCCGCTCTACCAGCTCAAGGCCGAGTTCTTCAAGACGCTCGGCCACCCGGTCCGCATCCGCGTCCTGGAGCTGCTCAGCGTGCGCGAGCACGCGGTCGCCGAACTGCTGCCCGAGGTCGGTGTGGAAGCCGCCAGCCTGTCCCAGCAGCTCGCGGTCCTGCGCAAGGCCAACCTGGTGATCACCCGCCGCGAGGGCGTCAACGTGTACTACCGGCTCACCAGCGACGAGGTCGCCGAACTGCTGCGGGTCGCCCGCTCCATCCTCTCCGGCGTCCTCCAGGGTCAGGCCGAACTGCTGGCCGACCTGCGCGCCACCAGCCCGCAGCGGTAACGGCCTCGGGAGGGGCGGGTCCGGGGTGCGCCGGCCTGGTGATCCGGCCGGTGGCCGATCACCGGAGGGGTCGCGGGCGAGGACGGGTCCGGCGCTTGTCCGGCGGCGGCGGCCGGGGCAGTTGGGACAGATGGGCAGCCGGGCGAGCAGCCCGGCCGCTCCTTTCGGCCGGTTTCTTCGGCCGGCTCAGTGCGCCGCGTCCTGCGTCAGGATCTTGCGCAGGGTGTCGGCGAACTCTTCGGGGCGGCCGACGAAGCCGCCGTGGTCGCCGGGGAAGTGGACCGGCGGGGCGTCGAGGAGTTCGGCCAGGGCTACGGAGGTCCGGTAGGTGAGCAGGCCACCCGACTCGACGCCGATGCCGATGACCACGCGGGTCGCGCCGGACATCAGCGCGGGGAGGTCGGGCAGATAGCGGGTGGTGCCCCGCAGTTCGTGGGCGAAGAAACGGGCGCTGTTGGCCAGGTCCCGCGCCGACGGCTCCTGCGACGACGGCTCCTGCGGCGGCGCGGTGGGGGCGCCGTCGCCGTCGTGGTCCAGTCCGGCGTTCGCCATGAACACGGCCCATGCCGCCCCCACCCCGTCGCGGTGGAAGGTCTCGATGATGTCCTCGGTGTCGGCGCGGTGCGCGGCGGCGTCGGGGAGCAGTTCCAGCAGGGGCGGCTCGTGCGCGACGAGTGTCCGTACCCGGCCGGGATGGCGCGCGACCAGGGCGAGGCCCGTCACCGCGCCGCCGCTGCTGCCGAACACGTCGGCGCGCTCGGCGCCGAGGGCGTCCAGGAGGGCGGCGACATCGTCCGCCCGCAGGTCGGGGGTGGACTCCTGCTCGGGGTCGTCGAGGACACTGCCCGAGATGCCCCGGGGGTCGAGCGTGACGACGGTGCGGTCGGCGGCGAGGGTGTCGGCCAGCGGTGCGAAAGCCGCCGCGTCCATCGGGGAGCCCATGAGCAGGAGCAGCGGGCCCGTGCCGCGCACCTCGTAGTACAGGCGTGCGCCCGAGACGTCGAGGGTGTGGGTACGCGTAGGGGTGATGGCCATGGCCGGTCGTCCTTCCGTCGGTGGTCACGCGCCTGATCGCGCTGACGTGAGTCAGACTCCGGCCGGCGCGGAAACTCATCGATCGCCGGGAAATCAGCTCCCCCGCCCCCGACGTGTAAGAGCCGCTGAGCGAAGACGTCACGCCTCGCTCACCAGGACCGGTGGCCGTCTCCCGTGAGCGTGGGGTTCACCGCGTTTCCGACGCCGGGAGACGGCCGCTCCCTACTTCTGGGCGTGCTGGCCGAGGTGGAACAGCAGCCACACGAACCCGGCGAACAGGTGCGTGCCGGCGATGTAGAAGAAGGCGCGCAGCGCGACGCCTTTCCCCATCCACCTCTCGTGCTTCGCCGCCGCGCTCTGCTCGTGCTCCTCGTCCCTCATGACTGCTCTCCTTCTCCGTGACCGGGCGCCTCGTGCCGGTGGGTGCGGGGTGCCCAGGCAGGTGACCGGGTAGACGGGTGGAGCCGGGTTTCCGGCCCGTCGCGGCTGGTCATGGTGTTCCCTCCGGCAGGACGAAGCGGACGACGACCGTCTTGCCGCGTCCGCCGGTGGCGGGTTCGACCCGGACATCGCCCCCGAACACGCGGGCCAGGTCGGCCACCGTGCTCAACCCCCGCCCCGACGACGTACGTCCGGCGTCGGCCAGGGCCACGGGGCGAGGGTCCGTGTCCGCCACGCCGACCACCAGCAGGTGCTCGGTCATCTCCACGGTGACCTCGGCGTCCGGTGACCGCCGGGCATGGCGGGCGGCGTTGGCGACCAGCTCGCTGACCACCAGCAGCACGGCCCCGGACAGCGACGAGGAACTCTCCAGTCCGCACAGCTCCAGCGACCGCTCCGTGCGCTCACGTGCGGCCCGCACCGCGCCCGGCACCAGCGGCACCGTCCACTCGTGCCTGCGCGCCGCGGCCGGAGGCTGCCCGCCGGGGTGCCGGACCGTCACCGTGTTCCCGGCTCGTGGTGCGCCGTCGTCCACCTCATCGGTTGTCCGGCTCGTCGCCGGTGGCCACGCCGTGATCGCGGGCCACGCGCAGCGCGTCCTCCAGTTCGTCGGCCGCCTGTGCCTCCTCGACGGCGTCATCAGCCTCCCGCGCGGCCACGAGACGGGCCCGCGCCACCCGGACCCGTTCCAGCGCCGCTTCCGTGAACCCGGCCACACGTAACCCCCGTCCACTGAATCCATAACTGGTAAATTGCATAACTCTGCAAGTCTAACGGGTGCGGGTCCACCGGAAGCCATGCCCGGGTCGTGCCGCTGCCGCCCGGTGCTGTCGTGCGGCGGGGTCAGGGGCGGGGACGGGGACGGGGTCAGCCGAGGCGGACGCTGAGCATGGAGATGGACCCGCCGTCGAATCCGTCGACCGGGAAGGTCACGGGGTCGGTCGTGGGTGCGGGAGGCCAGGACGTACAGCAGGGGCAGGTAGTGCTCGGGGGTTGGGGACGGCGAGGGTGGCGTCGGGGCCGCCCTGGTCGTACGCCGCGAGGTCGTCGTACCGGCCCGCCGTGATCAGTTCCCGGACCCGGGTGTGGAAGCGGACGGCCCAGTCGTACGGCTCGACCGGATGACGGCCCCAGGCGTAGGTGTGCAGGTTGTACAGGTTGTGCACCACATTGCCCCAGCCGAGGACGAGAACCCCGTCCTCGCGCAGGGCGCGCAGACGGCCGGCGAGGCGGGCATCCGGGCCGGGACGTCACCGGAGGAACTCGTCATCTGCGCACTGCTCGCTTCCGTTTCCGTTCGGTACTCCTGGCCGGTACGGGCCCGTCTTGCGGGGCGGGCCCCGGTGCCCCGGGCCCTGCCCCGTTCCGGGGAACGACGGTACCGGGGGCCGGTCCTCTCCCGGTCAGTGCCAGGACCGGTCGATTCCGGTGGGGTTGTCGCCCTGGACGGGGCCGATGAAGTCCTCCATGATCCCGCGGAGGCGTTCTACGCGGGCGCGGTCGAGCATGAACGCGCGGAAGCCGTTCGGGTCGGTGTTGGGGTACTGGTCGATAGGTTTCCAGCCGGGGATCTGCACGTCCCGGCGGGCCGGCCACTGGGCCGACGCCTGCTGGGCCTGCCGGGAGAGCCGGGAGCTCATGTAGAGCTTCGCGGCGGCGGGGTGCGGGGCGTCCTTGAGGATCGCCCCGGTCTGGTACCACGCCTGGAAGAAGTCCTCCTTCGGCAGGATGAACCGCATCGGGTCACCCTCGGGCGGGCTGAGGTAGTAGAACGAGGTGAACGTCGCCGCCCGCTCGCCCGAGCCGATCACCGCCAGTGGTGTCGCCGTGCCCCGTACCCACAGCGGATTCTGCTCCAGCAGCTTCTCCAGCCAGCCGTAGCCGTGCTTCGCGACGATCCGCTCGAACTGGTGGAGAACCGCGTCGTCGTCGTGCGGATACGTCAGCACGATGCGGTCCTTCCCGCACCGTCGACCATGCACCATCGAGGCACTGGTCACCTAGAACCGACCAGGGTGCCAACTGGGTGCTGCTGGGCCGCGCCCCGGAGCCCGCACGACGACCGACTCCCCCCGACTGGGCGGGAACACCCACCCGGGAGATGACCGGCTCTGCCGGTCGGCCACTGGACGATCCACCTCGCGCGCCGGGGCGATCAGCGTGGTGCGCGGGCGGTGGGTTCCACCGCCGTCGGCAGTGGTGCGGGGCCCGGCGGCGGGGCGTTCTGCCTCCCTGGCGGGAGCACGCGCGGCACGCCGGGCCGCGTTCTTCGTCTGTCCGCCGCCGCCTTTACCGCGGCAGTCGCGGACAAGGCCGCCGGTGGCGGTCACCGCCGCTGCCGACGGACGGCTGGTGCTGATGTTGTGTCACGACGACCGGGTGAACGTCCGGTTGCTGCCGCAGGCTCCCGACCACGGCCGGTCCGTACACCCGTAGACCCGTCCGCCCGAACGCCCGCCCGTCACCGGGCAGCAGTGACGATGGGGCCGATGAGGAGACCGAGGGCATCGATGATGCGGATCAGGTCGTCAACCCAGTTGCTGGTGGTCATGAGGGGACTGCCCTTCTTCGGAGGGATGACCACGGTCACGGGACCGCGGCGATAGGCGATAGGCGATATACGTGCGATGTGCCGGGTGGGGCCGTGTTTCCGTCCGCCTCTCCCCGGGGCGACGGGAGCCCCGCTGAGAGAACCCGGGGATGTCACCCGCCGACCGGGCACCCGGCCGTGGTGAGCCCGGCCTGCCGTGTCATCGCTCCTCGACTGAGGAGCGATGCAGGAGTTGCCGCGCGATCGCGATGATGTCGTCGATGGCGTCCTGGGCACTCATGGGAGTCAGTCCCTTCTTCTCCTGCGGGAAACGGACACCGCACACTCTCCGCACCCCCGCACGGACGCAGGGCCGATCCCCTCTCGAAATCACCCGTACGAGTGAACATCCCGCGCATCGCCGGTCATCTTCCGCCCGATCGGCCTGTTCCGCATCGGCCCCGCGCCGCGCCGCGCCGCGCTCCCTCCGCGCCGCCTGGCCGGCAGGCCCTGTGGCGCTCTCCACGATCGTTCACGCGCGGCGGGCAGGTCGGCGTCCAGGCTTCGGAGGCCGCTCCCTTCACGATCGTTTCAGGGCGGGGCTCGACCAGGTTCTGTACGGCGATGGCCGCGGCGATGGCCAGCGGTTCCCGGGCCCCCGCTGGCGGCGGCCCGGGAACCGGGGGCGGGTGATGTCCATGTGCGGCCGGTGTCCTTGTGCGGCCTGGAATCCCGCCGATCCTTCCCCGTCCCGCTGTTAGTGATCTTGGTGACGGTTTCCGGCTCTACAATTCCCGGATCATCGGCTGTTAACACCTTCGCTCCGCCGGGCATCCGGCGGGGCGCCGTATCCAGGAGTCCTCCGTGGAGTTCGATCCCTTCTCCGCCATGCCCGTTCCGTCCGTGAAGATGTTCCTCGACGGTCAGGAACTCGCCCCGGGGGCCGTGGCCCGGTTCGCCCAGGGCACAACCCATACCCTGCGCGTGGACCTGGGCGGCACACCTCCGGCCCGCTGTCTCCTGACCTACCGGGGACGGGATTCGGCTGCCGCGTTGCAGATGACGTTCACGCCGGAGCTGGAGGAGGAGGTCGTGGTGGTCGACGGGCGTGCCGAATGGCAGATCCGATGCGGTGACAGCCTCGTGCTTCCCGGGGAGGCCGGCTTCCATCTGGGGCTCGCCTCCCAGCAGTTCGTGACCCCTTTCTGGACCGAGTCGGTTCTGCGGAAGGCGTAGACGAGGCGGCGGCCGGGGTGCTCCAGCGCTCCCGCGCGTGGTGTCGGTTCCATGCCGTGAGCGGCGGACCGGACGGCGGTCTTCACCGGCCGGTACGGTCAGCGGCTGTGTCCGAGGAGTCCGTACGGCTCCCGGCGCCGGTGAACGGTCTGTCCGGCAGCACCCCGGTGAGCGATAATTGATCTTGAGATACGGGCGGGCACCCCGCCCCGCCCCACCGCCCGGCCGGATCACCCGGGCCCCGGGCGGAACACGGATGGAGAGAGACCGCGATGAGTACGGAACTGGTACGGCCCGAGATCGAGTTCCCCGAGGGCCCGCCCCCCGAGACGCTGGACCTCACCGACCTCTGGGTGGGAGACGGAGACGAGGCGGTGAAGGGTCATCAGGTCGAGGTCCATTACGTCGGGGTCGCCTACTCCACGGGGGACGAGTTCGACGCCAGCTGGAACCGGGGCGAGGCGTTCTCCTTCTCCCTCGGAGCCGGCCACGTCATCAAGGGCTGGGACATGGGCGTCGAGGGCATGAAGGTCGGCGGTCGCCGCCGGCTCGTCATCCCCCCGCACCTCGGCTACGGCAACCGCGGTGCCGGTGCCGCCATCAGGCCCGGCGAGACCCTCGTCTTCGTCGTGGACCTGCTCGCGGTGAAGTAGCCGACCGCCCGGGCCCTTGCCCGAGCCGGGCGGGGCAAGGGGCCGGTCTCGGCCGGGCGGCCGTGGTCCGGTGCCCGAGGGAGCGGCCGGTGCTACGGTCGGCCGAGGGGGTCATCTGAACTGGAGGTGTCACGACGGTGTTTCACCTGGACCACATGGCGCTCGGGGTGGCGGATCTCGACGACGGTGTGCGCGGGCTCGCCGGGCAGACCGGGTTGGGCAGTTATGAGGGTGGGGTGTTCCCCGGCGGCATGCGCAACTGGATCTTTCCGCTGGGCGGGGACGTCTACCTGGAGGTGGAGAGCGCCACCGGGGCGACCGGCGGCCCGGCGCCGTGGTTCCAGCGGGCCACCGGCGACGGGACGGAGCGCTGGATGTTCTGGTGCCTGCGCGCGGACACCCGTGAGGAGCTGGAGCAGGTCGCTTCGCGGCTGGGCAGCCAGGTCCAGGTCGTCCCGGGGCGCAGGGAACCCGACGGCACCCAGCGCGTGGTCACCAGCGCGCCGGCCGGGGAGGTGGCGGCACGGGCCCGGCGGCAGGGCCTGCCGAACTGGTACTACCGGGACGACCCGGCCAAGAACCCCGCCCGCCGCGAGGTGACCGGCGACCGGACCGCCGCCGGGGTGGCCTGGCTGGAGGTGGCCGGCGACCGGGAGCAGTTCCGCGCGTACATCGGGGCGGAGACCTTCGACCGGCTGCCGCTGCGTTTCGTGCCCGGCGAACCGGGGCTGCACGCGGTCGCGGTGCACACCGCCGACGGTCAGGAGATCGTGATCCGACGCGCCCCCGCCGGACAGGACACCTTCTGACCCTGACCCTGACCGTGGCGGCCCCCTGGCCCCGAACCCGACCCCGACCCCGGTCGTGGCTCTGACCCCGGTCGTGACGCTGCTGGGAATGCGGGTGGGCGAAGGGTCAGCAGGTGCCGGCCGGGCGGTTGCGGACCACCGGGCCACCGGACCACCGGGCCGGTGCGGTTGGCTCAGGCGGCCTGGTGGTCGCGGACGGCGGCGACCTCGCGTACCGCGTCGGCGACGGCTCGGAAGTCCTTGCGCAGGATCTTGGAGTGGTTGCTCGCCACCTTCGCGCTGACCCGGATGTTCGGGTTGCGGGCGAGCACCGGGTCGAGGTTGGCGCGGATCTGCTCCATCAGCTTCGGGTCACCGCCCAGGTTGCCGCCGGTGGCGAGCACGTACCGGGCCGGTACGGTCACACGGTCGAAGACCGGGTTCAGGGCGGCGGGCGCGCAGAGTTCGTTGATCTCGATGTTGATCTCGGCGTGCTGCGCGGCGCTCATCCGCGCGGCCAGGCCGAGCGGGCGGGCGATCGGGAACAGCGGGCTCAGCCGGCGGAACAGCTTGCGGACCTGTTCCCGGGTGGCGTCGTCGAGCCACTCGTGCGGCATGGCGCCGTCCACGGCCACCGCCCCCAGGGCGCGGTCCGGGTTCCGGGCCGCCCAGTGCACGGCGAGCATGGCCCCGTAGGACCAGCCCACCAGGATCGGCCGGTGCACGCCCCTGGCGGTGAGGACGGCGTCGAGGTCGCGGAGGCACGCCGCGAACGAGTAGTCCGCGGCGCGCCGCGATCTGCCGCGGGCGCGCTCGTCGTAGGTGATGTGCCGGTAGTCGCCGCCGAGGTCGGTGATGACGCGCCGCCAGTGCGACTGGTCGGCGTAGGAACCGGCCGACGGCCTCGCCTACGCGGAGATCGGCAGACGCCTCGACCGTCCGACCTCGACGATCACGCGTGAGGTGATGCGCAACGGCGGGCCCACCGCCTACCGCGCCGACCTGGCCCACCGCGCCACCGGACACCGGGCCCACCGGCGCAGGCAGGCCACACCCCGAGGACCGCAGCCGCCCGGGCAGGCCCACGGACGCGACCCCGAGGCCGTACGCGAGTACGAGGAGGTGTTCACCACCGTCTTCATGGCCTCGGGCCTGCCCAAGATGGCGTCCCGGGTGCTGGTTTCCCTCTACACCACCGACGCGGGCAGCCTCACCGCGTCCGAACTCGTCCAGCGCCTCCAGGTCAGCCCGGCATCCGTCTCCAAGGCGATCACGTTCCTGGGGAGCCAGGGCCTCGTCCGCAGGGAACGTGACGAACGCCGCCGTGAGCACTACATCGTCGACGACGACGTCTTCTACCAGTCGATGCTCGCCGCCGTCCGCGCCAACGCCCAGCTCGTCGAGACCGCACGGCAGGGCGTCGACGTCCTCGGCCCCCACACCCCCGCCGCCGCCCGCCTCGAAAACATCGCCCGCTTCGTCGACTTCGTCAGCGAAAGCATCACCCGCGCCGCGGAACAGGCCCGCGAGATCCTCTGCACCAAGACCGGGACGACCTCGGACAACGCCGTGGACACGCCACCAGCCACCCCCACCACCTGACCCGGACGCTCACGGCCAAGGGGGCGGACCAGGACGGCCAAGGGGCGGAGCGGCCTTCGGCGGCTGCCGCCCGCCTCCTTGGCCGTCGCGCAAGTGGCGACGATGCGGACCGGTCCGGGTGCGTCAGCAGCATGTGGGGAAGAGCGTCCGTGCCCGTTCTCCGATCGATCCGGTCTGTCTGTCTGTCTGCCTGCCTGCCCGGGTGGCTGCGGCGAACCGGGTTCCTCTTCCGCGCGGCCGGTCGTCGAGCCCGTACGGATGACTTCCAAGGTGTTTCCCAGCCGGTGGACCTGTGGGTTCGAGATGCTCGTTCACTGGTCCCCACAGGGGGTGGGGCGTGGAGGAACGAGGACGTCATGCGTGTGCGATTCCCGCTGGCCGCCGGCCTGACCGCGCTACTGATCGGTACTGGGCTGACCGCGTCGGCCGGAGCGGCCCCTGCTGCCTCTGTGCGGGCGGAGCCGGTGCTTCGGACGGCGGCGGAGGAGGTGTGTCCGGTGGGGCAGTGGCAGATCGCCCCGAGCAGCCAGAAGTACGGGCTGGGAGCGACCTGGAGCAATGCGCGGTGGTTCATCGAGGACGGAACCTGGGGTGGGGTGTGCGGCTTCCCGTCCTCCGAGTCGCATGGCGGCTACTTCGGGCGGTACACCTCGGAGGACGGGAAGTCCACGGGCTGGGCCCAGGGCGGCAGCGGGACGGCGCTGCGGTTCTTCCAGTTCGGGAACCGCTGGTTCGAGAAGGGTGACCTGAGGTCGGTCGTCGATATTCCGGCGGACCGTACCGAGTGCCCCGCCGACAAGCTCTGCCTCTACCGCGACCCCTACTACAAGGGCGGTGGCCTGGAGATCTCCGGCAGGCCGCAGGTGGACAAGTTCGAGTGGTTCGGCTTCTCGGACACCATGTCGTCCTATGTGAACAACACCGACAACGTCATGTGCTTCTTCGTTGACAACGACCAGGGCGGAATCTCTTACTCGATGTCCGCACACGGCAAGCACCCGAACATGTCCGGCTCGTACTCGGATGACAATGCCAGCTCCCTCCGTGCCTCCACCGGCTTCGAACCGGACGGATACCCCATCTGCTGACAGGCGGAGAACAGAGCAACGGGGCCCCGGTCTCCGCGTGTTGCCGGCTGCTGCCGACGGCAGCAGTAGCCGGAGGCTCGGCCCGTTCCCGGCGGTGGTGGACCGGGTGCGCGGTTCGACGGGCAGGCGGGCGCGACCGGTCGTGAGCGGCCGGACGACGCCTTCCGGGCCAGGGGTTCGGCGAGAAGCCCGACGGACCGACCTGACGCGCGGGTTACGGGCGGCGGCGTGCGGGGCCGGCGTGCCCTGACGCCGTGTGGGGGCGGCGGGCTCCCTCTCCGGCCGGTCACGTCCCTCGCCGACTCGCTCCTGCTCCCCTTCCCCGATGCTTCGATGCGTCGTACAACCATCGGCGCGGCTGGTGAGTCTTATGCCGCGAAAGAACATTCTTCAGGAGGTTTTGTCTGTGAAGTTGTCCCGGATCGCCGCGGCGGTCACCACTGCTGCTCTGGCTCCGGCCGTCCTCATCTCGTCACCGGCCTTCGCCGCCGGCCAGGAGGCCGCCACGTCCACCCGTCCGACGGCTCCGACCGCACCCGACCGGGCGGCCGACCAGAGCGACACGGACCAGGCGGAGCAGGACCGCAAGACCATCCTCGTGATCATCACCGACCCGATGGCCAGCGAGTACATGAAGGAAGCCGGCCACAAGGCCATAGCCGACGGCCCCGCGGCCATGCGCAAGTTCATCGAGACCGACCAGCACGACATCCGCATCGACGACTACCGGGTGCTGATCACCCGTCTCCTGCACAGTGCCGGCCGCGGCCTGAAGCAAGGCATCAAGGAGCTCCTCCAGAGCGACCAGGTGAATCGTCTGGAGCAGCTGCGCCATTTCTACGAGGTCACTCAGCACGAGCTGCGCGACGGCGACAACAGGGTCGACATCGCCAGGCTGATCGGCACCGGAGGCTCCGGAGTGAGGGAAGCGGGCGAGAAGGCCCTCAAGGGCACTCCCGCCGACCGCATCGCCTTCCTGGCGACGGGACGGTACCTCGCGCAGGCCTCCGACGACCGGGTCGAGCTCGCCCGCATCGACGAGGGCTGGGACGGCCCCATCCTGAGCGAGGCGATCGGCAAGCTCTTCGACGGTTCCCCGACCCCGGCCGAGCTGCGGCATTTCCTTGAGGTGACCCAGTACGAGCTGCGCGACCAGGACAACCGTGTCGCGATCGCGAGGATCATCGACGGTGGGGGGCCGGAACTCGTCAAGGCCGGCCGCGCCGCGCTGGCGGGCACTGCCGCCGACCGCGGCGAGTTCCTGAAGACGGGACAGCACGAGGCACGCGCCAAGGACAAGAAGACCCAGCAGGAGAACGACAAGAACAACGACAAGGACAAGGACCAGCAGGACCGGAACAACCCCGGCACCGGCACGGGGACCAACCCCGGCACGGGCACGGGCTCCGGTGCTGGCACCGGCACCGGTAACACCACCGTCACCCCCCAGGGCGGGAGCGGTTCCCCCCTCGCCTCCACCGGCGCGGGTGACTCGGCTCTGATCGCGGGCGGTGCGGGCACCGCCCTCGTCGCCGGCGCAGGCCTCCTGCTCGCCGCGCGGATGCGTCGCGCCGCCGCCGCCGCGAACTGACCCGGCCGCGCACCAGTCGTCAGGGGTCGGCCGCGGTCTCCGCGGCCGACCCCGCCGCGTGGCGTGACAGGACCGGGCCCCGTGTCCGCGTAACGCGCAACACGTGCCGCATACCGCTCATGTCGGCCGGCCGACGTCCCGCGTTACGGCCACGACGGTGGAGGCGCTGGCCGACACACGGTCCGACACGCGGCTCGCCAGGCGTTGTCGACCTCCCGAGCGAGTTACTGGGCGGGCGCGGCACGGGACGTACGGGGCGACGTACAGGTCGACCGCGGCGTGGACCAGGTCGTCTCTTTCGGGTCTTGCCGGTCGGGCCGCTCCGTACGGTGCCGTGCCTCGGCACGTTGCCGGGGCTCGCGTGCGCTCGGCCTTCGCACGGTCGGCCTCACGGGACTGTCAGTGCCCGCGCCTAGGGTGGCGACATGACCACGTTCACCGTCGAGCAATCCTGGGTCCGCATCGAGGCCTGGCTCGCACAGCACGCTGCCGTCAGCCACGGGCTGCTCCGGCCGCCGGCCCTCCCGGAGGACATCGCGGCGGCCCAACTCCGTCTCGGGGTGACGTTCCCGCCCGACCTGAAGGAGTCGCTGCTGCGTCACGACGGCGTACAGCTCCAGGAGGGAACACCGACGCTGGGCTACTACGGACCGCTGTCCGGCGTCGAGGACATCGTCGGGAGCACCGAGCTCCTGCGGGGCGTCGGCGCGGACCTCGCGGAGGACGAGGCCGATCTCGACGAGGCGGAACGCGGCCAGTACGCGTACTGGCCGCACGAACGGCTGCTGATCACCCTGGGCATCGGCTGGCAGTCCTCCGACGGACTCTTCCTGGTCTCCCGCCCCGGCCCGCACCACGGGCATGTCGGCCGGTACTTCGACGAGGACAGCCCGTCGTTCACCCCGTGGCCGGGACTGCGGCACGTCCTCGCCGACTTCGCCACGGCTCTGGAGAACGGCACACCGTTCAACGGTCGGACGCCGCTCGCCTTCGAGGGCCAGCTGATCTGGGACGACGACAGGACGACCGTCCCTGCTCCGCTCTCCCCCCTCGGCCTCGCCGCCGAGGCCGCCGAGCCGTTGGTCCCTCCTGCGGCCGAGCCGGTCCCGCCCCTCCCGCGGCCCGACGGGCATTACGCCGTCCTCTCCTTCGGAGCCCCGGCCGCGCAGGTACCGCCCGTACAGCCGGATGTCGTGTTCGTGGCGGGCATCCCGCCCGAGGAACTGCTGGACAGGCTGGGCTCCGTGCCCGCAACCGCCGGATCGCGCAGCCGGGAGCAGGCGCGGCTGTCCGCCGCCGCACCCTGGGCGGCGTACCGTCCGATGGCCCGGGCCGGGTGGTGCGGTGACGGGTGGTCCTACGCCACCCAGGAGGGCGGTGACGCCCAGTTCGGCCGTCCGGAGGTGCTGCGTCGGCTGTCCCGTGGGACCCGGGTCGTGAGGCTGGCGAAGCAGGGGCCCGAGGTGCACCTCACCGTCGTCGAGGACGGCGCGGAGCGGCCCGAGGCGGCCCACCGGGTCGATTCGCCCCGCGAGGACCGCGTGACCGGACCCGACGGGCAGGAGTGGCAGAGGATCGGCGTCGATCCCTGGCCCGGCTCGACGGCCGCGTACGCCCGGCTGCTGGCCGGCCTGGCCACGGGGTACGGCATCACCTGGGACCCGGAGGGCGACGGCGGCGGGCCGCTGGCGAGCGCGCTGCTGCTGCCGGTCCTCGACGACGTGCTGCCGGTGCGACACCCGGTCTCCTCGGTACGTGACTTCGACCTCGGCGGGCTCGTCGACCGGACCCCGCCGGAGCGGTTGCGCTCCGCGATGACGGCGCAGCTCGCCCGGCTGGCCTCCGAGACCGGCATCGACACCTACCCGGAGATCGCGCAGGCGCTGGAGCAGATCTACCGCGAGGAGCCGGTGGACCTCCCGGCCGACGGGGCCCTCGACCTGCGGATGAGGACCCTCTCGGCGGAGGCCCGGGCGGCGCGGGGACTGCTGGACGCGGCCCGGCACCAACCGGACCCGGCACCCGTCCCCGCGGCCGACCTCGCCGCGTGGGCCCTACGGGACTCGGCGGCCGGGGCGCTGCGCGAGTTCCTGCTGCTGCCCCTGCCGGCTGCGGCAGCGACGGTCCTGAGCAGGCGCCTGTCCGTCCGCTGGCGTGACGACCTTGCGACGGACCTGGCCGGGTAGACCGTCGCTTTCGGATCTTGCCGGACAGCTTGGCCGACAACGGTGATCCTCATTCGCTGATCTTCCCACCCGATGCCTCGACTTCCTTACCCGTCAGAGGTGGTTTTCCGTCGGACCGCAGCAGAGAATGGTCATTACGCATCCTGTTCGGCAAGAATCTGACCCGTATCCGGCGAGAATTTTCTCTTTCGATTGACCCACTCGGTCACCATTCCCGAAGTACGCGCACATCCCGCTCAGGCCAAGGGAGAAAGTGAATTCCCGTCAATCGGACGCGGCTCGAAATGGTTGAATCCGCACCGAGGGGGAGCCGTTATGTCGCGTTGGTCAACTTTGGTGGCACGCGAGCGGTTGCCTGTGATCTACGTTGACGGCAAGGAGTGATCGACCCCACGAAAAAACCACGAAGAGTCACTCTCTTATCAGGATCGACTGCCGCGATCCATATGATCGACAACTTTGGCGAATTCGATAAAGATCGCTCTCCGCACCTCGCGAATCCCGTTGATCAGAAACAAGTTCGATGGAAAGGTATCCCGAGGCAGCAGCCGATACCCATCGAAAGGAACAAGCATGTTCCGACGTTCCGCCATCGTCTCCGCACTCGCCTCTGTCGGGGTTGCGGGTGCCACTCTGCTGGCCCTGACCACCCCCGCCCAAGCGGCGGTTCCCGGCACCGAGCAGTTCCAGAACGTCGCCACCGGCTTCGTCCTCGACAGCAACGCGTCCGGCAACGTCTACACCCTTCCCGCCAACGGCGGTGCCTACCAGAACTGGAACGTACGGGCCGCCGCCGCCGGTGGTTACACCGTCCAGAACCAGGCGACCGGCAAGTGCCTGGACAGCAACGCCGCCCGGTCGGTGTACACCCTGGGCTGCAACGGCGGCTCCTACCAGCGCTGGAACATCTCCAGGAGCGGCGGGGCCTACCGACTCCAGAACGCGGCCACCGGCTACTTCCTCGACAGCAACGCCGCCCGCAACGTCTACACCCTTCCCGGCAACGGCGGCGCCTACCAGCAGTGGCGCTGACATCGGGCGAGCGCTGCTCCGGAACCGGTTGAATCCCTCCTGCTCCTGATGCCGCTCACCGAGGACCGAACCCCCACCCCGTGCCGGTCTTCACCCTCCGTCGAGGGTGAAGACCGGCACGGAACGGTCCCCGGCCGTCCAGGACCCGTACGCGCGATGGTCCTCCGCCCCCGCCGGTCGGTGAAGTTCTGCCCGCGCCGCGTGCGCACCGGGCACTCCGCCCCCTGCTGAGCCGCCCGGCGCCGCTCCTCCCCCGCGTCGGCCCGTATCCGCGCGCAGGTGTGTGGGGGTGGGGGGATGGGTGGGGGCCGTCGATCTTCCCTGTCGGCGTGGTCCCGGCCGTCTCGGGGCCGTGTCCGGCGAAGTGCGTCCGCACGATGGCCAGGATCTGCTCCGGAGCCGGAAGGAGCGTGCCTTGGAGGGATTCACCGGGCGGCGCCCTCTCGATCGCCCCGTCGCCCCCGCCGCCTTCGCCGGCTCGGCCCTCTCGATGCCGAACGACCCGCCGCGCGGGCGACGGCTTCGCCCGTTCACCACCGGCAACCGCGAGGGCATGGCCCGTTCGCTCCACGACCCGTCGTACACGGCCGGGTCGCGGTAGCGGCCCGCCAGGCCCGTACCCGGCGCCGGCACGCGCGTGGTGACCCCCGGGACTTCGGTGAAGCCGGTCCTCGGTTCTCCAGGTGGGTCCGTCGTGCCGGGTCGTGCCGGGGGGGGGGGGGGGGGGGGGGGGGGGGGGGGGGGGGGGGGGGGGGGGGGGGGCCCCCCCCCCCCCCCCCCCCCCACGACCGCGGCTACGCGGGGAGGGCGGGAACGCCAGGGGGGAGGGTGATGGTGAGGGTGCCGTCGAGGACCATGGATTTGAGCCCGGCGGGGGTGGCGCAGGCCGTGAGGTCGATCTTGGACTTGACCGGGTCGAGGACCACCGTCCAGGTGGCGCCCTTGTAGCGGCCCTCGGTGATGCCGCCGCTGAGCGGGTTGTTGGACTTGAGCAGGTCCTGGATCGGCTGCATGTCCCAGGTGAAGCTCGTGGTGGGCTGGCCGTCGGTGGGGGGCTGGCCGGCCGCCGTCTGCCAGGAGGCGCGCTGGTCCGTTCCGGGCTTGTCCTTGTAGCCGCCGGTGGCGCAGGTCACGGCGCTCCCGATGCCGGTGCCGATGTAGTCGGCCTGGGTGACGGGGGCGTCGCCGCTGCAGCCCAGCAGCTTGGCGTCGGTGAGGGTGGCGGTGATGTCGTTCTGGGGCGAGAGGGTCAGGCCGCGGTCGAACGTCATCGTGAACTTGTCTTCACAGGTGATGACCTGGGGAACTCCGACGGCGGAGACGTCGTAGATGTAGAGGCCGCTGATCAGGGCGGCGGACGTGGCGATGGCCGCGATACGCGAGGAGCGTCTCATCTGCTGTTCTGCCTTTCAGGTGGCGCGAGGGTCACGGGTGGAGTCCGGCGGCGGATGCCGTGGGACGGCTCAGGGCGCCGGTGTCCCCGGTGTCTGGCAGGGGCTGGGCCGCTGAGGGACTGTCTCCTGCGCGGTGGCGGGGAGCGGCGAGAAGCGCCACCCCGCTGACCGTCACCACGGCGAGGACGTAGAGGGGGGTGACCGCGGGGGACTTCAACCAGTCGGCACCCCACGCGGTCAGGAAGGTGGCGAGGGTGCCGCCGAGGAGTCCGCCCAGCTGGTACCCGGTGGCGGTGCCGCTGAGGCGTACGCGGGTCGGGAAGAGTTCGGCGATGAGGGCTGCCTGCGGGGCGTACATGGCGGCGAAGCCCACCAGTGCCAGCAGGTAGGCGGCGACCAGGACCGGTGGCGACGCGAGGTCGAACAGCGGGACGAACGCGGCGGCCCACAGACCCGTGACGAGGGTGCCCGCGATGCAGACCCGGCGGCGGCCGTAGCGGTCCGACACGGCCCCGAACAGGGGGATCATCGCGATCAGCGCCAGCGGGGCGGCGACCGAGAGCGTCATCAGCGCGGTCAGGGGCAGGCCGGCGACCCGCAGGAGCGTGAGGACGTAGCCGAAGGAGAACGTGAACAGGACGACGTCCGCCCCCGCCGTCACGGCGACGGCGAGCAGCAGCTTGCCCCGGTACTTGGTCACCAGTTCGACGAACGGGCGCTTGGCGCGGGCCCGGGCGTGGGCCAGGGCGCTGAACTCCGTGGTCTCCCCGATCCGCGCCCGGACCCACAGCCCCACCACCACCAGGACGGCGGAGAAGAGGAAGGGCAGCCGCCAGCCCCAGATCATGAACTGTGCGGGCGTCAGCAGCACGGACACGCCGGAGATCGCGCCGAACGCCAGCAGGTTCCCGGCCGGTGCGCCGATCTGCGCCCAGCTCGACACCAGCCCGCGGCGCCGGGGTTCGGCGCATTCGTAGGCGACGACGGTGGCGGCTCCCCAGGCGCCGCCCATTCCCAGCCCCTGGAGCAGGCGCAGCGCCACCAGCAGCAGGGGTGCGGCGAGACCGATCTGGCCGTAGCCGGGCAGCAGGCCGACGAGGCCGGTGGAGGCTCCGGTCAGCAGCAGCGTGGCCACCAGGACGGGGCGCCGGCCGTAGCGGTCGCCGAGGTGACCGAAGAGAGCGCCGCCGACCGGCCGGGCCACCAGCGCGACACCGTAGAGGCCGATCCCGGTGAGCGTCGCCGCGAAGGGGGTGAGGTAGGGGAAGAACTGGTGCTTGAAGACCAGGACCGAGGCGTTGACGTACAGGAAGAAGTCGTACCAGATCAGCGTGGTACCAGCGAGGCTGATGACGACCGACCGGTTGGCGTCGCTCATGCCGGAGCGCATATCGGACTCCACTTTCTGTGACAACATTATTACATTTCGTAACCATGCTGTAGGTGGAGGAGTCCTGCCACACGAGGGGGCCCGACAGGTGGTGCCGGAGCGCCGCGGACGGATCGTGCGCGGAGGCCGGGCGACCGGGGCCGCCGTGGTGGGCCGTGGTGGGCCGCCTCGCGAGGCCGGTCGTGCCCTCGTCGGCACCCCCCCGTACGGGAGGCGGTGGGCCCCGGCTCCGTCGCCCCGTTCGCCGACGGACCGGACGAGGCGTTCGCGCGCGTACGGCTGCCGCTGGAGGGCGGGCGGCTGGAGGGCGGGCGGAACGGGTCGACTTCTTCGGGGCCCGCCTCGGTCCCGCCGGTGTCGGGCGGCTCGGCCACCGGAAGCCGTGGGCCGGGCTCCCCGTGGAATCACCGTCCAACCCGCTCACCGACGCCGCCCGGTTCACTCGTTCGAGTGAACCGGGCGGCGATCTGATGATCTTGGTAGGGCGGTCGGCGAGGCTGCGCCGAGCACACCCGTGTGCGGAGCTACCAGCGGAACTTCCATGTGAGGAGACCTGAATGTCGGCAAGTGCGGTGCAGCAGCTGGGAATCGTGGCGGGCCAGGTGGTCCAGGAGGCCGGCTACGACGACGACTGCGACGAGGAGCTGCGCGAAGCCATCGCGGAGACCACCGGTAACGAACTCGTCGATGCCGACTACGAAGACACGGCGGACGTCGCCCTGCTGTGGTGGCGCGACGGCGACGGCGACCTCCTCGACGCCCTCATCGATGTGCTGCCCGGCCTGCAGCACGGGGGCGGGGTCGCGCTGCTCACGCCGAAGGCCGGGCGTGCGGGAAGTGTGGAGGCGGGCGACATCGCCGACGCGGCGAAGGCCTCCGGCCTGACGGTCACCGCCTCGCTGAGCGCCTCCCCCGATTGGACGGCGACCCGCCTGGAGTCCGCCGCGTCCCGCTGACCCACCCGGCCCCGGCCCCCCGGCGTCCCACCCGCCCCCCGCGCACCGGGTGGGACGCCGGGGGTCAGTCCACCGGGACGTGGGCGGGGCCGGCCGTGGTGCCCGGGTAGTTCTCGCCGAGGACCGCGTCGAACAGCGTGGTGACCTCCAGGGCGGTCAGGCCCTGGGCGTGGGCCTCGCCCATCCACTCGCCGAGCCGGGTCCGCAGCGGGGACTCCGGTGCGGTCTGCGGGGTGACGAGCGAGCGGGTGATGAAGGTGCCGGAACCCTGCCGTACCTCGACCAGGCCCGACCGCTCCAGCTCCCGGTACGCCTTGAGCGTGGTGTTGGGGTTGACCTTGGTGCTGGCGGCGACCTGCGCCGCCGTGGGCAGCTTGTCCCCCTCCTCCAGGGCGCCCATCCGCAGAGCCTGCTCCACCTGGGCGACGATCTGGAGGTAGGCGGGCAGGCCGCCGCGGCGTTCGATGCGGAACACGACCACGGTGCCGCCTCCTTGATCTCTGGTGAACGGCTGGGGGTACCAGCCCGGGGAGCGTCTTCGGGCACGCGCCCGGTCCTACAGGGCCCGCCGACGGGACCACCACAGCAGGCCGGTGACCAGGGCGGCGGCCAGCGCCGCGTACACGCCCGTGGCGGCCCACTGCATGCCCGGCAGCTGGTCGGGGCCGAGGTAGTCCCGGACCGAGTTGACGATACCGAGCTGGGCCCGGCATGCCTCCGGAGCGGATTCCTTGACGCAGGTGCTCCAGCCGTAGACCCGACCGGACTCGGTGCCGACCCAGTCGTCCAGCCGGACCGTGTTGTCGAGCACGGCGGGCTCCTCGCCGCCGAGCGGGTAGCTCAGCCGCCGCGGCGTGCCCAGCAGGCTCCGGTACTGCTCGGCCACGGCCGTGACGGCGTACACGATCAGGAAGGTGACCAGCATGGAGCCCACGGTCCGGCGCGTCAGGGCGCCGATCACGATGCCGAGCGAGGTGGCGAACAGGGCAGTCGCCACCGGGACGGGGCCCATCGCGTCGAAATGGGGACCGTCCAGCCAGTCGGTCCGTGCGACGGACCCCGCCGAGCGCCACCACCAGGCGAAGAAGAGGCTCAGGATCTGCGTCGTCACCACCGCCGTCACCAGGGCGAAGCCCAGTTTCCAGGCCAGCCAGCGGCCCCGGGAGACGGACTGGGTCATGGCCAGGCGCGCCGTCCCGTTCTCTTGGTCGGCGGCGATGAGCGGAGCGCCGAGGAAGACGCCGAGCAGCACGGGGAGCCCGGTCAGGAGGTTGCCGAAGGCGTCGAGGTTGTTGGAGACGTCGTTGGCGATGTTGCCGCCGAGGGAGTCGACCGGCTTGGCCGGCCAGCCGGCCGCGTGCAGGGTGTCCAGCATCGCCGCACGCTGGTAGACGATCCAGGCCGCGCCGAGGACGACCACCGCGGCGCAGACGATGAGGGCCGTACGGTGCTGGTTCAGCACCAGCCAGAGGAGTCCGCGGACCCGGCGGGGGCGGGCGGGGGCGAGGTCCTTGGGGGAGGCGGAGGCATCCCGGGTGAGCGCGCTCATGCGGCGGGCTCCTCTCGGTGGTCGGGGACGGCGGTCGGGGAGAGCAGCGGGGGAGCCCCGGGTGAGCGGAGGTAGGCCATCAGCACCTCCTCCATGCTCGGGTCGGCCAGCTGCCACGCGCCGTTCAGCGGTCCCTGGCGCCGGACCATGGCCGTGAAGTGGCGCCCGGAGGTGCGTACTTCCACCACGGTGTGGGAGTCCAGCTCCTGCGGCAGCACACCCTGCTCCCCGGTCACGCCGGTGACCAGGGTGTGCATGGGCACCAGTTCGTCGGCCTCGCCGGCCATCCGGACCCGGCCCTCGGAGAGCACGACCACGTAGTCACACATGTGCTCGATCTCGCTCAGCAGGTGGGAGGACATCAGCACGGTGGTTCCGCGCTCGGCGGCCTCGGACAGCAGCAGCGCGCTCATCTCGTCCCGGGCCAGCGGGTCGAGGTCGGCCATCGGCTCGTCCAGCAGGAGGAGTTCGGGCCGCGTCCCGAAGGCGAGCGCGAAGGCCACGCGGGTCCGCTGCCCGCCCGACAGGGTCGCGACCCGGGCGTCCATCGGCACCTGCCCGGCGCGCACGATCCGCTCGGCCGCCGCCTGGTCCCAGGACGGGTTGAGTTCCTGCCCCATCCGCAGGGTCTGCGCCACGGTGAACCGCTTGAACAGCGGCTTGTCCTGGGCGATGTAGGCCCAGCGGGCCATTTCGCCGGGCGCGGAGACGGGGGCGCCGAAGATGTCCAGTTCGCCGGCCGTGGGCTCGGTCAGGCGGGTGGCCAGGCTCAGCAGGGTGCTCTTGCCCGCGCCGTTGGGTCCCACCAGGGCGGCGATGCGGCCCGCGGGTATCCGGAAGGAGCAGTTCTCCAACGCCCAGCGCCGCCGGTACTTCTTCCCCAGTCCACGCGCCTCGACGGCCCACCGGACATCGGCCGCGCCGGAAGTATTCGTGCCTCGCACAGCTCGCCCCCTTCCCTTAATCCACTAGATGACTAATGGAATGATGGACTCATGCTGAAGCCCTGTCAAACCTGCTCTGTCAAACCCGCTCCGCCAAACCTGCCCGGGAACCCCTGCCCACCCGTGCGAGGGCGAGCGGCTCCGCCCGAGCGTCGTCCCGCCCTCCTCCGGCCGGATCGACTGCCGGGCCGGTCGCTCACCGGGACCCGGAGCGGGAGCACTCGCTCCCGCTCCGGGCGCGGCCCGCCCTGCCCGGCGGACGTCTCCGGTCAGTGCCCCGACGGTTTCGGGGCCGTCACTGAACACCCAGGGTGTTCCGTACTGCGCGTACCGCCTGCACCACAGGGACCCCGACGTCACCGATCACCATCGCGACACCCGCGACACCCGCGATGCCTGCCGGCGCCTGACGCCACCGCCCCGGCTCCCCGCTCTCCAGGACGCCGATGCCCGCGTCGACGACCGGCAGATCCTCGTCCCGCAGGTGGGGCCGCAGCACCTGGACGGCCTCGGCGAGCTGTCGCAGCGCCTCCCGCCGGTCCGGCGCCGCGTAACACCGGCGCGGTACGTCCGCCAGGTGGGGAGCGCGGGGGCCATGGGTACGCTCCCCCGATGCGTCGACGCGCTGTCTCGCGGCGTTGTCGACCTCACCTGCGGCCGGAGCGCCGCCACTAGCATGGCTGCCCGGCCGCTGGTGGTGGTGGTGACGAGGAAAGAGGGCAACGGTGTCCGAGACCGCCGGGAAGACCTTCAGCACCTACCTGAGCGGAGGGGACCTGGTCGTCCTTCCGGCGACCGTCAAGGGCATCAGGGAGGCCCTTCCCGCCGACCAGCGGCGGGCCTTCGGCGAGGCGGTGGAGAACGCGGGCGCCGAGGAGCTGTTCGAGCTGCTCGCCACCTGGGCGGAGCGGACCCGGCCGGACCTGATCGCGGACAAGGAAGCCGCGTTCGCACGGATCGAGCGGGGCGATTTCACCGGGACCGTGTCCGCCGAAGAGGTCGCCGCGTTCTTCGGCCCGGCCGCGGAGAGCGCGTGACCTACCGGGTGCAGTACACCGACCAGGCCCTCGACTCGCTCAAGAAGATGGCTTCCCGGCGCCGCGTCGACTTCGGCCGGGAGATCGGCAGGGTCGCCCAGGACCCCTACGGTCACGGCAACCCGGTGACCGGGCGGGACAAGCGCCGGGTGGTCCTCGCCGGGGTGCTCACCGACTACTGGGTTTCGCGGGGGGGTGCTGACGGTCACGGTCGTGGCGCTCGTCCACACCGACTGAACGCTCCCCCGCCGCACGTCCCCCACGCGGAACGGCGCCCCCGCGAGACGGGCCGCGGACGGGATTGCCCCGGGCACGTCTCCCGGCGAGCCGGGACGGGCCCCGCCCGCTGTCGCCGGTCAGTCCTGCCGGAGTCCGGCCCCGGTGAGTCCGGCGAGTTCGGCGTCGATGGCGCCGCGCATCAGTTCCCGCGCGTGAAGGATCTCGATGCCACCGCTGAGCCAGCGCATGCTGAGCCCCTCCAGCAGGGCGGTGAGCCGTTCGGCGGCGGCGGTGAGGGACAGGGCCGACGCCGTCGGCCGGACCTCGCCCAGCAGCGCGGCGACCTCCCGCACCCAGACCCGGGTGGCCCTGGCGAGGTCCTCGCGCAGCACCTCGTCGAAGACGGCGCTGGCCCGCAGCTCGCCCCAGGCCGAGCTGTTCTCCCGTACCTCCACGATGTCCTGGAGTTCCAGCAGGAGGGACTCCTCCAGCTCCTGCCGGGGGGTGAGCGGCGGGTCGTCCGGATCGCGGTCGGCGGTGTAGCGCCCGGCACGGTCGCTGATGAATTCGAGGGTCTGGCGCAGGACGCCCGTGCGGTCCTTGAAGTGGTAGTAGATCAGCGCGGTGGAGACGCCGGCCTCGGCCGCGAGTTCCTCCACGCGCAGCCCTCGGACCCCGCGCCGGGCGATCACCCGTGCGGCGGCTTCGAGGATCTGGGTGCTGCGAGGTGCCATGGCCCACACCTTACCGGGGTGTTCCGGGGCGGTCGGATGCGGCCCTTCAGCGGACGCGCAGGCCGCTGACCAGCGGCTGACCAGCGGCTGACCAGCGACTGACCGCCCTGGTGGGGGGTGGGCCCGGGCCCACCCGTCGACCTGCCGACGGTTTGACTGAAATTTCAGTCAGTGTCAGAGTGGCGACACGTGGCCGTCCTCTTTCCTCCTGCGCACCGGCCCTTCGCGGGTCGAGCGCGCACCCTTGCCCCAAGGGCTCGGACGCCCCCAGGTCTCAGGGTCCCGGGCCCCGGGCCCCGGGCACCTCAGGAGTCCGGGTGCCCAGGGGTCCGGGCCGTCGCGGCTCGTGCCGTGCCCCGCGCGCCCGCCCCGCCCTGTCCGGATGCGCTCGTTCCGCAAGCCCCACGATCGGAGTTCCCCGTGCCGAACCCTTCGCCCACGCGCCGGACCACCCTGCGCACCCTCGCCGCGCTCGGCGCCGCAGCCTTCGGCGCCTCGGCCTGCGGCACCTCCGGCACCGCCCCCGGGCCGAGCGCGCCCGGCACCGCTCCACGGCCCAGCACCCCCGTCGGCTCCTCCCCGCAGACCTCGACGGGCCCGGGGCGCCGCCTCGGCGCCGAGTGGGAGAGCCACACCCGTACGTTCATGTCCTGGCCGGCGCTGTCCTCGGTGTGGGAGGGGGACCTGCCCTACGTACGCGAGGACATCGCGCGGATCGCGCGGGCCGTCGGCGAGTACGAGGCGGTCGTCATGATGGCCCGGCCCGCCCAGGTGAGCGCGGCCCAGCGGGCCTGCGGCTCCCAGGTCGAGGTCATCCCGCTGGCCGTCGACGACCTGTGGGCGCGTGACACCGTCCCCGTGTTCGTCGAGGAGGGCCACCAGGTGGTGGGCGTCGACTTCAACTTCGACGGCTGGGGCAAGAAGCAGGAGCACGCGAACGACGCCCTGGTCGGCCGCACCCTGCTGCGGAAGTACGGCATTCCCCGGGTCCAGGCCCCGCTGGTCTCGGAGGGCGGCTCCTTCGAACCCGACGGTGAGGGCACCCTGCTGATCACGGAGAGCTCGATCGTCAACGACAACCGCAACCCGGGCAAGAGCCGGGACACGATCGAGGCGGAGCTGAAGCAGACCCTGGGCGTCGAGAAGGTGGTCTGGCTGGCGGGTGTGCGCGGGCAGGACATCACCGACGCCCACGTGGACAGCCTCGTACGCTTCACCGCGCCCGGGGTGGTCCTGCTGGACCGCGCGCACCCCGGCACCCCGCAGGACTCCTGGTCGCGCTCGGCCGACCAGGCGAAGTCCGTCCTGTCGAAGGCGACGGACGCCCGTGGCCGGCGCTTCCAGGTCATCGACCTGCCCCAGCCCGACCTGAACCGGATCACCGGCGAGGGCGACGACTTCGTCTCGACGTACGCCAACTTCTACATCGCCAACGGCGCCGTCTTCATGCCCAGGTTCGGCGACGGCAAGGCCGACGACCGCGCCCGCTCCATCCTGCGGGAGCACTTCCCCCGGCGGGACATCGTGCCGGTCGAGATCGACACGATCGCCTCGGGCGGCGGCGGCATCCACTGCGCGACCCACGACCAGCCCGGCAAACCCGCCGCCTGACCGCACGCCCCGCGCACGCCTCGCACACCGCACACACCGCACCGTCGCGCACCACCCACCCGTTCGATGGATCATCGGTGCGCGCCGCTTCGCTGTGGCGGCGGGGGAAGAGGGTATTCGTGTGTTTGCATCCCTTTCATGAAGGTGTGCACGCGATGAGCGAAGACCATCGTCAGGGTGTGCGGGCGCGAGCCGGTGTTCCGCGACGGCAGCTGCTGGCCTCGGCCGCGCTGACGCCGGTACTGGCCGGGACGGGAGCATCCATCGCTCACGCCGAGCCGGCCCCGGCCGGCGGAACGAGTGGAACAGGCGGAGCAGCTGAGAGGGGTGAGAGGGGTGAGACGAATGGTGGGGAACCGGGCAGGCCGGTGCCCACCACGGAGGCGGACTGGAAGGGGGTCGCGCAGGCGCTGGGCCGGCCGGGCAACCTGATCCGCGGGACGCACTATCACACCGCTTTCCCCCGTGGGGACCTGCGCGTGGTCACCCGCGGTGTCACCGTCACACCGGGGCTCTCGCTGGGCTCGCACGTCTCCTTCGTCCGGTACGACAACGGCAGCAACCTGCTGATGGGCGACCTGGTGGTCGCCGAAACCGAGTTGCAGCGGGTGACCGATGCCCTGCAGGCCCAGGCAATCCCGCAGACCGCCCTGCACAAGCACCTGCTCTCACAGACCCCTGACGTCTGGTGGACCCACATCTGCGCACACGGCCACGACGCGGTGGCGCTCGCCCGCCGTCTGCGCGTGGCGCTCGATCACACCGCCACCCCGCCCCCGGCACCGCCGGTCCCGCTCCGGCCCCTCGATCTGGACACCGCCGGGATCGACGCCGCGCTGGGCGTCAGGGGAACGAACAACGGCGATGTCTACACCTCCGTCTTCGTCCGCCGCGAGACCGTCGTCGACGAGGGGCACATCCTGCCCCCGGGGCTGGGGGCGACCACCGCCTTCAACTTCCAGCCGCTGGGACGCGGCCGGGCCGCGCTCAACGGCGACCTCGCCATGGTCGCGGGCGAGGTCCAGGAGGCCCTCACGGCGCTGCGGCGCGGCGGGATCGATCTCGTCGAGCTGCACAACCACGGCCTGACGGACGAACCCCGCCTGTTCTTCGTCCACCTCTGGGCCGTGGGCGACGCCGTCACCCTCGCCCGGGCACTTCGCCCCGCGGTGGCCGCCACCAACGTCGGACCCGCCACCTGACGGCGACCTGAGCACCTGAGCACCTGAGCACCTGAGCACCTGAGCACCTGAACGAGCCCACCGCCACGACCGGTTCAGCGGTTCACCGGTTCGGCCCGGCTGCTGGGCGAGAAGACCGTCCCGCACCGGCTGTCCTTCCGGAACACCACGGTCGGCGGGCTGTCCGGGATCGACCGGGACCCGTGCACGGGCGAGTACGTCATGATCGGCGACGACCGCTCGGCCCTTGCAGCCCGCCCGCTTCTACACCGCCAGGATCACGGTGGACGGCGCCGGGGTGCACTCCGTCGACTTCACCGGCACCCACCCGTTCCTGCAACCGGACGGCTCGGCCTACCCGCCGCCGAGCACCGGTGACGGCAAGGCCGTGGACCCGGAGGAGCTACGGGTGGACCCGTGGAGCTGCCGGTACCGATGCGCAAGCAGTTGGTGGCGGACTTCCACGACCTGGGCCTGTCCACGGTCGGCAGCACCGAGGGCATGACCTGGGGTGACGAGCCGGGCGCCACGGCCGGCCACGAGGGCCGGGCGTGGCGCCTGTTCCCTGTTCCCGGGTCCTGTTCCCGGGTCCTGTTCCCGGGAACAGGGGCCGCTACGGGTTCAGCACTGGCGCAGGCCGGGGGCCGGGTCCTGGCCGGTGTGGAGGGAGACGGCGGGGACGTTGCCCCACTGACCGTTGTCGAGCTGGGTCCAGTACCAGATGTCGTTCTGGCCCTGGTGGGGGTCGCCGTGGCCCCAGCACACGAACCAGTTGAAGCCGGTGGTGAGGGTGCCGCGGGTCGCCGAACGGTAGGAGCGGTCCGCGTACCCCTTCGCCCCGACGGTGTTGCCGCAGTACAGGCGGCCGTCGGAGCGGACCCCGCACTCGGCGGCATGGGCGGTGGTGGGTACGGAGAGTGCGAGCAGGGCGGCCGTGGCGAAGACGCCCAGGGCGGCGGTCATGCGTCGGGTCATCATGGTCGGCTCAACGGCCGGGGCCGGGAAGGGTAACGCTCCCCTGCCCCGGCGGGAACCGTCCGGATGGACCATCCAGCTGAATCACCCGGCTGGACCACCCGGCCGCATCGCCCGACGGAGAGGGCTTTTACTGGCCGCAAACAACCTGTCGCCCTGGGTGATGGCGGTGCGAGGATCGGCGCACGCGGTCGTCCGGGCCGTGGTCGTCGTATCTGGGGGAGTCGCTCATGACGTCAGTCGAGTTCGGGACGACGGCGGCGGAACGGTTGGAGCGGCTGCGGGGGCAGTTGCGGGGCAGGCCGGTGGGCCCGCGCGCCGCCCAGCGCACCCAGCCGTCGCCCGGGTCGAACCTGCTGCTCGGGGTGATGCTGCACGCGGCGGCCCGGCTGGAGGCCGGGCTGGAGCTGACGGACCTGGAGGCGCGGATGGTCGCTCCGCTGCGGCTGCTCCTGCCCGAGGAGGAGGTGCACGGCTTCGGGCGCCTGTACCGGGAGGAGAGCACGGCGCGCACGACGGCCGCGGTGCTGCCGGAGGTGCTCACCCGCCGTACCGTGGACGACGGTTACTCGATGGAGGACCTGGTCAAGGACCTTCCCTCGCTGCGGGAGGAGATCCTCGCCCAGGCCAACGTCAGCGTCGTCGACCTGAGCACCTCCCCCCAGGAGGGCGACACCTTCGACACCGCGGAGTTCATCACCGGCCAGGCCGCCTACGGCTACGGGGCGACGCTGGTGACCGCGTCCGCGCCGCCGCCCGCGCCGGAGCCCGGTGTGAACGCCTCGTTCGTGGCGCGGGTGGACATGTACTCGTTCCTGTGCGAGGACGAGTCCAACGAATGGTCCGCGTCCGACGAGATCTACTGGGGAGCGAGTTCGGTGGGCGCGTTCAGCTCCCGCCAGGAACTCCTCAGCCGGGTGTTCACCAACGTCGACAAGGGCGAGTGGCACGACTTCGGGGCGAACACCACGCTCTACAACGGCCGCGTGGACACCACGCTGGTGTGCAACATCTCCTGCTGGGAGGAGGACGACGGCGGCGAGCCGTGGCGCAACCAGCTCCGGGACAAGCTGAGGGCCATCAGCGTCGAGCTGCAGAAGTTCGTCGACACCATGGAGATCTACGGCTACCTGGCGCCCCAGTACGGCGACTTCCTCGACTACGTGCAGATCACCGCGATCGTCGCCCGCATCATCGCCTGGCTGATCGACCTGTTCCGCAACAACGACGACCTCGTCCAGGAACGCACGCTCGTCTTCACCCAGTCCGCGCTGCGCCAGCTGGTGACCAGCGGCGGCGCCGGGTCGACCGGCTGGGTCTTCAACGGCGGCGACGCCGAGGGCCGCCACCGCCTCCAGCTCAAGTGGATCGGCAGCCCGCCCCCCGCCGACGCGCCCGGCGACATCAAGCTGGTCTCCCCCGCGAACAGCCAGTGGGGTACGACCCTCCGGCTTCCCGGGCACACCGACCGGGGTCCCTCGCTGGCCGTCCACAACGGTGATCTCCACGTCGCCTCGCGCGGGCTCAACGGCGGCGTCCACATCGGCAGGGTCAGCGGCGGCGCGTGGCAGGGCTACGGGTACGTTCCCGGCCTCACCAGCTGGACCCCGCCCGCGCTGGCGGTGAACGCGGGTTCCCTGTACGTGTCCAGCGGCGGGGAGAAGGGGGAGCTGTACGTCTCGCGCCTCGACGGAACCACCTGGGGCGCGCCCGCCAGGCTCCCCGGGAGCAGCTCCGCGGGCGCGGCCCTCGCCGGCCGGGGCGGTACGCTCCACTGCGCCGTGCGGGGCTGGGCGACCGACGCGCACGTCTACCTCTCCTGGCTGAGCGGTTCCACCTGGGGCGGCTTCACCAAGGTGGGCTCCTTGCAGACCTTCCACGCCCCCGCGCTCACCACCTTGGACACCAAGCTCTACCTGGCCTGCGTCGGCTTCGACGGCGCGACGTACGTCCTGAGCCACGACGGAAGCTCCTGGTCCGCGGCGGCGAACCTCGGCGGCAGGACCGACAGCGCCCCGGCCCTGACCGTCCGGGGCGGCGTCCTGTACTGCGCGGTACGCGCTCTGGACTCCACGATCTACCTCAACTCGTTCAACGGCACCGCCTGGAGCGGCTTCCACCAGCAGGTCCCCGGCGCGTCCACGATGTCGGAACCGGCCCTCGCGGGCGGCACGGGCGACACCCTCCACATCGCCTACCGGACCACCTGACCGCCGGACGGGGCGAGCCCCGGGCACCCCGCCGCCACCCGGCCCGACAGGAATGTCCGCCCTGGCAGCCGTCTTCCGGCACTTCCTCGTGCCGGAAGACGGTGACCGTGGCTGACCTGCGGCTCAGCCGCACAGGGTGCGCTCCACGAGCCGCTGGACGGCGCGCTCCGCCCGCATCAACTGGGCGGGGTGGCGGTCTTGCCGCTGGCGGTGACGGCCGCCCTCGGCCGGGCCTTCTTCGCAGGGGTGTTCATGACGCCCACGCTGCCGAGCGGCCGACCGCGCGACCAGGGGGCCGGCCCCCGCCCCAGGGGGTGCCCGGCCCCCTGGACGGAACGCGCCGGATGCGCTCAGCGGCGTTCACCGGGGCTCTGGGCGAGGACCTTCTCGCGCAGAAAGCCGACCAGGAGACCGGTGACGGCGGAAGGCCGTTCCAGGTTGGGGAGGTGGCCTGCCCAGGGCAGGTCGACGTGGTGGGCGGTCGTGGTCGTGAGCAGGGCCGGCAGCTGGGCGGCGATCTCCCGGAAGTCCGCCAGGTCGTGCCCGCCCGACACCACGAGGCAGGGGGCCCGGACCGCGCCCAGGTCGGGCTCGGCCTCGATCGGCTCGAACTCCCCCGCGGCGGCCAGCTGCACCTCGTAGGCGCGCCGCTGCATCCGGCGCACCGCCTCCCGGGCGGTCTCCGCGGCGTCCGGGCCCAGCCAGGTGTCGACCATCAGCTCCACCGCCCCGGTGAGGTCACCCGCCTCGATCAGCGCTTCCTCCCGCTCACCGAGCGCACGCAGCTCGCCGGAGGGTTCGTGCCCGGGCCGGGCGGAGCAGAGCAGCGCCACGGCGCTCACCCGCTCCGCCCGGCGCGCGGCGATCTCCAGGGCGACCTGCCCGCCGTACGAGGCTCCCACCAGCGCCGCCCGCGCGATGCCGAGGGTGTCCAGGAGTTCCCGTACGTCCTCGGCGTCGCTGTACGGCCGGTCCGCCGCCGGAGTGGAGCCGAAGCCGCGGAAGTCGCAGCGGACCACCTGGTAACCGGCATCGATCAGGGCCGGCCACTGTGCGTCCCACATCCGCCGGTCGCACACCCCGGAATGCAGCAGTACCAGCGCGGGACCGTTTCCGGCCACGTCATGAGAGAGCGTCATCCGGCAGACCCTACCCAGCGGGCGCTCGAACCGCCTTACGAATATCACACCGTCCGTCCCCTCGTGCCTTCCCCGTCGACCGTGGCGACGGGCCGAGGGCGGACTGGGGGCAGACTGGGGACATGACCACCTTGAACGGATCGCCCGTCGCTGTCGCCGACCTACAGGCCCTCGCGCTCACCAACTACGGGCACTTCACCAGCATGGTCGTGGAGGACGGCGCGGTACGGGGGCTCGCGCTCCACCTCGACCGGCTGGTCGGTGACTGCCGGACGGTGTTCGGCGCGGAGCTGGACCCCGAGTGGGTGCGGGAGTGTGTCCGGCGGGAGGTGGGCGGGCGCGCCGGGAGGCGCACCGTGCGCGTCACGGTGTTCGACCCGGGGCTGGAGCTGGCGGCCCCCGACCGGGCGGCCCGGCCCGGTGTACTGGTGACGACGCGGCCGGCGGGCGACGGCGCGGGCCCGCTGCCCGCGCTGCGGGTGCAGCGGCTCACCTACCACCGTGACGCGCCGACGGTGAAGCACGTCGCGCTCTTCGGGCAGTTGCGGCTGCGGCGCGCGGCCCGGCTCGCCGGGTTCGACGACGTGCTGTTCACCGGCGCCGACGGGCTGGTCTCGGAAGGCTGCACCTGGAACATCGGCTTCGTGGACGCGGCCGGGACCGTGGTGTGGCCCAAGGCCGACGTCCTGCCGGGGGTCACCATGCGGCTGCTCCGCTCGGCGGCCCCCGGCGGGCAGGTCAGCGCGCCGGTGACGGACGGCCTGCTGCGGTCGATGCGGGCCGCGTTCGCGACGAACACGGCCATCGGTGTGCGGTCGGTGGGCTCGGTGGACGAGATCGCCTTCCGCACCGACGACCCGGTGGTCACCGCACTGCGGGAGGCGTACGCGGGCGTGGCACCGGAACGGCTGTAGGGGCGGGAACGAGCATGAGGCGGGGGGTATGGGGCGGGGGGCCGGGCGGGGGGCGGCCCCCGGCCGGGGTGGCGACGCGGCCGGGGTGGCGACGCGGCCGGGCCCGTGTCAGCTGATGTCGAAGAGCTTGTCGAAGTTGGCGATCGCGAGGAGCTTCCGGGTGTCCGGGCCGCTGTTGACGATGCTGATCCGGGATGCGTCGCCACCCATGTGGTCCCGGAGCAGCAGGAGCATGCCGAGCGCCGCGGAGTCGATGTAGGTGGACTCCGCCAGGTCGACGACGACCGTCTCCGGCTGCTGCCCGTGGAACTTTTCGTACGACTCGCGGAACTCCTGGTGGGTGCTGAAGTCGAAACGTCCCTTGACCGTGATGATGAGTTTGCTGCCGTCGGGAGTGATCGTCGAGGTTACGGACATGGTGGTTTCCCGTTCTCTGGAGTGACGCGCCCGGTGCCGGGCCGCGTGGGTGAAGGACCGGCGGAGGGTGACACGGGTGCCCCCGCCGACGGGGAAGTCGAAGTCGACGCGGTCCATCAGGTGGCGCATCAGGAAGATGCCCCGGCCATGGGGACGGCGCAGACGGTCGGTGGTGCGGGGGTCGGGAACGGCCACAGGATCGAACCCGGGGCCGTCGTCGGTGACCGTCGCCACGATGCAGCCGTCGTCGACCGCGAGTTCCAGCGTCGCGGTGGTCCCGCCTTCACCACCCGCGTGCCGCAACGCGTTCAGGGCTGCCTCGTGCACCGCGAGGTGGACGGCGGACCGGACCTCCGGCGCCAGGGACAACGGCGCCAGGGACAACGGCGCCAGGAAGTCGTCAAGGCCGCGCCCGACCCTGGCGAGTGTCGGATCACCGAGGAGGGAGAGCACCAGTTTCACGGTCCAACTCCCCTCGTCCTGCCCCGCATCACCTGGTTGGCGGGAACACTGGAGCCATGAGCAAAGGACACGAGGAACGTGAAGGACCGCGGAAACCTGTTCACCACCTGTTGGCGGCCCTGGTGCTGGCCGGGGTGACGATGACGGTGTGGGCCGCCTGGCTGGGCTGGGACCAGCACCGTGACGCACACCCTGACGGTTCGACGACCGGCCCCTACGAGGCGTGGCAGGTGATCGGGCTCGGGCTGACCCTGCTGGCACCGGTGTACTGGGCGGCTTCCCGGAAGTACGTCGCGGCTGCGGTGCTCGGCACCACCACCGGGCTGACCGTTGCCGCCGCCTACGACTGGTCGGACGACGCGAGCGGACTCTTCGTGATCGGCGTAGGTCTGGTCATGGTCGGGAGCCTGGTCGTGACCGCCCTCCTCTCGCTCTTGATCGCCTCCCTGGGGCGGAAGACCGGAACCGGCCGCCCCGGGCACTGACCCCTCGCAGCCGGCACCCCCTCTTCCCCGGGGGCCACGGCCCGGACCGTGGCCTTCTCCCGGACGGAGCCGGTCGGCGCTGTGGGCGCGGTCGCTCTGCGACAGCCGACAACCGACGCGCGACGGAGCGCCCGGGGCCCCGCCGTGCGTGCGGGTGTCCCGGGCGCGCCTTCCCTCCCCCGGGCCGGCCGTTGTGCCGCTCACGACCGGCCCGGGGATCTGACGCCGACGAGCCCGGTCCTCGACGGGCGGGGTCCTTCTGTCAGACGCGGCTGAACTTGGAGACGCCTTCGTTCGGGAACGTGTACGCGCCTGGGGCCACGTCGCCCTTCCAGCCCGCGCCCACGCACGCCCAGCCGACGTAGATGCCGATCCCCTTGCTGGAGCGGTTCCACACCGACCTGGCTTCGACCCCGGTGGGCGCGCAGGAGTGCGCCCAGTCCTTGGTGCTCTTCGTCCCGCTGAAGCCCACGCCCTCCCAGAAGCAGACCTTGCCGTCCTCGCAGTCGAAGAGCCGGAACGACAGCGGCCCACCGTCTGTGGTGACCGTTGCGGTGGACGGCAAGATGCCGGCCGGTGTTCCCGAGCAGTCGTTGCTCTTGAAGGCGGCTGCCCGCCACGGTGTGTTGTTGAAGATCTTCCTGGCCTGGTGGAGGGAGTGGTCGGCCAGGATCATGGTGGCCCGGAGGCAGTTGCCCTCGTACTGATTGCCGACCCGCTGATCCTGCCCCGTACCGTCGCTGTTCTCGTACATACAGAACTGCCCGGTCTCGCACGCGTCCCCGGCTGCCGCGGACGCTCCGGCCACCAGGGCCGTTCCCGCTACCGTGGCGAGTCCGAGCGCGATCGTCCCGAGCCTGCGGCCTGTCCGACTGGTCATGAGTCCACTCCTTGCCGGCCTGCCCGCGCCGGAGGCGGCTGAAGGCCCGCCCCCTGCTCGGCACATGCCTTCCGATGACGCCTTGACTGTTTCTGGCGGGATGCTCGCAGGGCCGCGCCCTGCGCATGGCGAAGGCCACGCCTCCTTCACCGGAACGAGGTACCGCGGGGCGCCCTCATGGCCGGACGGCGGTGGGCCGCGGGCCGTGGCGGCGCCCATTCCGGTGCGTATGCCGGTGCCGGTGGCTGCCGTGCCGTGCCGACGACCGGCGGGAGATGCGGGAGACCTCGGCGGCCTGCGAGCCCGCCCTCCCGCTCGCGCTCGTACTCGTATCTCGCGCTCCGGGCAGGGTTTTCCGCGGGCGTCCGTACTGGAGGGGGGCATGGGATCTCCTCTGCCAGTCGGTCACCTGCGAGCCGCAGCACCCTTCTTGAGTTCGTCCGCCGGTGGTCAGGAAGATCGAGTCTTGTTCTGTACTGCCAGGGGGGCGGATGACCGGTAGGTTCACCGAGTTGACCGTCGACTGCCACGATCCGGAGCGGCTCGCGGCCTTCTGGTGCGTGGTGCTGGACTTCAGGGTGATCGACCGGAGCGAGGGCAAGGTCGAGATCGGCTCCTGGGAGCCGACCGTCGAGGAGGTCCGGGCCCGCCAGATGCCGCCCACCTCGCAGTTCATCCGAGTGCCCGAGGGCAGGGCCGTGAAGAACCGGCTCCACCTCGACGTCAGCCCGATCGACGTCGGCACGGACGAGGAAGTGACCCGGCTGCTCGGCCTCGGCGCCACCAGGGCGGACGTGCGTCAGGGCCCCGGCCGGAGCTGGGTGGTCATGGCCGACCCCAACACACGTGACTACCAGTTCTGTGCAGCATAGCCGCAGGTCAGGTAACAAAGAAGCCCCGCCCGGCACTTGGCCGAACGGGGCATCTTGCTATCGGGCTGGACTCACCCGGAGGAGCGAACGTCGTGGTGCGGAACCGCCCAGCAGTCACGCGACCAGAACCGGGTAACCCCGTCTGTCCACGGTCGGCAGTCGTTCGGCGTGCGGGGCTCGTAGCGGACCGCATATCGGGCTCCGGCGAGGATCTGCCACCCGTCCCGCGCGCACTGCCGTAGGCCCCTCGTGTTGCCTCGGCAGGTGCCGTCCGGAAGCCGCCTGATGAACACCCGAGCCATCACGCCACCGGCCCAGCGAGAGCGTGTGCGCCGGGATAGGTGTATCCGGGGTCGGGGAGGCCCAGCACCACCGCGCGGAGCGCTTCTCGCCGCTCCCACTGGCGCTGCCTCTCGTCGTACTCGCGTTGCATCTCGTCCAACTCGGCGAGCCATGCACCGTGGTCTATGTACGGGCGAACCACTGTGCCCGTGTACAGCTCGTGCGACTCGTCCCACGGTCCGCGCAGGTGGGGCCGAACAGCCCCGGATATCGGTATCGGAGTAGGGGCGGAACCGGTTGCGGAGCGGTATCGGCTGCGTGCCGGAAGGCCGAGAATGGACGTAACCCCGATCGACCCGGACGCCGAGGCGCACCCGTATCAGCAGATTGCGGCGGACATCATCCGGGCCATTCAGTCCGGGGAACTGCGAGTCGGGGCCCGCGTGCCGTCCGAGAGCACGTTGATCCAGGCATACGGCGTTGCCCGGAACACCACCCGCCATGCGGTCGAGTACCTGCGCTCCGAAGGGTGGGTCCGGACCCTTCCGCAGCGCGGCACATTCGTGGCGGACCGGACCGGCCAGACCGCCGGAGACCAGTAGACCCCGCCCACCGGACTTGACCGGTAGGGCGGAGCCGGGTGGGTGCGGGTCAGGCTCGGACGAGTTCGGCAGCGCGCTGCCCCAGGTCTGCGGCGCCGGGGATTCCGCGACGGGCCCAACTCGTCATTGTGGTACGGACTTTGTGAAGGTCCTTCTTGTGCCGGTCCGAGACGACTCCGTCCATGAAATCCAGCGACTGGCCCCAGATCCCCACAGCTTCGTCGTGACGCCGCTGGGCAGCGACGGACCGGGCCAGATTCCCGAGCGTCAGGGCGTGAATGCGCCGGAACGCCTCGGGGTCACGACCGGCGAGGGCGGCCCGGTGGTGGCGCTCGGCCGCCTGGTGGTCTTTCAGCTCGGCCAGCGTCTTGGCGGTGTGAGAGGCGACGGTTGCCGCTACCGGCCCGGTAGCCGCCGTGAAAGACGCGGGCGGCGTCGCGGTGTCGAGCATGGCGTCCTCGGCTGCGAGAAGCGCCGCCGCAGCCCTCTTCCCGCTTCCCACGGCTCCGTACGCCCTGGCGCTCGTGATCAGCAACAGGGCCTCGGTCTGCGGGTCCACCTTCCCGCGTGCTCGACGTAGGGACTCCTCCGCCAGTTCGACGCAGAACTCCGGCTGCTTGAGGTTGAGAGCCTGATGGGCGAGAGCGCGCATCATCCAGGCTCCGTGTCCTGTCGGATCGCTCTCGCAGGCGAGTTGGTAGCCGAGGAGGTAGTACCGCTGTGCGGCGCCCTCCCGGCCCAGGTCGTGGTACTTCCAGGCGGCGAGGTACGACAGTTCGGCCGCCACGCCGTAAGCGTCCCGGCGAATCGCCTCGGAGGGGTACACGGCCTGGAGCATCGGCACCACCGTGTCGGTCAGGTAGGTGGTCACCGCACTCAGCCCGTGCCCACCGCCAAGACGCTCGTCAGCGGCGGTGAACACGCTGGTGATGTGCCGGACGGTGGCCACCTCGCCGACGCCCACCCGGCCGCCGGTCCTTCCCGCTCGCAAGGTGGCGGCGACCGCTTGGTGGTCGTAAGTCAGCGGCAGCGCCACAGCTGCGGTGGCGAACACACTGGCGAGGAAGTCACGGCGGGACTGCATCACGGCTCTCCCGAGGTCGGCGGCGGTGGCCAGCGGGTCGGCACTCATAACCTCCCCGATCGCTTCCGACCCTAATCCGATCTCCGCCACGGTCACCTTGCGGCGCGTCTTCCGGGTAAGGGCCTCGGCGAGGTACAGCGGTGTGCGGCCAGTGGGGGTTCCGCCGGCCACCCAGTGAGCGACGGCCGAGGGTGCCGTTGCCAGGTACTCCCCCGCCTCGGAAGCGACCGCGCGCACTGTCGTCGCCAGTGCTTGGTACGTGCATCCGGCCTCGGCGATGACACGGGTCAGTGCCTCGTTTGGTGCCTTAGTGTCCGTCAACTGTCGCCCCTAATTGCGATCTTGAACGGGTTGAACGGGATCGGTGTGCTCCCACCGTACCCCCGGAGCGTGACTGACTGTTCACTGATTGCACCGACAGGTCAGGGGCACCCGCCCGGCCGGTACGGCAAGGCAACACCGGCCGCAAGCCGTGCGGTGGACCCGCCAGCGGTTCGCAGACTCCTCCCCGAACCTCGGAGGGGAGCACCAACCCGCAGTAGTTCCCATGGAAGGAGCAGGACTATGCCCGCCAAGATCGAGGTCAGCAACCTGACGCGCCGTCTGGACCACTCGGTGCCGGACGGCGACTTCGCGCCCGTGGCCGTCGCGTCCCTGACGCGGAACCTGGACCACATGGTCCCGGACGGCGACTTCGCGCCCGTGGCCGTCGAGGTCTGACAGCAACTAGCAGTTGATGCCGAGTAGTTGACGGCATGGCGGGTCGGCTCGGGAAGCCACCGGGCCGGCCCGCATCGCCTCACAGTCCCGAGCAAGGAGAGTCCGCAGTGAACACCACCATCGCCACCAGCGTCCCGGCAGGCTCCTTCTTCGACCTCAGCCGGAAGGACCCGGAGCTTCTCCGCCTGCGGGAGGAGGGCGCCGAAAGCGCCATGCCGTTCGCCTTGATGGAACGCCTCATCAAGTCCGGCACCCCCTACGCGCAGCACGCCCGTTCCCTGCGCAGCGAGAACGTGACCGTGGCCGGTGTGTCCTTCGGCTGGTTCGACGCCCAGCTTCCCGGCGAGATCGCCGACGAGATCAGCCTGACGAACTACGAGATCGCCGAGCACACCGACGAACGCCGCGAGGCACTGTCCGAGGCGTTGGACCGGCTGTCGCTGGTCCACCCCGAGGGATTCGCCCGCGTGCGCGAGTTCGTCCGTGGCCTGCTGTGGGTCGGGCTCACGCCCGGCGTCCGCGCTTCTTCGCTGACCAGTTCCAGTGACCCGGCGCTCCCGTACGTCGTCGTGTTCTCCGACAAGGCCCGGCACCACATCCCCCCGAACACAGTCGGCCCGGAGCCGTCTCCCCGCTTCCTGGCGGAGAACCTGCTGCACGAGGGGACGCACCAGTCGATCAGCTTCCACATCCTTCAGCACCAGGTCTTCGCGGACGGGTACTCGTCCAAGGAGTCCCCGAAGATCGAGATCCGGTGGCGAGCGGGGCAGGGCGTCGCGCGCAACCAGTACTGGGAGGTGGACCGGGCCTTCCACGCGACCTGTGTCTACAACCAGCTGTTGAGGTTCCGCCGCACCGAGCTGGACCGGAACGACCTGACCGCCAACGAGCGCGCGTGCTTCCAGGCCGCTTATGACGAGGGCCTGCCCGCCGTCCGCTACCTCATGCGCGAACTCGAACTCCTGAGTGAGAACTTCACCCCGCACGGGGTGGAGCTGCTGGCCGACCTGCGCCAGCAGACCGACCGCCTGTAGTGCCACCCTGAGCAGAACCGAACGAGGAGGGTCCGGTGCTCCAGCACCTCATCACACAAGACGCCGGCCTGCGGATGATCCCGACCGACCGGGACAAGTTGACCACGGCGATTGGCCAACTCCAGGACGATCTAAGGGCTTTGCCCGAGGAAGCCGACCCCGCTCGCACCCGGACCCTGTCCAGGTGGATCGGCATCGGGCAGATGTGCTTGGGCCGCCATCAGGAGGCCCTTACGTTCCTGCGGCAGTCGCTCGACTTGGCCGCAGCGAGCGGCAACACCCGAGCGGTCGTCGCCACCAGCCTCAACCTCGGCGACGCCCACCGCTACGCCGGTGACATGAGGGCAGCGGACGCGCTCTACCGCAGCGCCCTGGGGACCGCGCGGAGCCACAACCCGGAGCTGGTGGACTTCGCGCTCCAGCACACCGGTAAGTACCTGATGGAGCGCGGTGACCTCGCGGGTGCTGAGGCTCATCTCCGGGAAGCGCTGCGGCTGCGGATCGCCACGGGCGACACCGAGCTGATCGGCTCCACACAGGCAGCACTCTCGCGGGTGGAACTGCTGATCGACCGCGCCGCCGCACCGGGATCGGACGACACCGCGCCTCGCCAGTGGAACGGCCGGTGGACCGCGTGGCTCCAGGCCCACACCACCGCCCGCAGCCCGGACCGGTGGGCGGAGGACTTCCCCGCCATCCGGGGCGCCGTGCGCGGGCTGACCGCGCATCAGCGAGTCCACCCGCGACACCTGCGCGACCAGCCGTTCCCGGCTGAGCTGATCACCGCGATGGCGCAGGAGGCGGAGGAGGCCCTGACCACCAACGGCTACCTTCACAACGGCAAGTGGAACGCGGCCGTGGGCGACGCCGCGAACCGGTTCGCCGGGCAAGTCGATCTCGCAGCAGTCGTCACGGAGTCCACGGGGCTGGAAGTCGAGCAGCCGCACAACGGCGTCTATATCGGGTATCTGGAGGAGGGGCAGTTCCTCGACTTCCACGTTGACGAGTTCGGGTTCGGCGAAGCCAACCTGATCCTCTGTCTCAAGCACGAGCGTTCCGCCGCAGCTCCCACTGTGAGCGCTACCGTCTTCATCGGCGCCGACGGCTACCGGCATGTGATCTCGCGGCGGGCGAATGCGTCGTGTTCGATGGTGCGATCACCCCGCACGGAAGGACGCCTCTCGGCGCCGGAGAACGCGTGACCCTCATCAGCTTCGGATTCCGTGCCCGTGATGCGGCCAAGCGTTCAGCCGCTCACCTCCCGGCGGCCCCGCACTGAGCACAGCGGGCACCCGCGCTTCGCGCTGACTGCGACGCGATTCGCCAAACGCAGAAAGGCCCCGCCCTGACCCCGCAGAGAGGGGACAGGACGGGGCCCTTGCGATTCCGACAATTGATCAAGTCGCATGGATTGCTGGGGCGATCAATCCCAGATATCGGAGTCGTCGTCCGGTTCGGGCTGCGCGATGGCCACGCGAGCACTCGGCGACAATCCCAACTCTCGAATATAGCGCGCAAGTTGGGAGCGGTACTGTGCCGCGATGGTGGCGGCGCCGTTCTTCACCGTGCCGCGCTCGGCCGTAACCATGAGTCCGCGTTCGGAAAGGTCGCGCTCCGCCTGGTCGATGCGGGCCACGCAGACGCACAGATCCTTGACGGTCGAGTGGTCTACCTCGCCGAGCCCCGCAGCTACTTCGAGAATCGGCACAACGCGCTGCCATTCACTCGAAGCCATTTCCCGACAGCGGATATTTGCTGCTTGGATCTCGGCGGCCGGCGAGTCCTTGAAAACGTCTCGCCAATCGGGCTCGGTGAGAACAGCGCGAGGGACAATCACCCCCTCTCTGATCTCGGCCTTGGACGGGTTCCCCTCGCGGGCCCGTATTGCCGCTGGCTTGGGTCGATACCGATCGGCCATCGGTCTCCTTTCTTGCTCGCTGTAACGGCACGCGGGGCGCCCAAGAATGACCACAGCCCCGGCGCGAGTTTCTGGCCTCCCTGCCGTGCAATCTCTCGCCGGAAAGGGAGTCATCGCCTGGGCATGGTCAGCGTCGAACTGGCTTTGCGTTCGCCGCAGCCCATCCGCCCGGCTGATTCCTCGCTGTTTCGCCGTTATGGCACGACGTACACAATGGCCGCAGATATTTCGGCGCGTCCGGATTAGGGATTCCCTCGGCCGCGAGTTGCTTGCGGGACTTGGGGAAGTGGTCAGCCACCTTGGCGGCCTGGCCGCACAGCACGCACCAGGGGTTCGCGTACAGGTAGGTCGGCGGGCACGGGGCCAGCCCGGACCGTACGCGCTGGTGCCCGGCGTGGCTCGGTTCCTGGTTGCTTCTCGCTCATGTTCTTTACAGCTCCCGCCAGTTGTCAGTTCAGGGCAACCGGGAACCGGGCATGAGGTGCGGGGCTTACGCGGCATCGGGCCCCTTCGGCGGGATAGCCGGCGGATTGATCGGAGTTCCGTCCGGCTGTCTCGGCGTCACGTCCACCATCAGCACGCGACCGGATCTCGGGTCGCGCATCCGCTGGACTCCGCGCGGCATCGGCGCCCCACTGTTGGCTACTGGCATCCCAGTTGGGGTGTCCGACCAGACGGGCCGACCCTGCGTGTCCCGAGGAAAGTGCGGATAGGTCCCGTCCGGCCCGGGGTCGAGTTCGTCAACGGCCATGTCAGTCCGTCGCTTCTATGTACGTCTGACGGTTGGCGTCGAGCTGTTCGGCAAAGTCGGAAGCGATTAGTCCGGCAGCCGTATCGACGGCCCTGGCCATGTCGTCAACGATGGGCAGGTCGTACCAGCGCTGGTCAGGAACAGTGCGGTCCTCGCCCAGACGGGCCTGTGCATTCTGCGCAATCGTCAGGATCTTCTCCCGCTTGAATCGCTCGGCACGGCTGGCGGCGTACGCCTGAAACCACGGCTCGGCGGAGAGTAGTTCCAGGAAGTTGTCATGCAGCTCGTTGCCCCGGTCGGTCCGTTCGGCGGCCTGCTCCACCCACGTCTTGAGAAACGCCCGGTCGTACTCGGCGCGGCGCTCGTCACGGCGGGCCTGCTCGGCCTGCTCTGCGGCCTCTAGAGCGGCCTCGGCGGCAGCCAGCGGACCGGATACCTTGTCGATCTGCGCTTGCAGCTTGGCGACCCGCTCAGCGGCCTTCTCGATCTCGGCGCTCATATCACTTGCCACCCTTCGTGGTGTCGCGCCCGAACTGGGCCGCAATCGTCTTCGCGTTTTCGTAGTAGCCAAGGGACATATGGGCGGTGGTGCCCATACGGTCGTACATCTCGGGGTTCGAGTCCCGCAGCTCGGCCAACTTCTCCATGCGCTCGTCCCACTGCCACTCGGCAGCGCGGATCGCGTCCTTGTCCCGAGGACCGTCAAGGTAGCCAGTTCGGTGCAGGGTGTCGCTCATAGTGTTCTCTCCGTTCGTCAGTGCCCACGGCGGGGATTCCCGGTATACGTAGGGGGCGCCCCTTGCCCGCTCTTCTCTCGGGTGTAGTGGAGGGCGGAGGGTTCCCGCCTTCTCCGGTCCCCCTTCGGTAGTGAAGGGCGGAGGTTTCCGGCCAGTGGGTGGCGAGGTGGCGAGAGTGGTCCTGTTTCTGTTTTTTCTTGGTTTTTTCTATGTGTTCAAAAAAATAGGGAAGAACCACCACCTCATCACCCCTCTTGCCGCTGTCGACCGGTCCGGTGCCGGCGAACCCCGAGGCCGCAGGCGCCCTTCTGCGGGCACAAGAGAGCCCTGGCCGACCACGGGGGGGCGACCAGGGCTATTCGGGGCTCTATAGGGCCGTTACGCGGCTGCGGGCAGCATCTCGGGAACCGTGACGGTCTCCCATGCGGACAGTTCCTCGGCGGCGGGGTCGAGTTCGCCGGACATGGTGAAGTCCACGCGCCGTGTGTCGAGCTTGCGCCACCCGCCACGGGTGCCCCGGCGGACGTTCAGGCACACCCCTGCGTCAACGAGCATGCCGCGCCGTTCGGCCGTGTCGGCAGCCTGCCAGTCGTCGGCGAAGGTGCGCCCGGTCCCCGTGGTGATGCGCTGTGGCTCGGTCTTCTCGCGGGCCTCCAGCTCGGCAATCCGGCTGTCCAGCGCGTCATGACGCTTCTGCCACTCCTGCGCGGCGTGCTTGGACTTCTGCTGTCCTTGGATTTTCAGGTGTGCGGTGAACTCGGCCACGGTGGCGTTCAACTCGGGCTCGGGGTCGTACCCGGGCACCACCACGGTGGTCCTGGTCTGGATTCCACTGACCAGGCGCAGGAACTCGGCTGTCACGAACTCGTCGGCCCAGTCTCCCCGGATGTTCGCGGGTGCTTCGCACTTGTCGCCCCGGGCGTGGTAGTTGCACTTGTACGTGGGGGTCCTGCCTTCCTGCGCGTTCAGGTACATGCGCCCGCCGCACGAGTCGCAGTGGATGACGCGCAGCAGCAGCGCTTCCGTGTCGGACCGGTCCCCGTTGTTGATGCTGCGTTCGTCCAGAACAGCGCCGATCTGGTCGAACTCCTCGCGCGTGAGAATCGGCGTCTCGCTGCACACGACCGGGTTGCCCTGGTCGTCGCGCACGGGAACGCCGTTGTGCATCTTCCAGCCCAACAGGACCTCGTTGCGCAGCATCCGGGTAATGACCGCAGGGGTCCACTGGAACGTCTCCCGAACGACGTGCTGACCCTTCGTCCCGCCGGTCTTGCCGCCCCGCTCGCGGCCCATCCTCTCGGCCCAGTAGTCACGCGGGCTGAGCACCCCATCGGCGTTGAGCCCCGCAGCGATGCCGGACACCGTGGCGCCTTCCAGCAGCTCCCGGACGATGCGCTCGATGACCGCCACCGCGTCCGGATCGGGTACCAGCGTCCAGCCCTTGCCGCCGAACTCCTCGGGCATGGGGGCGGGCATGTAGCCGTACGGGGGACGACCACCGCCGCGCCAGCGAAGCGGCATCCTGCGCATGGCGGCCTGTGCACCGCTCACGCGGTCGCTGATGGACTGCGACTCGAACTGTGCGGCGAAAGCCAGCATGAACAGTTGGAGTTCCGCCATGGGGTCCATGGGGTTGCGGAAGTCGAACACCTGCCGGCCCCCGCCCAGACCCTCGGCGAAGATGAGTACCTTGCGGTGCTCGCGTGCCCAGTTGGCGAGGGCGTACATGTGGCCCATGGACCGGATGGCACGGTCGAACCGCCAGAACACCAGAGCGTCGTACGCCTGCGGGTTGCTGAGCCAGCGGAGAAGCTGCGGGCGCTCCCAAGGGCTGGTCTTGGACGCGCTGACGTCAAGGTCAACCGCTTCGCGCAGCGCGTCACCCTCGCCGAACGTGACCCGCAACTCTGCGCCTACGTGGTCGCACGCTTCCCGCTGACGCTCAGGGCTGGTGGTCTCGTCCGTCAGGACGGACAGTCGGATGCACCGGACGCCCCGAAGGGTCTCGGTGAACACGGTGCCGGACAGTGGATTGCGAGCATCTTCCATGCTCTGTGTGGGGAGCAAGGGTTGCCCGCCGGGGAGCGTGGCCGATGTACCTTCCATGCCCACGGTGAAGGGCGAAGGTTGCCCGCTGCCCCGCTCCGAGCCCCTGACCAGCACAGATGCCGCTGCCATCTCTCACACTCCAGAACATCCAGTTCTGTGTGTCGGGAGACCCCGAGGGCAACGAATTCTGCGTCCTGCGCACCCTGGCACCGCCCCGCTAAAACGTCAGGTCTCCGAGGGGGGTGCCTCCCCGACGAAGACCGACTGGAATCCGGCGGTGGCGAGGCGTTCACGGTCCTTGACCCTGCGCGGCGGAAACTGTTCCGTCTTCTGGCACGCCGCCATGGGGTAGAGGTAGACGGTGCGGCCGGTGCCGTTGAAGAACTCGCCGGTGCCGTGCACGTTCTTGCAGGTTCCGTACACCTGCTCCGAGAAGTCGGGATACTCCGAAACGATGTCCACGACCTTGACCGTGCCGGGTGGGTCGGGGACTTCGTAGACGTAGAAGCGGATGTTGTGGGCGGTGGCGGGCAGAGCGGTGGCCAGGACGAGTGCTGCGGCAGCCACTGCGGTCAGTACGCGGTGCATGGTGATGTGTTCCTCGGCCGGGGTGGACGGGTTTGTCTGCGGCGCGGTCTGCCGGTGTGGAACGCGATGCCGGACGCGTCGACGGCGGCGGGCGGTGTCCGGGCCGCCGTCGGCCGGACGGACAGCGTCCGGCCGGCGGCGGCCCGGCCCTCACGGCCCCGGGAGAACCACCGGTGCCGTCACCTGACGACCTTCACCGATTTGATCTTCCTGGTGGGCATGTTGATGGACTCCTCGGTGTCCGCGAGCTGATGGACGGGCTGGCCCGTACACCCCTCGTGCTCGTAGAGGAACACGGTGCCGCCCGTGTCGTTGATGAAGTCCCTGCCGATCACCAGTTCCTTGCACACGTTCCACTGGGCCTCGTCGGCACTCGCGGGAGTGCGGGCGACCATGTTCACCACTTTCGCCTTCCCCGGGTGTGCCGGGTCCTCATAGGCGAAGAACTCGATGTTGTTGGCGGCTGCGGGGACGACAGCGGCCAGGGACAAGGCAGCACCGATGAAGACGGTGAGCAGGCTGCGCTGCATGGGAAGCCTCCTGGAAACGGGAAAGGCATGGGGACGGGGGTGGGGATGGAGGTGGAGGGGTGGAGGTGGGGGGGTGGAGGTGGGGGGGTGGAGGTGGGGGGGTGGAGGTGGGGGGGTGGAGGTGGGGGTCGGGTGGGAGTTCAGACGCACGGGAACACCCCACCGGCCACTCTGCCCGCCCTGTCCACCGACCGTCCGCTACCCGGGCCGCCGACCACCCGAAGGAGCTACGGGCAGTCGCCCGCCCCCGGCGGTGTCCGCTGCCGCCGACCGGTGCCTGGCGGGGCCGGGCCGGTCAGGTGCCCGGGGTCGGGGGTGGCGGGAGCGGGGGGCGCCCCTGCGGGGACTCCGTGCGCGGCCCGGGGGCCGGGCGGCGCTGCTGGTGGTGCCGGAGCCAGGCGGTGAGCGCGGCCTGGAGTTCGACGGCGCCCTGGTGGTCGAGGTCCGCGACCTGGTGGTGGACCCGCAGGGTCACCGTTCCCGGAGTGAGGGTGTAACCGATGTGCCGCCGGACCGGGAAGACCAGCGGCTTCGCCGGCTGCGCTCCGAGGGCCTGGTAGACGGCCTCGGCACGGGGCGGCAGCGGCGGTCGTGAGCCCGGCGGGAACTGCCTCGGCCGCTCGGGACGGACGGGCATTCCCAGGGTGCGGTAGAAGGTGCGGATCGCTTCCTCCAGGTCGCCGCGCGGTCGGGCCGGGACCGGGGCCGCGTTGAAGGCTTCGAGGAGACCGAGGTCCGGGCGCGGGCTGCGCACCCCCCAGGGCCTGGGGTGCAGCGGGGCCTCGGTGACACGGAGGCGGACGCACGCCGGAGGGGTGAGCGCGCTGTATCCCTGGCCGAGGTAGTCGGCGTGCTGCTTGCGCAGCCACTTGATCTGCACGGGGATCGGGGCCACCTCGCTCACCGCCGCCTCGGCGTGGGTGGCCCGGAACCGGCGCCCGCCGGTACTGGCTCCCCGGTGGCTGACGGCGCTCTGGGTCACCAGCACGGTGACCTGCCTGCCGCGCTCCTCGCTCCCGAGCCGGAACCCGACGGCGACCGTGCCCGACGGCGTCGTCGGCGTTGCGGTGCTGGTCATAGGGGCTTCCTCTCCTCCAGCGGCTACAGGGTCACTCCGACCGTAGACGGCGGCCGGACGCAGCGTCAGCCGTTCAGGAGGAAGCGCCCGCGTCGGACCGGGTCCGGGAGCGACGGCCACTCCTCGGCCGCCTCCGCGCCCCGTGCGCGGCACCGGTGACCCGCGACCGGCGACCGGCGACCGGCGACCGGCGACCGGGTGCAGGGGGGTGGCCCGGGGTGTCGGGCCACGCCGTCGGTCCGCCGCACCGCCGGTCCCGCCACATCGCCGGTCTCGCCGCACCGGCCGTCACCGTGCCTGCCCATGACGCCCTCCTCCGCACGACCCTGTCGGCGCGTAGCCTTCCGGACCCCCACGTACGGGGGAAGGCGCCAACCGGCCAAAGAACCGCACTGACCTGCTGAAACGATCACGCAGTCCGTTGTACGTCGTGCACGGGCGGTGTGAGAACGCGCCCGCCCGGGCCGTCCCGGCGAGGGGGGGGACGGGTGCTGGTTCACGGGTGGCGGTGGTCTGCCAGGGCGGTGATGGAGTCGTAGGTGTGGACGTGCGTGCCGGGCGTCGCGGTGGCCAGGGAGGTGATCATGGCGGTGGCGAGGCGGTCGGCGGTGACCGGCCGGTACGGGCGCAGGGGCCCGGCCAGGACGGGGATGAGCAGGGGGGCCAGAGCGGTCATGGCGCGTTCGCCGGGGCGGTGTTCGGCGCGGTTGCCCAGCAGGAGCGAGGGCCGGAAGATCTGGGTGCTCGGGTATCCGAGGGCGGTGACCTCCCGCTCGGTGTCGCCCTTGACCCGGAGGTAGAACTGGCGGGCGTCGGGGCCGGCGCCGATCGAGGAGCACAGGGCGATGCGGCTCGCGCCGGCCTGGCGGGCACGGCGGGCGACGGCGACGGTGTAGTGCTGGTCGACGGTGCGGAAGGCTTCCCGCGATCCGGCGTTCTTGATGGTGGTGCCCAGGGTGCAGTACACGTCGTCGGTCCCGGGCAGGCTCTCCTGGTCGAGGGCGGAGAAGTCCACGAGGCGGACGTCGAGTTTGTCGTGGGTGAGGGCCGGGGACCGTCGGGCGAGCACAGTGACGCGGGTGTAGCGGGGGTCGGCGAGCAGCCGGGTGAGCAAGTGGGTGCCGACCAGGCCGGTGGCTCCGGCGAGCAGTGCGGTACGGGTGGTCATGGCGGGCGCCTTTCGCGGGGGTGGGGGTTCGTGGCCGCGGCCAGCGGCCAGCGGCAGGTGCGGGACGCGGGTGCGGGTGCCGGGCAGGTCTCGGTCAGGGGCGGGTGAGGCTGCGGACGGCCGTGGTCAGGGCCGTGCGGTGGCGTTCGAGGCGCGCCGGCGCGAAGGCGTCGTCGTGTGCCAGCGCGCGCAGGGCGGATGAGGCCGCGAACCATGCGGTGATCTGGCTCAGGACCAGGGCCAGCAGGTCGGCCGGTTCCATGTCCGCGGTGACGGTGCCCCGTCGCTGGGCGTCGGCGACGGCTTCGACCTTGGGGCGGTAGGCGTCGGCCTCGGCGCTGCTGGTGCCGGGGCGTTCCAGCTGGCGCCAGGTGGCCAGGCGCAGGAGCGCGGGCTGGTCGAGGAGGTGGTCGAAGAGGGCTCCGGCGTAGGCGGGCAGGTCGTCGGCGGTGAAGGGGACGGCATCGGCGAGGACGCCCAGGCGCTGGGCGAGGACGGCGTCGAAGAGCTGGTCCTTGTTGCCGTAGTAGACGTAGATGAGGCGCTTGTTGGCCTCCGCGTTCTGGGCGATCCGGTCGATGCGGGCGCCGGCGAGGCCGTACTGGGCGAATTCCCCGAAGGCGGCTTCGAGGAGGCGGGCCTTGGTGGCGGTGGAGTCCGGTGGCATGTCCATCACCCTAGCGGACGGGGGTAACCATCTAGTTATTGACAGGCGGGGCCACGCGGCGCATGCTCGATACATAACCAGTTAGTTACCCCTCTCTCCGGACAGAGAACCATGCCCCCCACCCCCACCCCCACCCCCACCACCCAGAAGACCACCCCCACCACCCCGAAGGCCGTTTCCGCGGCCCTGGCCGCCCGGCTGTCCGGCCTGGAGGCGCAGAAGGACCTCGCCCACTCCACCGATGCGGATACGGATACGGATACGGATGCCTACGGCGACGGCGGAACCGGGTCCGACAGCGACGGCCGCTTCCGTGCCGTCACCACCTGCTGAACCCACGGGTGGAGCCCGACGGCCCTGCCCACCGGCGCCCGCCGCCGCTGCGGGCGGGGCGTCCGACGGGCCGTCATGACCGGTGTGCCGTCGGGTTGTCAGTGGTGCCGCGTACGGTTCTTCCATGGGGATGGGGACGGAAAGAGGGACGGGGATGGGGATGGGGATGGGGATCGCCTACGTCCGGGGGGACGCGACGACGCCGCTGGGCAAGGGGCCCAAGGTGATCGCGCACGTCTGCAACGACATGGGCGGCTGGGGCAAGGGTTTCGTGCTGGCCGTCTCGCGGCGCTGGCCGGAGCCGGAGCGGGAGTACCGGCGCTGGCACGGCGCACGCGCGGAGAACGACTTCGGCCTCGGCGGCGTACAGCTGGTGCAGGTGGGGCGGCTGCTCCGGGTCGCCAACATGGTGGGTCAGCACGGGATACGTACGGCAGCAAGGGCGTGCCCGTACGCTACGAAGCGGTCGACGCCGCCCTGGAGAAGGTCGCCGGGCGGGCGGCCGAGCTCGGCGCCTCGGTGCACATGCCCCGCATAGGTTGCGGTCTGGCCGGCGGGCGGTGAGCGCTCGTGGAACCACTGGTGCGGACGCGGCTGACGGACCGGGGGATCGTGGTGACGGTGTACGACCACGGCTGATCCGGTCCCGGCAGGGGACCGGTCCGTCCGGTACCCCTGCCGTGGCCAGGCCGTGTCACCGCTCAGTGCAGGACGGTGAGCGAGACGGGGCCGTGGGTCTGGGTGATGCCCTGGTTGTTGAAGCAGCCCAGGGGGTTGGCGGGGAGCAGCGCGATGACGAGTTCGACGGTGGAGCCGGCGAACTTGCCGGAGGTGATGGGGCCGGTGGCGACGATGACGGGGATGCCTCCGGGGCGGAGGTCGACGACGGAGGAGAACGTGGCCGTGCTGACGGCGCCGGTGTTCCAGGCGATGGTGCCCTGGGCGTCGAAGCCTCCGGAGAGGCAGCCGAGGTCGCCCTGGCCGGTGCCGCTGTAGCCGGAGACGGCGGTGATCGCCGGGTCCGTGCTGGTACAGGGACCGGCGCTGCCGGTGAAGGAGAGGCTGGTCTGCTTGGCCGCGACGGTGATGCCGGGCGTGTAGGTGACGGTGCCGGTGCCCACCGGGCAGGACGCGTCGACGGTCAGCGCCGCGGCCCTGGCCTTGGCTTCGGCCGTGACCACCGGGGTGGTGGAGGCTGCACCGGGACCTGCGGAGGCCAGGACCAGGGCAGCCGCGGCGAGGGAGGCTGCGGTCACGGTACGCAGGGCCGCGGTGCGGGCCCTGCGGGCGGACACGGCCAGAGCAGTCGTCATGGGGGTGTTCCATTTCTGTCGCAGAAGTGATGCGCGGGAAGACGGGCAGGGCAGAAGAGGGGCGGGGAAGGCGGGACCGGCGGACGGCCGGGGAGGCGGAGGCGGGTGACCTCCAGGTGAGGCCCGCTCAGATCGTGTGCTGGTCAACGCGATCCCCGCAACCGGGGACACCCGAAGGAGCAGCGGGGCCCCACCGCCGGGCGGCGGCACGAGCCGGCCGCCGGTGCGACGGGTCCGGTACCGCTACCGGTACCGGCGGGCGGGGAGGGTGACCGGGCAGCACCGGAGACGGGCTTGGGCTGTTCGGCGGGGGTGGCGGTTTGGTGGCGGCGGGGTTGCGGGAAGCGAGGTGCCGGGTGTTCCACCGGGCCGGTGTGGTCCCGGCTCCGGCGGACCTCTCCCCCGGCGGCCGTTCCGCTGCCCGCCGGGGTGTTCCCGTACTTCCCGTATCCGTGTGGTCCGTGGGTCCGTGGGTCCGTGGGTCCGTGGGTCCGTGGGTCCGTGGGTCCGTGGGTCCGTGGGTCCGTGGGTCCGTGGGTCCGTGGGTCCGTGGTCCGGTGACGGACCGTGGCACCCCGGTCTGGAGGTGTCCGCCGATGAGCGTGTCCCCGTACGTTCCCCCGTACATGTCTCCGCACATGTCCCCCGGCCGGTACCGGCTCCGACGCCGGCTACCCGTGACCCTGGGCGTACTGTCCCTGCTCGCCGTCGCCGTACCAGCGGGCCTGACACCCGCCTACGCCACCGGCCCCACCCCGCACGCACACCCGGCGCACCCGGCCGCACCGGCCTCGGCTACGCCCTCATCACCTGGCAGCCGCCCCCACCCGGCCGGGCCGAGGGTGCGGAACGGACGCGGAGCAGACGCGGTGCGGACCGGGGAGCCGGGGAGCCGGAGGTGTGGTTTCCCGGCGTGCCGATAATGGCAGGACCCCGGGACGCTCCGTGCGCGCCCGGGGTCGTGGCCCGGCCGGGCGGACGGTACGCACCGATCTGAAGGACAAGGACGTTGAAGAGACGATGAGGAAGCGATGACGCTCGCAGAAGGCCAGCGGGTGAGACTGGCGGTGGACATCAGGCTGACCGAGTGGGTCGCGACGGCGGAGGACGCCCCGGCCCCGGCGGGAGCCGTCGCCGGGTCCGTGTCCCTGGGGGCGGGCGCCGAGGGCACCGTCGAGCAGGTGGCCGAGCAGCGGCACCAGAGCCACGAGGTCCGCGAGTACGAGCGGCTCAAGTCGCTCCTCGACGCCTTCGGCCACGAGATGCCCACGCAGAGCAGGAGGCAACTGGAGGAGCGGGTCGGCTCCCTGGAGCCCGAGTGGGTCGCGTACCAGGAGCAGCGGCTCCGCGTCACGGTCCGCGTCCGCCTCGACAACGGGTTCGTCCTCGACGACGCGCACGAGGACGTCTTCACGCCCGCCTGACCGGACCGGACCCCGCGCCGCAGGCATGCGGCCCGTCCCGGTGCCCGGCTCCGTACGGGCCGGGCACCGGGAGGACCGGCGTGCGGTGGCTCCTGCTCGGTGATGCCGTAGTGGTCGGCGAGGAACAGGGCCACGGCGTTGGTGTCGGCGTCGGCGCTGTTGGCGAGCCAGAGGGGGTCGGGGACCTTGTGGGAGAAGCCGGAGAAGTGGGCGGCGGCCTGGCCCGGGTAGAAGGTCACGAACCGGTAGGCGTCGCCCTTGCCCGGTGGGGACGGGGGGCGGGGGGACGGGGGGCACCCGTGGCGGCGCGGGAGCGCGGGACCGCCCGGGCAACCCCGGGGTCAGAGGCCGCCGGTGTACAGGAGGCGGTCGGGTGAGCCCGGGGTCAGGGAGGTGAGGACGGCCCGGGTGGAGGTGGAGGTGAGCCGGTGGGCGATCTCCGAGGAGGTGGCCCGGGGGGTCTGCTCCGCGGCGAGGGCGGCGGCGCCGGTGACGTGGGGGGCGGCCATGGAAGTGCCGCTGAGGGTGCGGGAGCCGCCGCCGAGGCGGGCGGAGACGATGTCGACCCCGGGCGCGTACAGGGACAGGCAGGAGCCGTGGTTGCTGAAGGCGGCCTGACGGTCCTGCCGGTCGGTGGCGCCGACGGTGAGGGCCTTGTGCGCACGGGCGGGAGAGTAACCGCAGGCGTCCTGCCCGTCGTTCCCGGCGGAGACGACGGGCAGGACGCCGCTGTCGGCGACGGCGTCGGTGGCGGTGTCGATCGCGAGGGACGCGGTGTCGCCGATGGAGGCGTTCATGACGGCCGGCCGCCGCGCGTGGGCGGCGATCCAGTCGAGGCCGGCGAGGGTCTGCGCCGCGGTGCCCTCACCCGTGCAGTCCAGGACGCGGACGGCGACGAGGGAGACACCGCGCGCCACCCCGTAGGTCCTGCCCCCGACGGTGCCGGCGACGTGGGTGCCGTGGAAGTGGCAGTCCTGGCCGTTACGGCCGTCCCCGACCGCGTCGTACCCGGCGGAGGCCCGCCCTTCGAACTCGGCGTGCCCGGTCTCGACACCGGTGTCGAGGACGTACGCGGTGACGCCCCGGCCGGTGCCGGTCACCGTGAACCGGCCGTCGAGCGGGAGGGACCGCTGGTCGATCCGGTCCAGCCCCCAGCTCCCGGGCGCCGCTGCGGCCACGGCCCCGGCCCCGCTTCCCGCCTCCGGCGTCGCCGCTGCCTGTACCGCTGCCCCTGCCCCTGCCTGTACCGCTGCCTCTGGGTGCGGCGGTCCGTCGACGGTGACCACGCTGTTCTCCTCGATGGCCGCGACGGCGGGCAGGGTCTGTGCCAGCCGGAGCTGGAGCGGGGTGAGGGCGGCGGCGAACCCGCGCAGGGCGGTCCCGTAGGTGAACAGCGGCGCCACCCCCAGCTTCCGCAGCACGTCGTCCGGCGAGAACGCGGGTCCGACGGTGACGATGTACTCCCCCGGCACCGGCCGCGCGGACCGCTCCACCACGACCGGAGCCGTACCGGCCGCGGCCACCGCGACCGCCCCGCCGGTCGGCGGGATCAGCACGGCCACGACCACCGCGCTGATCGCCGTGGCCACCCTGGACATCGCACCACTCATGAGCTTCCTCGATTCCCGTGACGGTCCCGTCCGCCCGGTGGAGCGGCGGGTCGCACGCGTCAACGACGAGGAACACCCCCGGGCAACGCCCGCGCCCCCTTCCTCACCCGCTCCCCACGCGCAGGCCGGACCGTCGGAGCGCCAGGACATCGGGCCGTCAGACGTCAGGGCCTCAGACGTCAGGGCGTGTCAGGGCGTCAGGCCCTCACGGCAGGAGCGCTGTCGTCACGCCCCGGGCCGCCCGTACCCAGGTGTCCTGGTCGCCGGGCGGCAGGCCGAGCGCGTGCTGCTGGGACAGACCGCGCAGCAGGGCGCTCCGGGTCGCGGCCAGCCGGGCCGCGGCCTCGGCCGGGACGGGGCCGGAGGAGCCGGAGGGGGAGGAGGAGGAGCCGGAGGAGGAGCCGGAGGGGGAGGAGAGTGAGGAAAGGGTGGCGCGGCCGGTGAGGAGGCGGGCCAGCCTCTGCTGGGGCTCGTCGACGCTGTCGCGGAAGGCGGCGGTGACGGCGTCGCCCTGGAGCGCGAGGCCCATCGCCTCGGACTCGATCCGCAGGGCGCGCCAGCCGTCGGTGCGGCTCGCCGCGGTAGCGGGGTACGAGGGCCTGCCGCTGCACAACTCCGTCTGGGAGATACCGGAGAGCAGCCCGCTCACCCCGGGCGTCGTCCTCGCCCCCACCCACGCGGAGACGGCGGCGCGGGCCGGTGGGGCGATGGCGGCGGGCGCGAGCAGCACCGGCCACGCCGCCCGCCACGGCACCCTGACCGTCGTCACCGAGGTCCCCTACTGGGAGGACGGGGCCGCCGCCGGCACCTCCGACTGCGGGCGCACCTTCGGGGAGATCACCGCCGACAGCCTCGGGCTGTGCGAGGACACCGCCCGGCACCTGGCCGGCCTCCTCGCGGAAGCCGGTGACGGGCTGACGCTCGACACCCCCTTCCGGCGCTCCCTCCTCGACGGTCTGCGCGAGATCGGGGAACCGGCCGCCGGCCGGCGGGCCCTCCTGTCGGACGCCGGGGCGGCGGGCCGGCCCGCGACCGTGTCCGAGGAGTGCTCGTTCCGCGTGCTCCCCCACGTCCTGCGCGTCCGGCACGGCGGCACGGCGCTGCGGCTCTTCGGCGCGGAGGCCGGGGCGGGCAACGTACGGCCCGCGGTGCGCCGGGGCCTCGCCGAGGCCGAGCGGCTCTTCACCGGCTGGCTGGTGGAGGCCGACGCCGCGCTGCCGGGCCGGCGGATCGACATCCGCCGCCTGGTGGCGGTGCAGGTCGGGTCGGCGCTCACCGCCGCGGAGTTCGTACGCGACCGTGACCGTGACCGCGACCGTGACCGTGACCGGGCCGCCGTCCACGGCCGGACCCCCCGGTGAACCCGCCCCGATGACGGTCCGCCGCCCCACCGTCCCCCGCCCCGTGGGTGGTGAGGGGCGGGACCGGGGTCGGCGAGAAGGGCAAGGAGGGCCAGGAGGTCTCGACCGGCGGGCGTCGGCCCCGTCGTTCCGGACGCGGGTGAACCCGTACGGACGGGTTCGGGCTGACGAGGAAGGTGCGCCGGGGAGTGCGCGCCTCGGCATCACGCCGCGCACCGCGACAGCGGCGGCGGCCGGTGCCCCGGCCGCCGCCGCTGTCGTCGCGGGCTCCGCTCAGGCGGTGCCGCCCGTCGCGGGGCGCTCCTTCTGGGCGTCGACGACGGCCCGCTCCAGGACGGCGGTGCGCTCGACGACCGTGCCGGGCTTGACGTTGCCGACCTCCTTGACCTGGACGCTGCGGCTGCCCAGGTAGGCGAAGTTCGTACGGTCGAAGACCATCTCGGTACGCTCGCCGGTCTTCTCGTCCAGGCGGGCCAGGGCGAGGCCGGTGCGGCCGACGGCGTCCTGGGAGTTCTGGACGACGACCACACCGGGGATCTTCGCGGCGGCGCGGTAGAGCGCGGCGGCGGTCGGGGTCGGCACGAGCTGCTCGTTGATGATCGCCTTGATCGTCTCGAACGCCTGCTGGTCCCGGTCACGCGGGCCGCTGACGGTCGCGTAGATCGCCTTCAGCAGCGCTTCCGGTTCGGCCGGCTGGGCCTTGAGCCAGTTGTACGACAGGCGGACGACCTCGCCCGGGATGTCCTGGCCGTTCTTGGGCTTGGAGTGGGGACCGTCGGCGTCGAGGGTGATGCCGCCCCGGGACTGGTAGCCGGGCTCGTCGAGCCAGCCCTTGAGCGCGTCGGGGGACTTCCAGATCTCGCGCTGGTGCAGCGGCTGCACCCACGTCTTGGCCTCGTTGGTGTCGGCGTTGTACGAGGAGGCCAGGTAGGAGACCTTGCTCTTGATGTAGATGTACTGGCCGGGCTTCGGCTCCGGAGTCTGCTGCGCGCTCGCGGCGGTGGCGATCTGCTGGACGGTCGAGACGAGCTGGAGGGCGCTGCCCTCCTCGACCGGAACGACGAGCGCTTCCACCGAGGCGACCGTACCCGGTCGGTCGATGCCGCCGTTGGTGAGCGCGCTGACGGCGAAGACGGCGGTGAGCGCGACGGCGGTGACCGGGACGCCGATCAGCAGGGCGCGCCGGACCGGCCGCTTCGTGGCCGTGGCCGTGGCCGTGGCCGTGGCCGTGGGAGCAGGAGCGGGAGTGCGGATCTCGTTCAACAGGTGCTCCTCGAACAGTAGTTGACGGTCGAGCGGCATCCGGGGGGCCGACGGGGCCGGCAGCAGCCGGGCGAGCTCCTCGTGGTCCAGCTCCGTGTGGTCCAGGGGCTCGGTCCGCTTCCAGAACTTGCGGGTCATCCGTACGTCTCCTCGTGCGACTCGTACGACCGGGCCGCCGAAGTGCGGCCACCCCGTACTTGTCCGGGGCGCGGAAGCGGTTCCCGGTTTCTCGTCACTTCCTGGTTCTTCTTCAGTTCCTGTTCGGCGAGTTTGCGCAGTCGCGTGCGGGCGCGGGAAAGACGCGACCGTACGGTGCCGACGGGGACGTCCAGGGCGGCGGCGGCCTCGGCGTACCCCAGCCCGGACCAGACGCACAGGGTGAACACCTCGCGCTCGGTGCGGCGCAGCTTCTTCAGCGCGCGCTGGGCGGCGGCGAGCTGGTCGGCGTCGGCCATGCGTCCGACGAGTTCGTCGGCGAAGTCCGGGACGGTGTCGCGGGCGGGCAGGCGCCCGAGGGCCGCCTGGTGGCGGCGGGCGGCACGGCTGGCGTTGCGCAGCACGTTGACGGCGATGCCCATGAGCCACGGGCGCGGGCCGGCCTCGTGGTCGAGGAGCCGGTCCCGCAGCCGCCAGGCCTCCAGGAAGGTGAGCGAGACGATGTCCTCGGCGATGGCCCGGTCGCCGGTCACGCGGACGGCGTGCCGATGGACCAAGGGGGCATGGTCGCGGAAGAGTTCCCTGAACGCTTCGGGGTCCCCCGCGCGTATCCGGGCGTGCAATGAGTAGTCCACGAAGTGCCTTGTCCACCGGGGGCGCCCGGTTCCGGTGACCTGTCTCACATGGGGCGGATGCACGCGGATGTGCGCGGATGCGCGATGAGGGCGACGGCCCCTTCATCGGATGCTCGGCGACCGCCCTCAGCGGCGGCATCGTGCTCCACGCCGGCACCCGGCTGCCGCAGGGGCCGGTGGTGACACCCGGGCCCGGTCCGGGTTCACGGCCGGCGCCGGCACCACCGACGGTCCCCGGCACCGGCCGGTGACGTCGGTGGTGCCGTGCGGCATCCCCCGTGATCCGCTACGGAGTGCGGCGCCGCAGGAGGTGGAAGGCGGCTAGGGTCGCCAGGGTGGCGAGGGCCAGGAGGGTGCCGGTCTCGACGAGTTGGAGGGGCCAGAAGTGGGAGTACGGCTGGTACTCGTGGACGAAGGTCCCGCTGCCGGGGTGGCTGGAGAACCGGTTCGTGAAGGCTTCGTACGGGAGACGGGTGCCGTCGCCGGTGATCACCTGGGTGGAGAGGGCCATGCCACCGGGGAAGGTGTCGCTGGTGGTGGTGACGGTGACGGACGGCCACAGCTCGAAGCGGACCAGGGAGTAGACGTAGGAGAGGACGGCGATCGCTGCCGTCGCTGCGGCGAGCGCGGGCACGGCCTGGCGCAGGGCTATGCCGGCGAGCGCGCCGAGCGCCAGGCCGAGCAGCGGGTAGGCCACGGCGAGGAGTCCGGCGTCGTGGTAGACGAAGTGGTCGTAGAGCGACCAGATGCCGGTGCCGAAGCGGGCGTCGCGGACCATGCGGAAGAGGACGACGAGGACCGTCATGCCGAAGACGATCAGGCCGGCGGCGACGGCCAGCTTGGTGGCCAGCCAGCGGGCCGGGGACACGTTCTGCGTCCAGGCGAGCTGGGCGGTGCCGGTTTCGAGCTCGCGGCCGACCAGAGCGGCGCCGGCGTAGGCCGGGAGGAGGTAGGACGGGGCCAGGATCAGCCACTTGGCGGCGAGCAGCCCGTCCTTGTAGGCCGAGACCGCGGGGTGGCTGCCGCAGGACTTCGAGCGGGCGCAGTCCGTGATCTCGCGGAGGGCGCCGGTCCCGCCCGGGCCGAGCATCCACAGCAGGACGGCGGCGGTGGTCACGACGTACGCGGTCCAGATCCAGAAGGAGGTGCGGTGCAGCCGCAGGACGGCCCGGACGGGGCCGGTGCGGGGCGCGGACGTCGTCCTGAGCGGGGTGAGGGTGGTGCCGGTCATGCGGTGATCTCCTGCGGTGCGGACGGTGCGGACGGTGCGGGGGTGGCGCTGTCGGTGAGAAGGGCGGGGGCGCCGGGGTTGCGGAGGTGGGCGAGGAGGACTTCCTCCAGGGAAGGGCGTTCGGCGAGCCAGCCGGTGTCGGTGCCGAGGGGGCCGCGCGGGCGGACCAGGGCCCTCCGGCCGCGGCCGGAGGGACGCTCCTCGATGACGTCGGCGCCGGTGAGGTCACCGGTGCCGGTGCCGGTGAGGAGGGTGTGGGCGTCGAGGATGTCCTCGGTCTCGCCGCTGAGGAGGATGCGGCCGGCGGCGGTCAGGAGGAGGTGGTCGCAAGAGCCTTCGAGCTCGGCGATGACGTGGGAGGACATCACGATGGTGGTGCCGTGTTCCAGGGCTTCGGACATCAGGGCGCCGGTGAGTTGCCGGCGGGTGAGCGGGTCGAGGTCGGCCATCGGCTCGTCGAGCAGCATCAGCTCCGGGCGCTTGCCGAAGGCGAGGGCGAGGGCGACACGGGTGCGCTGGCCACCGGAGAGCGAGCGGATCTTCGCCTTCGGGTCGAGGCCGCCGGTACCGTCCGCGTAGGCGATGCGTTCGGCGCGGGCCATGTCCCAGTGACCGCCCTGGTTGAGTTCCTGGCCGAGGCGGAGGGTGGCGGTGACGGTGAGCTGCGGGTGCAGCGGCTTGCCCTGGGCGACGTACGCGATGCGGGGGCGGGCGGCGGCCGGGGACCCGCCGAGCACGCGGAGGCCACCGCCGGTGGGGCGGAGCAGGCCGGCGGCGAGCGAGAGCAGGGTGGATTTACCGGCGCCGTTCGGTCCGACGAGGGCGCAGACGCGGCCCTGCGGGAGGCGGAAGGAGAGACCGTCCAGGACGGGCCTGGTCCGGCGGCGGCCGTGACCGTACGACATGGTCAGGCCGGTCGCTTCGAGAGCGGCGGGCGGTGGCGTGCTGGCGCTGTTCATCGGGGGTCCCCCTGCGGGATGGTCTCGTTCAGTACGTCCTCGAAGAGGGCGGTGATGTCGTCGCGTTCCAGACCTGCGCGGTGGGCTTCGGTGACCCAGGCGACGAGGGCCGGGCGGTGCGGCGAGCCGGCGCCCGCGCTGGCGCCGAGGCCCTTCTTGACGAAGGTGCCGAGGCCGCGGCGGGCCTCGACCAGGCCTTCGCGCTCCAGCTCGCGGTAGGCCTTGAGTACGGTGTTCGGGTTGATCGCTGTCGCCTCGACGACCTCGCGGGCGGTGGGCAGTTTGTCGCCCGGCTCCAGCAGGCCGAGCCGGAGCGCCTGCTTGGTCTGCTGCACGATCTGGACGTACGTGGCGACGCCCGTGCGGCGGTCGATGCGGAACTCGATGGTGTCGGCCGTGCCGGCGCTCTCAGCCCTGTCGGCTGTGGCCACGAGGAGGACCACCCTTTCACTAATTGAGTAGTGAAAGGGTGGTGGAAGAGGGGGTGCGGTGTCAAGCGCCGACAGGTTCTACGCCGACAGCCCCGGCCGGCCGGGGCTGTCGGCGTGAGAGGTCAGGGCCAGGGGAGGGGGGTGGGGCAGCCTTCGCGGTGGAGGTGGAGGCCGAGGAATCCGTACGGGTCCCCCTCCCGTCCTCGCAGGTCAGGCGGGTGTGGGATCGGGTGGGTCAGGCGGGGTGGAAGAGGAAGGTGTCGTTCCTGGCGCCGGTGCCGTGCCAGTTGTGCGGGGCGTACTGGATGAGGTGGGTGTTGTCGGCGACCGAGGCGTTGTGGACGTGGAGGACGCGCCAGCGGTCGCGGTCGGTCCAGCCGCCGGTGTTGGTGCGGATGACGCTGCCGGCCCAGGGGTGCCAGTCGTCGTGGAGGTCGAACCACTGGTACCAACCGCTGCGGCAGGGGCGCTGGACGATGGGCGTGTAGGGGTCCTTGTCGTCGTTGTGGACCTCCCAGCACATGCCGGAGTCCAGCTTGAACCGGAAGGTGTTCGGCCGGTAGCCGGTGGCGGGGACGAGGGTGACGCGCTGGGAGGCGCGTCCGTCGCAGGGCTGCTGCACGATCTGCGCGTAGTCCGAGGCGTCCCGGGGACCGAGACATTTCCCGGAGTGCAGGGCGCTGACGGTGTAGGTGCCGGGCCCCGGCGGGGCCTGGGACGCCGCCTGCGCGGGCGCGGCCCCGGCGGCGGGTGCGGTACTGAGCCCGAGGGCGGCGAGAACGATCAGGACGAGACCACGGGCGGCGGGCCCGCGGGAACACGAAAGAGACATGAGCAGCACACTCCGTCAAAGGTCGTGGAAGCGGTGGAAACAGGAGAAGCAGGGGAAACAGGAGAAGGCGGTACGGGCCGCCGCCGGGGGGCCGGGGCGATCGGGGCGGGGAGGGCGCGTCGGTTCAATCCCGGGGTTGCGGGGGGCGCGGGTCGAGGGCGAGGAGGGCGATGCCGGTCGCGCCCGCGTCGTTGCCCAGCGCCGCGGTGACCACGGGCGGGATGTGCGGTCGGCGTCGTGACGCGGTCAGGGCTTCGCGCATCGCCGTGCGCGCGGGTGCGAGGAGCAGGTCTCCGGCTTCGGCGGCCCCGCCGCCCACGATGACGACGGCCGGGTCCAGGAGGTCGACCAGTGTGGCGGCGCCTCGTCCCAGCGCGGTACCGACGGTGCGCAGGATGCGCAGGGCTTCGCGGTCGCCGTCGTGGGCGGCCCGGGTCACCGACTCGCCGTCCGCGAAACCCGCCGCCCGACCGTGGTGGCTGATGGCCCCTCCACTGGCGCTCACCTCGGCACAGCCGTGCCGGCCGCAGTAGCAGGCGGGGCCCTGCGGATCGACGAACAGATGCCCCACCTCGCACGCGAAGCCGTGAGTCCCCCTCAGGAGGCGTCCGCCGATGACGACACCGCATCCCCATCCGGTCCCGGCCGTGATCACGACGACATCGTCGTGCCCACGCCCGGCACCGACCCGGTACTCGGCCCACGCCGCCGCACGCGCGTCGTTGTCGGTGCGCACCGGAAGTCCGGTCGCCTCCTCCATCAGGCCGCCGACGGCGAGGTCGTCGCAGCGGAAGCCGGGGGCGTGCCGCAGCACGCCGGTGGTGGTCTCGACCAGTCCGGGCAGTGCCACCCCGACGGCGGAGGTGACCGGTGTGCGCAGGCGGTCGGCGAGGCCGGCCAGCAGTAGCAGGAGAGCGCGGGACCCGGTGCGGGGCGTGGGCTCGCGGACGCGTGCGGTGACGGTTCCGTCGGGCCGGACACGGAGGGCGAGGGTCTTGGTGCCGCCGACATCGATGCCGATGGCTTCTTCCACCATGGGGTCTCCTGCGGAGGGAGCGAGGAAGCGAACGAGGGAGGGGGACGGGGCGGGAGGCGGGGCGGGGAGGCGCGGGGCCCGGTCAGGGGGCCGGTCAGGGGGCCGTGTTCCGCCGGGCGGTGCGCGGGTCCGGGTCCGGGTCGGGTGACCAGCTGAGGGCCTGTCGTATCTCGTCGTCGGTCACGTCGTCGGTGATGGCGCTGGTGCCGATGTCGGTGGGCAGGACGAAACGCAGTCGGCCGTCACGGATGAGCCGGATCTTCTCAAGCGCCGCGAGCACCGCCCCGGGGTCGGCGGGCGCGGGGAGTTGTGCCCGGTCGCACGGGAGGCCGGCCCGTCGGAGTACGGTCAGCAGACGCGTGGACGCGGTACCGGTCATCCAGCCGCGGCCGAGGGAGATCCGCGCGGCACAGGCCATGCCGAACGCGACGGCCTCTCCGTGGAGGACGGGACCGTACCCGGTGACCGTCTCGACGGCGTGGCCGATGGTGTGCCCGAAGTTCAGTGGGCGTCGCAGGTCCTCCTCGTACGGATCGCGGTCGATGAGCGCGCACTTGACCGTGGCGGCGCCGTGCACGAGGCGGCGCAGCGTCGACGGCTCCAGCGCCAGGATCTCGGGAAGGTCTCGTTCTATCAGCTCAAAGAGGGCGGGAGAGGCGATGACACCTTTCTTGACGGCTTCGGCGAGTCCGGCCCGGACGTGCCGGGCGGGCAGCGTGGACAGCCACGGGGTGGCGGCGATGACCGCGGTCGGCTGGTGGAAGGCCCCGATCAGGTTCTTGGCCTGCGGATGGTCGACCGCCACCTTTCCGCCCAGGGCCGCGTCGACGCCCGCCAGCAGGGTGGTCGGCAGGTTCACGTACGGCATGCCGCGCATGTAGGCGCTGGCGACCCAGCCCGCGGTGTCGATGACCACCCCGCCGCCGAAGGCGACGAGTACGTCCCGGCGGCGCATACGGCTGCCCGCCAGCCAGTCGAGCAGGCGTTCGGCCGTGCGCAGGGTCTTGCTCGCCTCGCCGGGCGCGATGGTGGTCACCGTGGTCTCCACGCCCTGCCGGTGGAGTTCCTCGCGCAGTTCCCGGCCGTGCAGTGCGGCGACGGTGTCGTCCGTGACGAGGGCGATCCGCTGGTCCGGGACGACGGTGCGGAGGTGCTTCACCGCTTCCTCCACGCTGTCCGCGAACACCACCGGGTACTCGGCCCGGTGCACGGCCCGGGCGCGGACGGTGTCGTGGGGCGCCGGAAGCGCGATGGCGTCGTGGATCACGTGGATGCCGGGGGGCAGGCTCATGGTTCCCTCTCGTGGCGGCGTCGGCGGGGAGCGGTGGACCGTGGCGGGGGCCGTGGTGGGGGCCGCGGTCGGGGCCGTGGCGGCGGGGCCGCGGACCTGGGGGTCAGCGCACCGCGCGCGGCAGGGAGGCCAGGGCCTCGCCGAACCGGTCGGCGATCAGGTGGGCGTCCTGCGCGGTGAGGATCAGCGGCGGCCTCAGCTCGATGACGTTGCCCTGGCCGTGCTCCGACACGCGGGTGATGACGAAGCGTTCGGACAGGGCCCGGTGCAGGGCGTGCGCGAGCGGTGACGAGCGCGTTCCATCGGGCTCGGCCATCTCGATGCCGAGCATGAGACCGACCCCACGGACGTCGAAGACGCGGGGATGCTCGTCCTTGAGCTTCAGCAGCCGGTCGAGGAGCAGGGCGCCGACCTCGCGCACCTGGGCGAGGAACTCCGGTCGGCGCACGATGTCCAAGGTGACCGCCGCGGCAGCCGCGGCCAGCGTGTGACCGCCGTAGGTGAATCCGTGCAGGGAACGGTCCATGCCGACAAACCGTTCCTCGGTGATGACGGCGGCCAGCGCGAGACCTGAGCCGGTCAGTCCCTTGGACACCGTCATGATGTCCGGCCGGACGCCGAAGTGGTCGGCGGCGAACAGCTCCCCGGTCCGGCCGAAAGCGGTCTGCATCTCGTCGAAGATCAGCACGATCCCGCGTTCGGTGCAGAACTCCCTCAGCCGTTGCAGATATCCGGGCGGGGGGACGATGTTGCCGCCGACCCCGCTGATCGGTTCGATGATCAGGCACGCGGTGCTGCCCGATCCCGCGTAGGTCAGGAAGTCGTCGATGCGGTCCACGCACCACAGGCCGCAACTGTCGGGGTGCTGGCGGTAGAAGCAGCGCCGGCAGTACGGATCGGGGACGTGCAGGGCGCCGGGGTGGTGCTGGGGGAACGGGGCGCGCATCCGTGCGAGGCCGTTGTACGCCGTCGCCGCGAGCGACTGCCCGACCTGACCGCGGAACGGCACCACGACGTCCCGGTGTCCCGTGTACAACTGGGCGATCTTGATCGCGCCCTCGTTCGCCGTCGACCCGCTGCAACTGCGGAGGTTGACCCGGGTGAGGTTGGGCGGTGTGAGCTCCGCCAGGAGTTGCATCACCCGGTTGGTCGGGGCCGTCTGGAACGCGGAGCTGGCGAAGATGAGGTGTTCGGACTGCTCCTTGACGGCCGTGACGACGGCCGGGTGGTTGTGCCCCAGAAGAAGATTGAACGTACCGGAGACACAGTCCAGGAACTCACGTCCCCGGTCGTCCCAGACCCGTATCCCCTCGCCCCTGACCAGCAGGTCGGGGCCCAGTTCGTGGTAGGAGACATCGTGCGGGTCGGCGGGTACGGGCATGGGTGACCTCACTTCGGCGTACGGCCTTCACCCACGGCGGGGAAACGGCGGGTGGGGAACGGCGGGGGTCGGTGGGGAACAGGGGAAACGAGGGACGGAAGCGGGGGACGGAAGCGGGGGCGCCGGAACACGGCGGCGGAACGCGGCGTCAGAACAGGGCGGCGGAACAGGGCGTCAGAACGCGGCGGCGGACGGACGGCCCAGGTGGTGGTGCAGGTAGCGGGCACAGCCGATCAGTCCGTCGTCGTCGTCCGGTGCCGCCGCGTGGAGCATGGCCGCGATGTCGCCGGGTGCGGCGCCGAGCCCCCCGGCCCGGCTCATCTCCTCGCCGAGGAGACGCAGGTACCCGGGCCCGGCCGCGCGGGCGAACCCTCCCATGACGACGAACCGCCGCACCCCCACGGCCGCGTGCACGGCGGCCAGCACCCGGGCGAGGTGACCTGCTCCGGGGGTTACGGCGCGTACGGCGAAGCCGTCGCCGCCACGCAGTCCGGTCGCCACCTGGTGGGCCGTCAGCCGGGTGGCCTCACCACCGCAGGCGGCGTACAGCGTGGAGCGGGCGAAGGCGCGGGGGCGCCGGCGGGCCAGGGCCACCGTGGCGTTCAGGGCCCCGCGTCCGGAGGCGATCGCTCCGAGATGCCCCGGTTCCCCGCAGTCACAGCGGGGAGCGTCGGGGGTGAAGTCCACCCGCAGGTGCCCGATCTCGCCGCCCCGCCCGTCCTCGGGAACCACCACCTCGCCGTGCCGGAAGAGCTTGTTCCCCACCCCGGAACTCACCGTCACCATGCAGAAGAAGTCCTCGTCCTCCTCCTCGTCCTCCTCCTCGGGTGCCGGGGCCATGTAGCGCCAGCCGGCGGCGGTGACATCGTTCAGCACCCGCGCGGGGACTCCGGTCTCCCTGCCGAGGATCTCCGCCAGGGGCAGTGCCGGGCCGCGCCGTCCCCAGACCGTGGGCGCGTCGGTGACCACCCCGGTCCGGCCGACCGGGCCGGCGAACGCGACCGCCAGGGCCGAGGGACGCCGGGGCGCGGCCCGCAGCCGCTCGCGCAGGACGCGCACGAGCTGGTCCACGACGCGTGCCTGGAGCTCCTCGACCGGTGCGGCCGGGAACCGTGCGATGCCCTCCACCGCTTCGCGCCGTACACCGAGCACCGTGGCGGAACCGGCCTCGGCCCACCCGACGCGCAGGTTCGTACCGCCCATGTCCACGACCAGGTAGAGGGGCGGCGCATGCGGGCCCGTGCCCCTCAACGGCCGGCCTGGAAGACGAAGAGGCGCACGTCCCGGGAGGAGTCGTTGCGCAGGCCGTGTTCTCCGAAGGGGCGGTTGACGACGATGTCTCCCGCCGAGACGGGGAACTCCTCGCCGTCCAGCAGCATGGTGGCCGTGCCCTCCAGGAGTACGTACCACTCCTCGTCGTCCCCATGACGGTGAAGACCGATGGCCGAGCCGGGCGGCACGACGGCCAGGTCGATGAAGTCCACCTGGCGGCCGTCCGCCGCCCGTTCGAAAGGACGGAAGACATGGACGTGACCGACACCCCCGTGGCACTGCTCGACCCGGCGTAACTCGTCCCGGAACACATTACGTACGCGACGCACGTCCAAACCGGCCTCCCCGCAGACTCAGACCGATGGTAAGGAGAGGCGCACACAGAGCAACAGGCCGTTTCAGGCACGGGAAAAACAGGGGCGAACCCGCGCTGACCTGTCGATCCTCCGCTCAGCGCGCTCCGGGTCCGGCCGGTTCGGCGGTCTTGCGCGACAGCGCCCTTCGCCGGGGCGGACCTGTCCCGGCCGCGGAAAGCCACGCAGGAAGTCACCGTGCGCGGGTGCGGGTGCGGGTGCGGCGCCGGGCGCGCGCACCGGCTCTCACCAGCAGGTTCCGGTAGCTCCCCACCTTTCCGGCAAACGGCACTTTTCTGTCATGGACGTGTCGGGAGTGAAGGGATCGGTGGGACAATTCACCTGTCCCGTAACAACGGGACCCATGCGAAACCTGCTTGAACCCGTCAGGAGCACAGGGGAATTGAGACGACATCAGAACCGGCGTGAGACCCCGCCGGGTACCCTCGGGCGATTCCGCCGCAGATGCGCGGCGGTCCTCGCCTTCACCATGGTCCTCGGATTCGTGGTCGAGGTACTGGCCCCCGACACGGCCGAGGCCGCACGGCGCACGCCCTACTACCAGAGCCTCGGGGACACCAGCAACCCCGACTGGATGGGCAAGATCAGCGACGCCACGTCCCTGGGCCGGCTCTCCATACCCGGTACGCACGACACCCTCTCCATCCGGGGCGGCGACCTGGTGGCCACCCAGGAGGACCACGGCGTCAGCGGCGCCACCCTCAAGGCGCAGCTCGACGCCGGTGTGCGCGCCATCGACATCCGGGTGCGCGTCATCGACAACGCGTTCACCATCCACCACGGTGTCTTCTACCAGCAGGCCAACTTCGCCGATGTGCTGCGCGTACTGAAGACGTTCCTGGCCGCGCACCCCACCGAGACCGTGCTGCTCGACCTGAAGGCCGAGTGCACCGGATCGCTGGGTTCCTGCACCGACAGCCCCAGCACCACCACCGGGGACGACCGGCGGCGGATCTTCGACAGCTACCGTGACAGCGACCCCAACCGGGACGTCCTGTACCACCCGTCGGTGTCCGGGAACGGCTCCATCGCCACGCCCACCCTGGGCCAGACGCGCGGCAAGGTCGTCCTCACCCGCTTCCGCGGGCCGTCGGGCGGCTTCTTCGGCGGGCTGGGCCTGACCCCGCTCACCTCCGACGGCAACGGCCAGTACATCCAGGACGACTACAACGTCCCCACGATCTTCGACATCGACGAGAAGTGGGGCAAGGCGCAGAGCCACTTCGAGCGGACCAACGCGGACGGCGACCAGAACAGCCTGTACCTCAACTTCCTCAGCGGTGCCAGCATGGGGGCCTATCCGTACAGCGTCGCCGGGGGCACACCCGGTATCCGCGGGGTCAACGACTTCGCGATGGAGTACCTCCGCAACGGCAACGCGCGCCGTACCGGTGTGGTGATGACGGACTTCCCCGGCAGCGGCCTCATCGACTCGATCCTCGCCGCCAACGCCCCGCTGCCGCCGCGCGTGCCGTCCGGTACGCGCTGGTCCGAGGACTTCTCCGGCGCCGCCGGAGCGTCCCCGTCCGGGAATTCGTGGCAGATGGAGACCGGCGGTCACGGCTGGGGCAACAACGAGCGCCAGCACTACACCAACCGCCCGGAGAACGCCCGGCTGGACGGCCACGGCAATCTGGTGATCACCGCCCGGCGGGACAACGTCGCCGGCCTCCAGTGCCACTACGGGCCCTGCGAGGTGACCTCGGCCCGGCTGAACACGGCCGGGAAGGTGAGCGCGAAGTACGGCCGGATCGAGGCCAGGGTCAAGGTTCCGGCGGGGCGCGGCGTCTGGCCGGCCTTCTGGATGCTCGGTGAGGACTTCGGTTCGACGGGCTGGCCGGCCTCCGGCGAGATCGACATCATGGAGAACGTCGGCAACGACGGCGCCCGGCTGCTGGGCACCGTGCACGGCCCCGGCTACAGCGGCGGCGGCAGCATCGGCCGCTCGATCGTCCACCCGCAGCTGCTGAGCGACGCGTTCCACACGTACGGCATCGAATGGGGACCGGACCGGATCACCTGGTTCCTGGACGGGCAGCCGTACCTCAGCGTCGAGCGCGCTGACCTGCGCGGCAACCCCTGGGTGTTCGACAAGCCGTTCTTCCTCATCCTCAACCTGGCCGTCGGCGGCAACCTGGGCGGGACCGTCAACCTGGGTGACATGCCGGCCCAGATGGTCGTCGACTATGTCGCCGTCACCGACCTCGGCGGGCAGAACCCGGTGAAGTCCACCCCGCCCAACGGCTCCGGTGGCGGAGTCTGGGACGCGTGGCGCGTCGAGAGCCCGGGGGTGCTCATCCGCAGCGCCGCCGACGGCAAGGTCGTCGACGCGGACGCCGCCGCCGTGCAGCCCGAGGGTTCCCGGGTCAACACCTGGGACTACCACGGCGGCGCCAACCAGCGCTGGCAGATGTACCGGCGGGGCCAGGAGAACCGGTTCGTCTTCCGTAACATCGGCTCCACGCTCGTCCTCGACAAGGACGACGCCACCAGCACGATGCAGCAGTACGGCTACGGCGGTAACCCCAACCAGGAATGGGTGTTCCGTGACGCCCCCGGCGGCGCGATCCAGATCCGCGACGGCCGGACCGACCGCTGTCTGACCAACAAGGGCCACGGCGCCCGGATGACGGCCGAACCCTGCCGCGACGGCGACCGCTCCCAGATCTGGCGGCTGGAGGACGCCGCCGGCTCCAAGCCCGGCAACGGCGGCTGGGACGGCTGGCGGGTGGAGAACCCGAGCCTCACGATCGAGAGCGTGACCGACGGCAAGGTCGTCGACGCGGACGCCGCCGCCCCGCAGCCCGAAGGGGCCCGGGTCGTCGCCTGGGACCGCAGTGGCGGTGACAACCAGCGCTGGCAGATGTACCGGCGGGGTACGGACAACCGGTTCATCTTCCGTAACGTCCGTTCCACGCTCGTCCTGGACAAGGACCGTGCGGGCAACCGCATGCAGCAGTACGGGTACGGCGGGAACGCCAACCAGGAGTGGGTGTTCCGCGACGCGGCCGACGGCGCCGTCCAGCTCCGGGACGGTCAGACGGACCAGTGTCTGACCAACAAGGGCCACGGCGCGCAGCTGCTCACCGAGCCCTGCCGCGACGGCGACCGCAACCAGGCCTGGCGGCTCAAGGACACCAGCCCGTCCAGCTCCGGACGGGGCATCTGGGACGGCTGGCGGGTCGAGAACCCCGGTCTGGTCATCCGCAGCGCCGCCGACGGCAAGGTCGTCGACGCCGACGGCGCCGCCGCGCAGCCCGAGGGGGCCCGGGTCCTCGCCTGGGACCACACCGGCGGTGACAACCAGCGCTGGCAGATGTACCGGCGGGGCACGGACAACCGGTTCATCTTCCGTAACATCCGTTCCACCCTCGTCCTCGACAAGGACCGTGCGGGCAACCGCATGCAGCAGTACGGGTACGGGGGCAACCCCAACCAGGAGTGGGTGTTCCGCGACGCCCCCGGCGGGACGGTCCAGCTCCGGGACGGTCAGACGGACCAGTGTCTGACCAACAAGGGCCACGGCGCGCAGCTGCTCACCGAGCCCTGCCGCGACGGCGACCGCAACCAGACCTGGCGGCTCGAATGACCGACTGACCGGTCCGGCCCGCCCGGACCGGCCCGACACCGGTACACAGGACCCCGCCCCCGCACCAGGGGGGCGGGGTCCGCTCGTCCACGGGCGCGCTCGGGGCCGGGTGCGACGGCGCCCACCGTCTCCAGCAGCCAGGGCCCGGCCGCGCGGACGGCGGTCGCGGTCAGGAAGGCTCCCAGCACCGACGCGGTGACGAAGGTCAGGGCGATCACCCGCCAGCGCCGGGGATGGAGCGCCGACAACCCCGTGAGCAGCATCTGGTGGGGAAGGACCGGCAGCGCGTAGCCGCTCAGCGGGAAGACCGCGAGGACGGGCAGGAACCAGCGCCGGTGCGCGGCCCGGTCGAGCCGCAGCAGCGGCAGCAGCCCGTGATCTCCCGCCACCTCGCGCAGGAACCGGCGCTTCGCCTCGAAGGGCAGCAGGGCCCCGGCGCCCTTCGGGGCGGTGGCCTGGATGCCCTCGGCGGCCAGCGCCCGCTGGACCAGCGCCACCAGTTTGGCGCTCGCGAACTCGTCCATCTCCGGGCCCTCTTCCGCCGTCACCGCCGCCGTCGCCGTCTTCCGGACACGTGAGGCGGGGCGGGAGGGGGTGTCTTGAACGATCACGCCACCGGGGCCGGGGCCGGGGCCGCGCGTCGCAGCGCGGTGGCCGGCTGCTGGAGCAGGGCCTCCGTGTGGGCGGACCGTGCGCGCTACCAGCGGACGGTCCGCCCCTGGTAGTCCAGGTACTGCAGTCCGCCCTTGGCGGCCTGGGCCTCGATCGTGTCGACCACACCGGGGATGCTCTGGTCGATCGTCAGGAGTGCGGCGGGGCCGCCCAGGTCGGTCCGCACCCAGCCGGGCGCGATGAGCAGCAGGGTGCGCGGGTCGTCGGCGTGGCGGGCGGCGAAGCTGCGCATCAACTGGTTCAACGCGGATTTGCTCGCCCGGTAGATCTCGAAGCCGCCCTTGTCGTTGTCGGCGACACTGCCCTGGCCCGAGGACATCACCGCGATCGTGCCGTCGGGGGCGACGAGTTCCCGCAGCGTCTCCACCACGCGCATCGGGCTCAGCGCATTGGTCACCATCAGGTGGACGAAGGTGTCCGTGGACACGTCGGCGACGGTCTCCTCGCGGTCGTCGGCCACCCCGGCGTTGACGAACAGCAGGTCGAACACCGTCCGGGCCAGACGGTCGTGCAACGCCGTGACCTGCTCAGGAACCGTGATGTCGACCGTCTCCACGACAAGACGGCCACCTGAGGACCCGGCCAGATCGTGCAACCTGGTCCGCCCGGTTCCCCGCACCGTCGCGGTCACCTGCCAGCCCCGGGTCAGGTACTCGGCGGCCAGCGCGTACCCCAGCCCGCGTGACGCGCCGATGATCAGAGCGGTCCTACCGCCGGTCGCTGTCATGGCTGCTCCTCACTCCCCCGACGGGGGACCACTCGGGCCACCCTCTCACCCGTCGCGCGGTCCGGACCGGCTGACCGGGCGGGACACGCACCCGGTCAGCCGATCTGTTCGGCCAGGGCGACGATGATGCCTGCGGGGCCCCGGAGGTAGCAGAGCCGGAAGATGCTCTCGTACTGCGCGACCTCGCCGAGGAGCTCGGCGCCGTGGGCGCGCAGGCGGGCGACGGTGTCGTCGATGTCGTCGACGGCGAACATGACGCGATGCAGGCCGAGCGTGTTGGGCGGCGGGTTCCGCGGCTCGGCGCGGGACGCGGCGGGGGCGTGGTACTCGGCCAGCTCCAGCTTGCCGTGGCCGTCCGGGGTCCGCATCATCGCGATCTCGCTCCGGACGCCGTCGAGCCCGACCGTGCGGTCCGCCCAAGGGCCCTCGATCTGCGCCCTGCCCTCCAGCTCCATGCCGAGCTCGGTGAAGAACGCCACGGCCGCGTCCAGGTCGTCCACGACGACGCCGACATTGTCCATCCGCTGAACAGCCATGTCTCCCAGCATAAGGACCGCGCGGCACAAGGACCGCGACGAGCCGCCTCCGGTGGGGCGGAGGCGGGGCGGGAGGGGCGGGAGGGGCGGCGGGTCAGGTGGTGGTGATCCTCACCGGCAGGCTCTCCAGGCCGTTGACGACGATGGACCGCAGCGGTACGGCGGGGCCGGTCCGTTCGATGCGGTGCGTGGAGTCGAGGAGTTCCTCGAACAGGATGCGCATCTCGGTACGGGTCATCATGGCCCCCAGGCAGAAGTGTTCGCCGGCGCCCAGGGCGAGGTGCCGGTTGGGGCGGCGGGCGATGTCGAACGCGTCCGGGTTCTCGAAGTGGCGCTCGTCCCGGTTCGCGGAAGGGGTCCACAGGACGACCCGGTCGCCGGGTTCCAGGCGGCGACCGCCCAGGAGCACGGGCTCGGTGACCGTGCGCATGATGTGGGTGGCGGTGGAGGTCCAGCGCAGGACCTCCTCGATCGCGGTGGGCATCAGGGTGCGGTCGGTGCGCAGGCGCTCCCAGTCCGCCGGGCGCTCAAGGAAGGTCAGCATGCCGCCGGCCACCGCGAGCCGGACGTTCTCGGTGCCGCCGACCAGGAGGTTGTCGCAGTTGAGGAGGACGTCCTCCTCGGCGAGCAGCTCGCCGTCGACCTCGCCGTTGACCAGGGCGCTCACCAGGTCGTCCGCGGGCTCGTCCATCCGCCGGTACATGAGCTCGACGAAGTAGGCCATGATCTCCTGGTGGGCGATGCTGCGGGTCTCCGGCTCACCGGCGCCGAACGCCCGGCTGGTGAGGGTGAAGAGCATCTCCTGTTCGTGCGCGGGCACGCCCATGAGCCGGCAGATGACGTAGAGCGGCAGCCGTGCCGCGATGTCGGTGACGAAGTCGCATGTGCCGAGGGCTGCCGCCCGGGCCAGTACCGCGCGGACCGCCTCGCGCATCGCGTCCTCCAGGGCGCGTACCGAGCGTGTGGTGAACCAGTCGGCGACCAGGGTGCGCAGGGCTTTGTGGTGCGGCGGGTCGGTCAGTGCCAGGGTGCGGCCGCCGCCCGGGTCCCGGCCGTGGCCCAGGGGGCGGAGCAGGATGCCCCGGGCCGAGCTGAAGACGCGGGCGTCGTTGTAGACGGTGCGGATGTCGTCGTAGCGGGTCACGGACCAGAAGCCGGGGTATTCGGTGGGTTCGTGCCAGCTCACCGGGTTGTTGTCGCGCATCCGGCGGAAGACGGGGTACGGGTCGCCGGTGGCGTACAGCTCGGGGTCGACGAGGTTGACGGTGTCGGGGGCGAGCACGCTCATCGGGAGGCTCCTCGGGGCAGCGGAAGGGTGTGGACGAGGTCCGCGAGGCCCCTGAGGAGCTCGCGGGCGACGGTGTGCGGCACGGTGGCGGTGCGGTGGCTGACCGTGAGCCGCAGGCGTCCGTCGGGGTGGGGCCAGATCTCGGTGTGGACCTCCAGGGGAAGATCGAGGTAGGGCGGGCGCAGGGGGGTGGTGGTCAGGCCGCGCAGGGGGAGTTCCGCCGGGGTGTTGTCCTGGAGCACCAGCAGGGTCTGCGAGAGCGGGGGGCGGCCGGTGCGGGGCGGGTTGAGGTGGCGTACGAGGTCGTGGAAGGAGACGTCCTGGGCGGCGAAGGCCCGCCGCAGGATGCGGGCGGTCTCGGTGACCGCGTCCGGCCCGCCGTCGAGGGCCGTGCCGCGCAGCCGTAGACAGGCCATCTCGATGTGGCAGCCGACCGCGTCGCGCAGCCGGGGGTCGTCGCGTTGGGCCACGGGCACCCCCACCGCGAAGTCGCGCTGTCCGGTGATCCCGGCGAGGAGGCGGCCGTAGAGCGCGAGCAGGACGGCGTAGCGGGTGGCGCCGGAGCGGGCGGCGGCGGCGTCCAGGCGGGCGGCGGCGTCCTCGTCGAGGAGCAGCTCGATGCGGGCACTGTCGCGGTCGCGGTCCGGTGCGGGGCCCGGTGCGGGGGTGCCGGGCCAGCGCAGTTCGGGTACGCCGCGCAGTTCGGCCTCCAGTACGGCGAGCTGGCGGCCCGGGTCGCTCTGGGCGAGCCGTTCGGTACGCAGCCGGGCCGCGGCGGCGAGGGGGAGGCCTGCGGGGAGTGCGGCGGGGGTCGCGCGCAGGGCGGCGTCGTAGGCCGTCGCGAGGTCGGCGGTCAGCACCGCCTCGGACCAGCCGTCGAAGGCGATGTGGTGCACGACGCAGCCGAACACCTGGCGGGAGCCGCCCTCCAGCGGCACCAGGGCGGTGCGCCACACCTCGCCGTCGCCGAGTTCGAGGGGGTCGCCGAGGGTTGCGCGCAGCAGTTCCACCGCCGTGGCGGTGTCCGGGCGGGGGTCCAGGAGCTCCAGGACGGGGGCCGGGAGGTCGGCCGGGCGGGCGACCGGCCGGGGGTGGGGGAGGTAGGCCGTGCGCAGCGTCTCGTGGCGTGCGTGGACGGCCTCGACGGCGGCTTCGAGGGCGTCCAGGTCGAGCCCGGCGCTCTCTTCGTCGATCGCGAAGACCAGCAGGCAGTGGGCCGAGCGGTCCTGTGGGTCGAGGAGGTGCTGGGTGAGGTAGCCGGTCTGCATGGGGGTGAGCGGTACGCCGGACGCCTCGGCGGCGGGAGGGGCGGGTGGAGGTGGCGGGGTGGTGGCGAGCCACTGCCCCAGGGCGCGGGCGGTGGGGCCGGCGTACAGCCGCGACACGGGGACGGGGCGGCCGAGTGCGGCGGCGAGGCGTGCGCAGGCCCGGCCGGCCGCCAGCGAGTTCCCGCCGAGGTCGGTGAAGGGGAGGTGCGGGGGGACGGAGGGCAGGCCCAGTACGGCGGCGAACACGTCGGCGGTCAAGGTCACCAGGGGGTGCTCGTCGGCCGCCGGCCGGTCCGGCGGACCCGGTGCGGGGTGGGGGGCGGGTTCCGGTCCGGGCGGCGCGGTCTCCAGCAGCGCCCGCTCGTCCAGCTTGCCGTTGGCGGTCAGGGGGAAGGAGTCGAGGGAGATCACCGCTTCGGGGCGCTGGTAGGGCACGAGGGTGGTGTGCAGGAGGCCGTGCGCGCCGGTGAGGGGGTCGCCCGGCCGGGTGGGTACGCAGAAGGCGATCAGGCCCTCGGCGGTGCCGGCGGTGTCGCGCCGGGGCACCACGCGGCAGGCGCGCACGCCGGGGAGCAGCGTTTCGATCTGCCGCTCGACCTCGGCGGGTTCGATCCGGTGTCCGCGGATCTTGATCTGCCGGTCGGCCCGGCCCAGGTAGTGCAGCACGCCGTCCTCGTCGAGCCGGCCCAGGTCGCCGGTGCGGTAGACGCGTACCGAGGTGCCGTCCGGGAGGGGCAGGTGGGGGAACTTCTCCTCGGTGAGGCGGGGGTCGCCGAGGTAGCGCAGGGCCAGGCCGTCGCCCGAGAGGCAGATCTCCCCGTCGGCGAGGTGGACCGCGGTGCCGGGGACCGGGCGGCCGACGGGTATCCCGCCGGGCCGGTCGCAGTCGGCCGGTGTGATGCGGTGGGTGGTGGCGAAGACGGTGCTCTCCACCGGCCCGTACCCGTTGATCAGGGCGATGCCGGGGTGGTGGCGCAGGAAGGCGCGGACGTGCGGTACCGAGAGCCGTTCGCCTCCGGTCATCACCTGGGTCAGGCCGCAGAACGCGTCGGGGTCCTCGTCCACGGTCATGTTGAGGAGGCTGCTGGTGAGCCAGAGGGTGTCGGCGCCGTGCAGGGCCACCGCTTCGCGGATCGCCTGGCCGGACAGGTAGGGCTCGTCGACGACCAGGGAGGTGCCGCCGCTGAGCAGCGCCGCCCACAGTTCGAGCGAGAAGGCGTCCCAGGGGAGGGCGGCGGCCAGGGGGATCACCGTGCCGGTGCCGAAGCGGGCGAAGGTGCCGGGGCGCAGCAGGCGTGCGGTGGCACGGTGCGGGGTGAGGACCCCCTTGGGCCGTCCGGTGGTTCCGGAGGTGAAGAACACGCAGGCCGGATCGGACGGGTCGTTCTCGGCGGGGCGGAAACCGCCGGACGGCGGCGGGCCGGCGGGACGGGCCGGCGTGGTCCGGGCCGTCGGGACGGGCAGGGCCGTGGGGGCGGGCGGGGTCCAGGTCCGCAGTCCTGTGCGGGCGCTGCCGGCGGCGTCGGTGACGGCCAGTGGCGCGCCGAGTTCGGCGACGGCCTCGCGGATGCGCCGGTCGGGCCAGGCGGGGTCGAGGAGCGCGTACGCGGCGCCGAGTTTGAGCACCGACAGGATCGCGGTGACCAGGTCGGCGCCCCGGGGCAGCAGGACGGGCACCAGGTCTGCGGCGGCGACGCCGTGTGCGCGCAGCGCGGCGGCCCAGGTGTCGGCGGTGGCGTCCAGTTCCCCGTACGTCAGGCGGCGCGTGCCGTGGACGACGGCGACGGCGTCGGGGTCCTCGGCGGCCCGCAGGGCGACCGCGGTGTGCAGCACCTCCGGGCGGTGGCCGCTCATGCCCCGGCTCCGACGGCCGCGCGCAGCGCCCGGCCGAACAGGTCGATCTCGTCGAGGGTGTTGTAGTAGTGGGTGGAGGCCCGCACCGCGCTCTCGATGCCCCGTTCCGCCATGAAGAGGGGTGTGTGGTGGCCGACGATCTTCCAGACGTTGATGCGCCGCTCGGCGAGCCGGGCCCGGATCACCTCGGCCGGGACCCGGTCGTGCCGGAAGGAGACGATGCCCGACTGGTCGGTGCCCGGGGCGATCAGCTCGGTGCCCGGGGTGGATTCGACGGTGGCGCGCAGGGCCTGGAAGACCTCCTCGTGGTCGAAGGGGGTGCCCTCCTCGAAGAGGGTGAGGGCCGTGTTGAATCCGACGGTGGCGGCGGTGCCGCGTTCGGCGAGTTCCAGGGAGCGGGCGCGGTGGTCGTCGATCCGGTAGCTGGTGGGCGAGTCGACCCGGGCCACGTGCAGGTCGTGGAAGTCCGTCGCCAGGGCGGCACGGAGCTCGGGGGCGACGTAGGCGAAGGCGGTGCCGCGCGGGCCGCGCAGGAACTTGCGGCCGGCCCCGGTCAGGAGCTGGCAGCCGATGCGGCGGGCGCTCACCGGGATCTGGCCGACCGACTGGCAGGCGTCGACGGCGTAGAACGCGCGGTGGGGGGCGAGGATGCGGCCGATCTCCTCGACCGGGTTGACGATGCCGCAGCCGGAGGGGATGTGCGTCACGGACACCAGGGCCACGTCGTCGGCGATGTTCGCGGCCATCCACTCCAGGTCGAGGTCTCCGCCGGGGAGGGTGGGGACGACCTCGACGCGGCAGCCGGTGCGGTCGCGCAGGTTGAACAGGGAGATGAGGTTGCCCGCGTACTCGTACGGGGTGACCCAGACCCGGTCGGCGGGGCCGGGGCGGAGGCCGGGCACCACCGCGCACCACGCGCGGGTGGCGCTGTCGAAGAGCGCCACGTCGTCGGCGGGGGCGTCGAGGACCCGGGCGACGCGGCGGTACACCTCGTCGCCGACGATGTCCTGGTAGTGCTCCTCCGTCTCGTAGCAGCCGTCCGCCGCCTCGCGGTCGAGGACCTCGGCCATGGCCTGCCGGACCTCGGCGGGTACCAGGCCGGCCCCTGCCGTGTTGAGGTGAATCATGTCTCCCACTGCTCTGCCCCTGATCCTTCGTGTGTGTGCGTGGTGCGGTGCCGGCCGTTCCGGTACGGCGGGTCGTACGGTGCGTACGGTGCGGCGCGGGTCAGTAGCCGCCGCCGACGGTGCGGCCGGCGTCGCGGTGGTGCTCGGCGATGTCCGCGAGCGCGGTGAGCACCATGGGCGGGTGTTCGGCCAGGCGGTGCAGCAGGTGCAGCCACCAGTTCTCGCCGTAGGTCGCGTAGACGCGGCAGGCGTGGCCGGCCTCGCGGTACGAGCGCAGCAGCCCTGGGCGGACCCCGTGGAGCATCTCGATCTCGTCGGCGCGGTCCAGCAGGCCGCTCTCCTTCGCCTCCGCGAGGAGCGCGGCGTCCTGGGTGGCCAGGCTGAGGCGGGCACCGCGGTCGACGAGTTCCCCGGCGAGCTGGAGGTAGCGCCGGTCGAGGGCGGGGCCGCGGCCGAGGGCGGTCTCGGAGTTCTCGCAGAAAGCCCCCTTGACCAGGCGTATCCTGCGTCCCTCCAGGGGGAGGGAGCCGAGGTCCCGCTCGGTGCGGTGCAGGTATGCCTGGAGCGTGACGCCGAGGTTGGCGTGGTCGGCGGCGAGTTCGCGGTAGACGTCCAGTACCTCGTCCACGGCGGGCGCGCGTTCCATGCTGAGCACGACCTCGCCGCCGCGGGCGGCGGCGGCCCCGGCGATCCGGGCGGTGTTCTTCCGCGCGAGGTCGGGGGAGAAGGCCAGGCCCAGGTTGGAGAGGTCGAAGCCGAGCTGTCCGGGGACCGGCTCGTGGGCGAGGACCGCGAGGTACTCGCCCACGACGCGTTCGATCTCGGCGGGGTCGGAGTTCTCCTCGCCGACGAACTCCACGGTGGTCCGGTAGGACTTGGCCCGCAGGGTTTCGAGGTGGGCGAGGAACTCGTCGCGGCTCGCGGCCAGTACGTAGCGGCGGGCGGCCGGGGAGAGGATGTCCTGGAGGACGGACCCGGGGGTGGTGAAGGCATCGCGGCAGCGCTCGTCGGCGGCCAGCAGGCGCAGGCCCTTGCCGGCGGCCTCGTGGAGCACGCGCTGGGACATGGCGGACGTCATGACAGGACCTTGACCTTCTCGTCGGTACGGGAAGTGCGAGAGGTGCGGGAGGTGCGGGAGGTGCGGGAGGTGGGTGCGTCCGCTGCGGGGACGGGGGCGGAGGGGGCCGCCGGGGTGCCGGTGGACCCTGCGAGCATCATCAGCTGGGCGAAGCTGGGGCCGGCCGTGGCGGGGTCACCGCCGGCCTGGCGCCAGAGGCGGTACTTGGCCGCGTAGCTGATCACGGTCTCCTTGTCGCGGCGGGACCGGGGGCGGGTGAAGGCGCCGGCCCACAGGCCGTCCCAGGCCGCGTAGCCGGGGTCGTCGAGCAGGACCTTGTGGGCGCGGGCCAGGTTCCAGAACGGGATGCCCGCGTTCATGTGGTGCACGAGGTGGTAGCGGTCGTTGTGGCGGCTGATCAGGAACCGCTCCAGGAAGATGCCGTGGCGGTTGCGGGTGAGCAGGATCTGCTTGTTCTCGCTCTCGGGCATCGGGTAGTGCTCGGAGAGTTCGGCCAGCCAGCCGATCGCCACGTTGGTGGTGAACAGCGGAACGAACCAGAAGAGCAGCAGCTCGGGCAGGACGCCGAACCAGGCGCAGACGCCGAGGACCGCCGCCCACTGGGTGAGGAGGACGATCCGCTCGGTGCGCAGCGGGACGGGAACCGAGACCGTGATCTGCGAGCTGTCGCAGAAGACCCGCTCGCGGGCGATGTAGCCGAGGTAGGACAAGGTGCGCAGGCCGAAGGTGGAAAGGACGACCTCCTTGAGGAAGAAGTGCCGGTCGGAGCGGGTGGTGTCGTACAGGCCGCACTCGATGTGGAAGGTGTAGTCGGGGTCGTTGTGCTCGTCGCCCAGGTTGCGGTGGTGGTTGCCCACGTGGGAGCTGCGGTAGGGGCCGTAGAGGTGCCACACGAGGTAGCCCGAGAGGAGGGAGCCGCCGATCAGGTTGAGCGTCTTGTTGCGGGCGAAGGTCTTGTGGCTCGACTCGTGCAGGAAGTGCGCGAGGAAACGCTGGACGGAGCCGATGACGAGCAGTGCCAGCGGATAGAACCAGTAGGAGACCCCGACGCACAGCGCCACGCAGGCGGCGATCAGCGCGTACTCGAAGAGGAGGGCGAGCGGACCGTGGTGGTTGTCCAGGGTGCGCAGGGCCCGCAGGTCCTTGCGGACGCCCGGCGCGAGCCGGTCGAAGTTCAGTTGTTCGAAGGAAGACATGGGGGTGCCTCTGTTCGTGAAGCGTGGGGCGTGGGCGGTGGGACCGGGCCGGCGCGTGGGCGCGGTCAGTGCGCGGGAGTGAAGCCGAGGGCCTGCCCGTACAGCCGCAGTTCGGCGCGCAGCGAGTCCGCGACGGTGGCGGAGCGCCGGAAGCCGTGTCCCTCGCCCTCGAAGGTCAGGTAGCGGTGGGGCGCGCGGGCGGGGTCGGTCAGTTCGAGCAGCCGTTCGGCCTGCGCGGGCGGGCAGACGGTGTCGTCCAGGCCCTGCATGAGGACGAACGGGGTGCGGATGGACTCCGCGCCGGACAGCGGGGACTGCTTCCCGTACCGGTCGGCGGCCTCGGGCCACGGGCCGATCAGGCCGTCCAGGTACCGCGACTCGAAGTCGTGGGTGCCGCCCTCGGCCCGCCAGCTCACCGGGTCGAGCACCGGGTAGTAGATCCCGGCCGCCCGGTAGAGGTCCGGTTCGGCGACCAGCGAGGCGACCGCGGTCCAGCCGCCGGCGCTGCCGCCGCGGATGGCGATCCGCCCGGGGGCGGCGAGTCCTTCGGCGATCAGGCCGCGGATCGCGGTGGCGCAGTCGGCGACGTCGGTCACCCCCCAGGTGTGGCGCAGCCGTTCGCGGTAGTCCCGGCCGTAGCCGGTGGAGCCGCCGTACTGCACGTCGAGTACGCCGATGCCACGGCTGGTGAAGAAACTGATCTCCTGGTTGAGGACCAGGTGGCTGCGGCTGGTGGGGCCACCGTGCGCGAAGACCAGCCAGGGCGGCAGTTCGCCGTCCGCGCCGGTGAGTCCGGGGTGGTGGGGCGGGTAGGCGTGGGCGTGGACCCGCTCGCCGTCCGGCCCCCGGTAGGTGCGGCGCGCGGGGACGGTGGCGTAGGCGTCGAGGGCCCCGTCGGCCGGGGCGCGGACCACCTCGACCGTGCCCTCGTCCGGGTCCGCCAGGACCACGGTGCGCCGCTGAGCGGGTGAGGAGACCACGGCGGCGACGCGGCGGCCGTCCGTGGCCGCGAAGTGCCATTCGGTGGCCGGGTCCGCGAGGTCGGTGAGGGTGCCGTCGGCGGCGAGGACTCCGAGCCTGCGCTCGCCCACGCCGTGCACGACGGCGAGACGGCCGTCGAGCAGGGGCAGGCACCAGCGCAGGCCGATCCGCCACAGCGCCTCGCCGAACTCCTCGGGGCGCGGGCACAGGTTGCGGGGCGTCCCGTCCCGGGGGATCGCGTGGACGTTCCACCAGCCGTCCGGGTCGCTGACGGCGTAGAGGGTGCCGGACCCGTCGGCGGCCCACTCGGTCTGGGTGACCGATTCGCCGTCGCCGCCCATCAGCGGTCGGGCCGGGGCCAGGGTGCCGTCGGCGAGGATCTCGGCGGCCATCAGCTCGGTGGTGTCCCACGGCATGTCGGGATGGTTCCAGCCGATCCAGGCCACCCGGCCGCCGCCGGGCTCGACCTTCGGGCCGGTCATGAAGTGGTGGGTGGTGGCCAGTTCGCGCACCGCGCCGGGGTCTTCGGCGGCGCGGCCGTCGAGCGGGAGCGCCACCAGGTGGCGTACGGCCGTGACGGCGTGCTCGTCCCCGACCGCCTCGCGCAGGCACCACACCTCCTCGCCGTGGACGGCGAAGTCGGCGTACCGCAGTTCACCGGGCCAGGCTCCGGCGGGGCTGAGCGGCACCGGGTCGGTGCCCGGCCGCCAGCGGTACACCCGCTGGTCGGGGCCGTGGGTGAAGACGATGCCGTCCTCGGCCCGGTCGGACAGGGCCAGCCAGGGCCGGCCGCCGTACTCGATGACCCTGGTGCGTACGTCCCAGCCGTCCGGCAGTACCTCGGCGGTGCCCCGCGGTGTCCGGCGCATCAGCCCGCTGCGGCCGTCCTGTTCGGGGAGCGCCTCGGTCCAGCAGACGTCGGCGCCGAGGAATCCGACCCATTCGAGCAGGGCGTCGCCGCGGGCGGCGTCCTCCGGGGTGACCGGGGAGGGCCAGCTCCCGTACGGGAGGCGGTCGCGGGTGGCGGTCATGCGCCGGTGTCCTGCCCGTAGGCGATCCGGGGGATGCCCGGGGCGCTGCTGTCGAGCCTGTACGACGGCACGGCGGGGTCCTGGCTGACCCAGAAGTGCCCGTCGAGGTCGGACCAGTCGCACACTCCGGCGAGCTGCGCGGCGTAGGCGATGGCACGCGGTGGTTCCAGGAAGCAGCCCAGCATGCGGACGGCGCCCTGCCCGGTCGCGGCCGACAGCGCGGTGAGCGCGGGCAGCAGTCCGCCGAAGCGCATCAGCTTGACGTTCAGGCCGTCGGCCACGCGGACGGCGTACTCGGCGTCGGCGGGGGTGGCGATGCCCTCGTCGAGGAGCACGGCGGTGCCGGGCAGCGCGGCGCGGACCTCGGGGATGAGCCGCGGGTCGCGGACCGGGTCCTCCAGGACCGCCGGGGCGAGCGCGCTCACCAGGGGGCGCAGCCGTTCCCAGTCGGCGCGGTCCCAGCCGCGGTTGGCGTCGAGGATCAGCGGGGCGTCGACCCCGAGGAGGGAGCGCAGCACCCGTTCGTCCTGCGCACCGCCCAGTTTGATCTTCAGTGGCCGTCCGTCGAGGGGGATGTCCTCGCCGATGGGCACGGTGTGCAGCAGTCGGACGAGGCCGGGCTCGGGCAGGCCGAGCAGGTGCCACACCGGTACGCCGGCCCGGCGGGCGGCGCGGTCCAGGAAGGCCATCTCGACGAGCATCCGGGCGGGTGCGCCGACGCCGTCCGCGGCGGCCTTCGCCAGACGGGAGCGGATCGGCTCCAGCGCATCCGCGGTGGCGGCGCACTCCTCGGCGAGGACGCGGGCCAGGGCCCCGGCCTCGGCGGCGATGGCCCGGCCGTCCTGTCCGTAGCCGAGGTCGGCGGCGATCTCGCCCTCGCCCTCGGTGGTTTCGGCGCGGCGCAGTCGCAGACGGACGATGTCGACCGTCCGGATGGTCATGTGGGAGATCTGGAAGGAGCTGGTCAGCGGCCTGGGTTCCACGGTGACGACCACCTCGGGCGCCGCGGGCCCGGTGGGCACCGCGCGGGTGGCGAAACGGGTGCCGAAAGCCGCGGGTGCCCCGGCCGTTGCGGCCGGTACGGCCGGTACGGTCCTCCCGGGCGCCCCGGCCGCCCCGGCGTCTTCGAGCGGCTCGACGGTGATCCGTACGGAGTCCACGAGCGTGCGGGCGAGTTCCCGGGCCTCCTCGGGGGTGGCGGCCCCGACGACCACGGCGCCCACCCGGTCCCCGCCGCTGCGGAAGCCGGTGACGACGTCACCGGGCGCGAGGCGGAGTTCGGCGTGGAGCACGGCCGGGTGGGTGCGCGCCTCCTGCCAGCCGTCGACGGCGGTGACCCGGCCGGCCGGCGGGGCGAAGTAGCGGGTGGCGGCGGCGCGGGAGGCGGGAGGCAGCTCCACGGGGCGGCCCAGCACGTCGTCGTAGACGGCGCCGTACAGTTCCAGTCCTGGCCGGGCGTGCGGCAGCATCCGGTGGATCCAGCCGCCGCCGATCCGCGCGTGCACCTCGCCGAGCACGATCCCCTCGGCGGTCAGCCACAGTTCGACGTGGAAGAGCCCGAAGCGCAGCTCCAGGGCGGTGAGCGCGGCGGTGACGGTGTCCTCGATCTCCCGGAGGGTGTCCTGCGGGAGGGGGGCGGGCAGGACGTGGCCGATCTCGACGAAGTACGGGGGTGCCAGCTTCTCCTTGGCGGTGACCGCGAGCACCCGGGGAGCGCCGTCGAGGAAGACCCCCTCGACGCTGTACTCCTCACCCTGGACGAACTCCTCCACGAGGAAGGGGGCCTGCGGGTCCGGGAGGCGGCCGAGGGCGGCCGTCAGGTCACCGGGCCCGGTGACCTTGCGTACGCCGGCGCTGTCCGCGCCGTCGCGGGGCTTGACCACCCAGGGGCCGGCGGTCCCGGCGAGGAAGGCGAGCGCGTCGCTCCCGCCATGGCACAGGCGCACGGCGGGCTGGCGGAATCCGGCCTCGGCGAGGGCGGCGCGGCAGGCGTCCTTGGTGCGGATGCGGCGGACCGCGGCGGGCGGGTTGCCGAGCAGGCCGAGCCGTTCGGCGGTCTCGGCGACGGCGACCTGTGCCATCTCGCGTACTCCGAAGGCGACGGCGGGGTGGTCGCCGGAGCCGGCGCGGGCGGCGGCCCAGTCGGCGGTGGCCCCGGGGCGGGTGAAGTCGACGGCGGTGGCGCCGTCCGCGGCGGCGGTGACCTCGGGGGTGGCGGCCAGGGTTTCGGCCTGGTTGGTGACATGGGTGTCCAGCCCGCGGGAGCGCGCCTGTTCCAGCGCCTGGACGGCGACGTCGACGCTGAGGGTCATCGCCCCGCCGCCGCCGACCAGCAGCAGCCCGGGGGTCCCGGACCGGGCGCTCACGCGGCCCGTCCCAGGTCGTCGCGGAGCCGGTAGACCTGGTCGGCGAGCTCCTGGACGCGGACGTAGTCCCGTTCCAGCACCTCGGTCGAGTCGTGGCGGGTCCACACCACGAGGGTGGCGGTGTAGAGGTCGACGGTGGGCCGGATACGGCTGCCGGGGGCGAGCTTGGGGACGACGAGGTGGACCGACTCCAGTGCCTCGATCTGCGCGAGGACCTCCTGGTCGAGGCTCTCGACGACGCCGTCCCGGGTGGTGGCGGTGAAGATCTGGCTGGCCTCGGTCAGTTTGCGGTAGCTGCCGCCCGCGTGCCGGTCCAGGAACTCCTGCGGCCGGGCGTAGGCCAGCGCGGTCAGGTCGGCCTGGTTCCCGCCCAGGCAGAGGTCGTGGAAGTCGGGCAGCAGTCCGCCGGAGAGGCGGGCGCCGACCTCGACGAGGGCGGGGCCCTGCGGGGTGACGATGACCTCGGCGTGGGTCGGGCCGTACGCGATGCCCAGGGCGTCGAGCACCTCGTGCATGTAGGCGATGATCTCGGGCGCGGGGCTCGACTCCGGCGGGGTGATGGCGTCCCGGTCGTAGAGGCGGTGGGTGCCGTCGAGGCGCTTGCGGTACTGCCAGATCCCGCAGGCGTGGCGCCGCCCGCCGTACGAGACGAAGTCGACCATGTACTCCTCGCCCTGGAGGAAGGACTGGACGAGGACCTCGTCGTTGGGCTCGCCGAAGATGTTGACGGTGCCGAGGACGGCCTCGGCGGCCTTGCGGACCTCTTCCGGTCCCCGGCAGACGGCCACGCCCTCGGTGGCGGCGGAGGACAGCGGCTTGACGACCACCGGGTAGGCGCCGTGTTCCTCGGCCCAGGCGACGAGTTCGTCGGCGCTGCCGCTCTTGAGCTGGTCGGCGCAGCGGACACCGGCGCGGCGCAGGGCCTCGATCATCTCGTACTTGTCGCGGCGGGCGCGGGAGAGCGCGGTGCCGTTGGTCGGCAGTCCGAGCAGTTCCGAGAGTTCGTCGGCGAGTTCGACGCCGGGTTCCTGGCCCGCGACGACGCAGACCGGGCCGAACTCACGGAGCCGGGCGGCCGTTTCGGCCGGGGTCCCGTAGGGGACCACGGCCCGGTACGCGGTGAGATCGGGCAACCGCATCGAGGTCATCAGCTCGGGTGTGCTCTGTACGTGCACCACGTCGACACCGAGCTTGGCAAACGCCGGAGGCAAATGATTGCCACTGGTGTAGGCGTCCACCAGCACGGCCACTGGGCGCAGTTGTGCGCTCCTCATGTTCTCCACCTTGTGCTCATGGAAAAGCCTGGGCCGGTTCGGGCCAGGTCTGTTCCAGGGATTAGCAAGAGGTTGCCACACAGATTGCCAAGCTGGCAATATCACTCCGCACATCCACTGATCCGCACGCGGAGGAGACCGGCCATGACCGTCACAGCACCCGCCACCACGCCTCGACAGGGCCTGAGTCGTGGTACAGCGCTGGCCCTCGCGGTCGCCGGCGCCCTCACGGTCTCGAACATCTACTTCCCTCAGCCGCTGCTCGACGCCATCGCCTCGGGCCTCGGCGTCACGGACTCGGCCGCGGGCCTGGTCGCCACCGCCGCTCAGGTCGGGTACGCCCTCGGCATCAGCCTGGTCGTCCCGCTCGCGGACGTGGCCCGGCTGCGGCTGCTGACCACGACGCTGCTCCTGCTGACCACCGCCGGGCTGCTGGCCGCCGCCCTGGCGCCCAACCTGGCCACGCTCACGGTCGCCACGGTCGCCCTGTCCACCACCACCGTGCTCCCCCAGGTGATCATGCCCACGGCCGCCTCGATGGCGGGTCCGGGCCACAGCGGGCAGGCCCTCGGGATGATCGGCATCGGGCTGACCCTCGGGGGGACGCTCTCGCGCACCCTGTCCGGCGCGGTGGTCGGCCTCAGCGGGGACTGGCGGACCGCCTACCTGGTCGCGGCGGCGCTCACCGGTGCGCTGGTGGCCTTCCTGCCGAGGCTGCTGCCCGAGCGGGCGGCCGGCGGGACGCTGACCTACCGGGCGCTGATGGCCTCACTGCCGCGGCTGGTGACGGCCCATCCGGAGCTGCGGCTGTCGGCGTTCCTGGGGGCGACGGTCTTCGCCGCCTTCAGCGCGTTCTGGGCGACGCTGGCCTTCCACCTCGCGGCCCCGCCCTTCGGCATGGGAGTCGCCTGGGCCGGACTGTTCGGCCTGTTCAGCCTGCCTGCGGCGCTGCTGTCCTACACGGCGGGCCGGCTCAGCGACCGGCGCGGCCCGCGCCACGTCAACCTGCTGGCCTTCGCCTGCGTGAGCGCGGCCTTCCTGCTGCTCGGGCTGTTCGGCGATTCGATGGCCGCGCTGGTGGTGGGATGCAACCTGCTGGTGTACGGCGGCAGTTGCTGGCAGATCGCCAACCAGGTGCGCATCTTCCGGCTGGACGACGGCATCCGGGCGCGGCTCAACACGCTCTTCATGCTGGCCAGTTTCGCGGGCGGCGCGGTGGGGTCGCTCACCGGCACCGCGCTGTACGGGGCGTACGGCTGGCAGGGGATGATCCTCGGCTGCGGCGGTTTCCTGGTGCTGGCGGGAGCCGGTCTGGTGGCCGGTCGCGGGGCGGGGCGCGCGGGGGGGGGGGGGCGCGCGGCGGGGGGGGGGGGCCGCCCCCCCGCCCCCCCCCCCCCCCCCCCCCCCCCCCCCCCCCCACGGCACCCCCCTTCCGGCAGGGGCGGGGTGGCGGCCCGGCGGGGGTGGCCGGTACCGCCCGGCCGGGCTCAGGCGGGTCCGCGCGAGAGGGCGAGGGTGTCGGCCAGCAGCCGCCAGATGTCCGCCGCCAGGTCGATGTTGGCGGCCTTCTGGGCCTCCTCGGCGAGGCGGCGCATCCGCGCCAGCCCCTCCTCCTCGGCGCCCTCGATGACCAGCAGCCGGCTGTCCAGGATGTCCAGCCGGACCCGGTTGCGGTAGGTCATGTTCGGGTCGGTGCCGCGCACCCGGTCCAGCAGTGCGCGGGCGTCGGCGAACCGTGCGCCCTGGAAGGCGATCTCGGCCTTGAGGGCCGTCACCTCCTGCCCCAGCGCCGGGATGCCGACGAAGGCGAGGCTGGTCTCGGCCTGTTCCACGTACCGCTCGGAGACGTCGAGTTCCGGCGGTGTCTTCTGCAGGTGCAGCCGGGCGGCCGCGACCCGCAGCCGTGTCCACAGCGAGAGGTTCTCCGCGCTGCCGAAGCCGGCCAGCGCCTGGTCCAGCAGCTCCTGGGCACTGTTCGGGTCGCCCTGGCGGACGCGGACGGCGGCGGCGGTCCACAGGGCCTCGGCCCACAGGGAGTCGGTGCGCCCGCCGGTGAGGGCGGTCAGCTCGTCGGCGTGCGCGCGGGCCTCCGAGAGGCGGCCCGCCTCGGTCTCCACGGAGACCAGGGCCAGCAGGCTGGCGGCCACGTCCTGGATCGGGAGGTCGTTCTCCCGGGCCAGCCGGTGGGCCTCCGAGGCGGCTTCGGCGGCCCGGGGGATCTCCCCGCACGAACGCAGGCACCGTGCGAGCTGGGTGAGGCCGCGGGAGCGCAGTTCGGGCAGGTCCAGTTCGTCGCCGAGCCGCACCAGTTCCTCCAGCGACTCCCCCTCCTTGTGGTGCTCGCCCATCCGGCGGTGCCACTGGGCGACCAGCCACAGGGCCTGCCAGCGCAGCAGGGGGTCCTGGCCGCTGCCCGAGGCGAGCGCCTGCTCGACCTGCCGGACGTTCTCGTCGGAGTCGGCGGAGGCGGCGATGGCGAGAGCCCGCGTCAGCGAGGCCGTCTCGGGCTCGTCGAACGCCGTGGGCGCGATCCCGAGTTGCGCGGCCAGGTGCTCCACGGCCCGGGTCGTGGGCTGGCGCACGCCGGACTCCAGCCGCGAGAGGTAGCCCGTGGACATCCCCTCGCCCGCGAGGACCACCTGCGAGAGCCCCCGCTGGGTCCGGAGCTGCTTGAGCCGACGCCCGAACAACGGTTGTTCCAACACGTGATCAACCCCAGGGGTTCGGACGGACATGACGGGAGCGGCGGAGGTCGCGGGGCGGGCGGTCCGGTCGCACTCGCTCAGCAGGGACATGCTGCCGCGAGCTTTGCTGAGGCTAACCGCTAAGGCGACACCGAGGCAAATTATTGCCCGTGGGGCGAACGAAACAAACTACGATCGCCACTTCTGGCCAAGATCAAGATTGCCAATCAGTTGGAAACATGTTGCCAAGCGGTCGATCTCTGGACTAGCTTCCGTGGCAACGCAGCCGTCACCACGGCACCACTGACCTCCCTCGTCACCACTGCCAAGGAGTTTTCGTGCGTTCCTTGCTCCGTACCGCCCGAGTCCGTGTCGCAGCCGGCGCCTTCGTCGCCCTGCTCGCCGTCGCCGTCACCGGGGTGTCCGGATTTCCTGTCGCCGCCGGGGACATCGGCTGGCCGCCGCCGCCGGGTGGCGCCGTCGCCGCCGGGGACATCGGCTGGCCGCCGCCGCCGGAGAGCCCCGCCCACGGGACCGGCCGGACCGCGCCCGACCCGGCCCCCACCCTGCGCAACGACATCGGCTGGCCCTCCCCCGGCGCCTGATCCCGCCGCACCCGGCACGATCCCGCCGTCCCGCGGCCGCGACCCGGCCGCCCCTCATTGCTCGCACACCGCTCAGAGAGTGACAGACCCGATGGATTGCGACCCTCCCCCGGCCCATGCCGCCAGAACCGCAGTGATCGTCGACGGGTACTCGACCGGTGCCTTCCTTCCCCCGGCCTTCGCCAGGCTCGGCGTCGACGTGGTGCACGTGTACAGCTCCGCACAACCGATGTCGACGATGCTCCAGCCGGATGCGGACGCCTACCGCGGCCAGCTGTACTGCCCGGACGCCACCGCGTTCGGGACGACCGTCGAAGCGCTCCGTACGCTCGGCCCGGTGGCCGTGCTGGCGGGCCAGGAGCCCGGCGTCCCGCTCGCCGACGCGCTCAGCGAGGCCCTGGGCCTCGCGACCAACGGGACGCACCTCTCGGCCGCCCGCCGGGACAAGTACGAGATGATCGAGGCCCTGCGCCGGGCCGGTGTGCGCTGCGCGGACCAGTACAAGGGGTCCGATCCGCAGGCGCTCGCCGACTGGGCCGAGCGGACGGGCGGCGGGTATCCCGTGGTGGTCAAGCCGCTGAGTTCGGCCTCCACCGACCACGTCTACCGCTGCCACGACGCGGCCGAGGTCCTCGCGGCGGCCCGCGCGGTGCTCGGCTCCACCGACATCTTCGACCGGCCCAACTCCGAGGCGCTCGTGCAGTCCTTCCTGGAAGGCACGGAGTACATCGTCGACACGGTCAGCGTCGCCGGGCAGCGGTACGTCTGCGGCGTGTGGGAGTACGAGAAGGAGATCCTGCCGAACGGCAGGAACATCTACGACCTCGACGTCCTGCTCGACCCGGACGACGGCCCGGTCCCCGCGCTGGTCGCCTACGTCGACACGGTGCTCCAGGCCCTCGGCATCGAGCACGGTCCCGCCCACGCCGAGGTCATCATGACCCCGCACGGACCGACCCTCGTGGAGATCGGCGCACGCCTCAACGGCAACATGAACCCGGGCTTCCACGACGTGTGCACGGGCGCCAACCAGGCCGATCTGACCGCCCTCGCCTACACCCGCCCCTCGGAGTTCACCCGGCGGTACGCCGGCCTGGTCTACTCCCGGCGCGCGGCAGCGGCCGTCCACAGCACCCGCACCGGGCTCAGCGGCCTGGTCGAGTCCGTGGACCGGGAGGCGGTCGCGCGGATCGAAGCCCTGCCGAGCGTCCACCTCGTCGGCGTCAAGCTCGGCCCCGGCAAACGGATCAGCCCCACGGCCGACCTCCTCACCAGCCCGCTGCGGATCTTCCTGACGGCCGACGGCATGGAGCAGGTGCGGGCCGACCGCGACGCCGTCCAGGACCTCAAGGACGGGGTCTACCGGGTGGCCCAGGACCAGCGGCGCCCCAGCGTCCTGCTGCTGGGCCCCGACAAGTACGTCATGCAGGCATGCCTGCGGGGCGGCGTCGACGCGGTCGTCGCCTGGGGGGCGGCCGGCTACGACCACGGGCTGGCCGAGGTCCCCGAGGGGCTGACCGTACTCCTCGTCGACGACCACAAGAGCCCCGAGGCCGTGCTGACGGCCCTGCACAGGGCCGGGCTGGGCGAGCACCCCTTCGACGCCGTCCACACCTCCGACGAATGGGCGCTGGTCACCGCCGGGATGCTCGCCACCCAGCTGGGCTGCCGGGCGATCGACCCGGTCACCGCCGCGTACTTCCGCGACAAGTCGCTGCAAAAACGCGCGGTCGCGGCGGCCGGCATACCGGCCGCCCGGGTCACCGTCATCGACGACGTGCACGACGTGTCCGGTGTCGCGTGGGAGTACGACAGGGCCGTGCTCAAGCCCGTGGCCGGCGCCGCGACCGCGCGCACCGCGGTCGTCGACGGCCCGGAGGCGCTGCGCGCCCTCAGCCGCCGCTACCGCGCGGAGCGCACGGCTCAGCGCACCTTCGTCCTGGAGGAGTACATCGGCGGCGAGGAGTGGATCGCGGACGGTTTCCTGCACGACGGGGAACTGCTCTTCCTGGCCGTCGGCCGCTACGGGGCCCCCTGCCTCACCATGATCGACGAGCAGACCCCGCTCTGGATGCGGCACTTCGACCCGAAGGACGAGGCCTGGGCGTACGACCGGGCCGAGCCGGTGGTGCGGCGCTCCCTGGAGGCGCTCGGACTGCGCGACGGCGTCTTCCACATGGAGCTGTTCCACGACCCCGGGACCGGGGGGCTGACCTTCAGCGAGTGTGCGGCCCGCCGCGGCGGCGCCCTGATCCACGAGCAGATCCAGGCCAAGTTCGGCGTCCATCTGGGCGAGGCGGCGCTGATGAGCGCGCTCGGCCGGACGCCGCGCGCCGAGGTGGAGGTCCGCCCCGGGGTCTTCGGCACCAGCTACCTCAAGGGCCGGGCCGGCATCATGTTCGGCTGCCCCTCCCCCGCGGAGCTGCGCGCCCTGCCCGGGGTGGAGTTCGCCCGGGTCGAGTTCCCGGCCGGTGAACGCTTCCTCGGCGACATCGACAACACCAACCACCGGGTGGGACAGGTGCTGGTGTCGGCGGCCGACGAGGAACGGCTGGAGGCCCGTTTCGCCGAGGTGGGGGCCTGGTTCGAGGAACGCCTGGTGATCGCCCCGCAGGGGCTCACCGGACGCGAGATCCGTGCCTGGGGCCGCGCGTTGCGGCCCGAGGCCGACTTCCGGGACCCGCTGTGGCCGTGACCACGCCCGCACAGCAGCCGGGGGCGAAGGACACGGCCGCCCGGCGGAGGCGGCCGGCGCGGCTGCTGCCGGAGCGCGGTCCCCGCCGGACCCTGGCCGGGGCGACCTTCGTCAACGCCTTGGGCAGCGGCATGTTCATGTCGTCCAGCGTCCTGTACTTCACCCGTGTCGTGGGCCTGCCGATGTCCCAGGTCGCGTTCGGGCTGTTCGCCGGTGCCATGGTCGGCCTGGTGGCCGGTGTCCTGGGCGGCCGGATCGCGGACCGCTGGGGCGCCCGGGAGACGCAGATCGCGGTGATGCTCTCGGGTGCGGTGTTCATGGGCTGCTTCCTGCTGGTCGACGCCTTCTGGTCGTTCGTGCTGATCTCCGTGCTCACCGGGGTGGTGTTCGCCGCGGACAAGTCCAGCCGGGCGCCGCTGGTACGGAGCTTCGGCGGCGACGACCCGGCCCGGTTCCGCGCCTACCTGCGCGCCGGGACCAACCTGGGCATCTCGCTCGGGGCGCTGGCCGCGGGCGTCGCCATCCAGCTCGACACCGCGCCGGCCTACCTGACCCTGGTCGGGGCCCGGGCCCTGGCCTTCGTCGGCTGCGCGATCACGCTGCTGTGGCTGCCCCGGCCGGTCCCCGTCGAGGTGCCGCCGCTCAGCGGCCGGTGGGAGGCGCTGCGGGACCGTCCGTACCTCGCGGCCACCGTGCTCAACTCCCTGATGTCACTGCACTTCGCGGTGCCGACGTTCCTGCTGCCGCTGTGGATCGTCGAGCACACCGAGGCGCCCCGCTGGATGGTCTCCGGGGTGCTGGTCCTCAACACCGTCCTGGTCATCACCCTCCAGGTCGCGGTGAGCAAGAACGTCAGCGACCCCGCCTCGGCGGGCTCCCGGATGCGCTGGGCGGGCGGGGCCGTCGCCGTCGGGCTGCTGCTGATGATGGCCGCCGGCGACCTCTCCATGTGGGCCTCGGCCGCGCTGCTGCTGGCCGCCACCGCCGTCTACACGCTCGGCGAGCTGTGGCACGCGGCCGCCGCGATGGAGTACTCCTTCGGGCTCGCGGCCCCGCACGCCCAAGGGCAGTACTCCGGGGTCTTCGGTCTCGGCGGCGGCCTGGCGGAGGCGCTCGCCCCCGCCGTGCTGGCCACCCTGGCACTCGGCCTCGGCCGCTCGGGCTGGTTCGTGCTGGCACTCGTGTTCCTCTTCGTGGGCTGTGTCAGCCGCCCGCTCGTCTCCTGGGCCGTCCGGACCTCGCCACGGCCCCGGACGTACGAGGGCCCGGTGGTCTGAACCGCCCGCGAGGGCAGCCCGGCCCCTCCCCCTCCCCCCTCCCCCTTCTCCCTTCTCCCCTTGCCTTCCCCTTCCTTCCCCTGTCGTTCCCCGTGCCGTCCGGGCTCCCGTCCGGACGGCACGGACACCAGAAACCGGAGAGCAGCATGGCCACCCCGACCCTCAGCGTCATCGACCCCGAGCTCGTCGAGATCGTCCCCGGTCCCGCCCTCGACCAGGACGAGATCCTCAAGGCCTACCAGCAGTACCTGGACCGTCTGCCCGACGCTCCCTCCGGCAAGCCGGAGGACCGCTTCCGCCGGCTGGGGCTGACCCACCGCGCCGGTGCCGAGGACCCGTGGCGCGACGCGGGCAACGGCCAGTTCGACCAGAGGACGGGCCGGAAGAACTTCGAGGAGGGCGAGTTCGCGTTCTTCAACGAGGAGCTGAAGGACACCTACTTCTACGAGCTCTACCGGAGCCTGACCTTCCGCCCCGGCCGGATGCGCCTGGTCACCCTGCACCCGGGCGAGATCTACCACATGCACACCGACCACTCGCGCGTGGCGCACGTGGCGCTCACGACCAACGAGGACAGCCGTCTGCTGTTCCGCAGCGGCCACACCTACCACGTGCCGACCGACGGCCGGGTCCACATCCTCAACACCCTGCGTCACCACTCCGCGTACAACGCGGGCGGGACCGACCGCATCCACCTCACGATGACGCTGGCCGGCTGACCCCCGCCCCCACGCGCCCCGACCGCCACCCAAGGAGCAACGATGTCAACGCCGTCCGCCGCCGCCCGGTCCGGGCCGCCCCCGGCCCACCGCAGCACCGAGGAGTTCCGGCGGTGGGCCGACGAGGTCCGCGCCGCCACCACCGACAGTCCGCTGGGCGTCGGCGGGGCCCGTCCAGCCCCCGGCGGGCGGTCCGCGACGGTGCGGCTGCCCCTCGACGCCGCCCTGCGCGCGGCGGTCGGGCGCACGGCCCGGGAACACCGCGTCACCCCGCTGGCGGTGGGCCTGGCGGCCCTCGCCGTGACCCTCTCCCGACGGACCGGCACGGACCGGGTGGTGGCCGGGACGCCGCAGGTCCCGGTGGTCCTCGCGGTACGGGACGAGGTGGGCCGGGCCGAGTTCCTCGCCGACGCCGCCCTGGAGCTGGAGCGGTCGCTCGCGTCGTGGGCCGCCGGCGCCGAGGGGCTGCCTCCCGAGCACCTCGTCGAGTTCCGGCACGGCCCGGCACCGGCCGAGCTGTCGGGGGCGCGGGAGGTCTGCGTCGCCCTGGAGGGCCTCGACCCGGCCGCGGGCACGTGCGAACTCGTCGCCCTCTACAGCGAGGAGCGGTACACCGCCTCCGGCGTCCTGCGGCTCCTCGCTCACCTGCGGACCGTCCTGCGCGGGCTGACCGCCGGGCAGGAGCACACGGTCGGGACGCTGGAGCTGCTGGACGAGGCGGGGCGCCGGGAGCTGCTGGCGCTCGGGCAGGGCGCCGAACTGCCCGCCGAAGGCCGGGGCCCGGTGTACGGGCGCATTGCCGAACTCGCCCGCCTCGCACCGGACGCACCCGCGGTGGCCTGCGGCGGCGACCGGGCCGACCGGGCCGCGCTGGACGCCTGGGCGGCCCGGATCTCCGCCCGGCTGGCCAAGGCCGGGATCGGCCGGGGCGACCGGGTCGCCGTGCTGGCCGACCGGTCCGTCGCCATGGTCGCCGCGGTGCTCGGGGTGGTGCGCGCGGGAGCGGCGTACGTCCCCGTCGATCCGGCCAACCCGGACGCGCGGATCGCCGCGGTACTCGGCGACGCGCGGGTCGGCGCGGTCCTGGTGACGGGGGCGCTCGGGGAGCGGGTCGCCGGGCTCGGCCTCACCGTCCTGTCGGCCGACGAGCCCGCCGTACGGGGCGAAGGCGGGTCCGCCGTATGCGAGGAGGACGGGGTTCCCGAGCCGGTGGAGACCGGCCCCGACGACCCCGCGTACCTCATCTACACCTCGGGGAGCACCGGTACCCCCAAGGGCGTCCTCGTGGAGCACGCCCAACTGGCCGCCTCCACCCTCGCGCGCCGCGAGGTCTACCCGGGCCGGCCGGTCTTCCTGCTGCTCTCGCCGCTCGCCTTCGACTCCTCCGTCGCCGGGCTGTGGGGCACCCTGAGCGCGGGCGGCCTGCTCGTCGTGGCGGACCCCGGCGAGTACCGCGACCCGGAGGCGCTGCTCGGCCTGGTCGAGCGGCACGCCGTGACGCACCTGCTGTGCGTCCCCTCCCTGTACGACGCGATCCTCTCGGCCGGTGAGCAGCTGGACCGGCTGCCCGCCGGACTGACCACGGTGATCACGGCCGGTGAGGCGCTGGCCGAGTCGCTGCTGAGCCGGCACGCCGCGCTGCTGCCCGGCGTCGCGCTCGTGAACGAGTACGGACCCACCGAGGCCACCGTCTGGGCGAGTTACCGGCGCTTCGGGACCGCCGGTCCCGTCGACATCGGCGGTCCGGTGCCGGGCGCCCTGCTGTACGTGCTCGACCCGGCGGGCCGGCTGGTGCCGCCCGGGATCACCGGCGAGCTGCACATCGGGGGCTCGGGGGTCACCCGCGGCTACTTCGGCCGGCCGGAGGCCACCGCCGTGTCCTTCGTCGCCGACCCCTTCGCGGGCGGCGGCACCCGGATGTACCGCACCGGTGACCTGGTCCGCTGGAGCGCGACGGGCACCCTGGAGTTCCTCGGGCGCCGCGACGGCCAGGTCAAGATCCGCGGCCACCGCGTCGAGCTGGGCGCGGTCGAGTCGGCGCTGCTCGCCTGCCCCGGCGTCCGTGAGGCCGTCGCCGTACCGGACGCCACGGGCACCCGGCTGACCGGTTTCGTCGTCACGAGCGCGCCCCAGGCGCTGAACTCCGTACGGGAGCGGCTGGCGCTGGAGCTGCCCGAGGTGGCGGTGCCGGCGGTGCTGAGGGCGATGGACGCCTTCCCGGTCACGGTCAACGGCAAGGCGGACCGGGCGGCGCTGGCCGCACTCCTGGAGCACGGGGCGCGAGCGGACCGGCCCGGACGGGCCGCGGCCGGGACGGCGCTGCGGGAGGCGCGGCCGGCCGGGGCCGGCGCGGACCCGGTCGCGCAGGTCTCGGCGGCGTGGGCGGAGGTGCTGGGGATCTCCTCCGTACCGACCTCCGTCAACTTCTTCGACCTGGGCGGGCATTCGCTGCTGATCATCCGGCTCCAGGAGGCCCTGGGACGCCATACCGGCGCACGGCCCTCCGTCGTCGAGCTGTTCCGCTGCTCCACGGTGGACGCCCAGGCCGCGCTCGTACGGGCCGGTGCCGGGGCGGGCGCCGAGCAGGCGGGGCAGGGCGACGGCCGCGCCGAGCGGGCGCGCCGCGAGCGGGCCGCCCGCGCCCGCCAGCGCCGTGCCGTGCAGGGGGCGACCCGATGACCGCGCCGCTCGGACACCCCGGGAACCACGCGGCCACGGACGCGCCCGCCGCTCAGGACGCCCGGGACCGGTCCCTGGACATCGCCGTCACCGGCATGGCCGGCCGCTTCCCCGGCGCCGCCGACATCGGCTCCTGGTGGCAGGCGCTGCTGCGCGGCGAGGTGCTCACCTCCCGCCTGCCCCGCGGACGGCTCCTGGGCGACGGCGAGCCGGCGAGTGTGCTGGACGACCCGGACTACGTCCCCGTACGGGGCCTGCTGGAGGACGCCGACCGGTTCGACCACGAGCTGTTCGGCATCAGCCCGCGCGAGGCCGAACTCATGGACCCCCAGCACCGGCTGATGCTGGAGGCCGCCTGGACGGCCCTGGAGGACGCGGGCTGCGACCCGCTGACCGAGTCCCGGGTCACCGGCGTCTACGCCAGCGCGAGCAGCAGCGCCTACCTGCGCGCCATGCTCACCTCGGGGACCCTGGACGCGGCGGGCGTCGAGGAGGCGCTGCGCGCCAACGAGCCCGACTACATGGCCACCCGGATCGCCTACCGCCTCGGCCTGACCGGGCCGGCACTGAGCGTGCTGACCGCCTGCTCCTCCTCCCTGGTCGCCGTGCACCTCGCCGTGCAGGCCCTGCTGAACGGCGAGTGCGAGCAGGCCGTGGTCGTCGCGGCGGCCGTCGACTTCCCGCAGACCGGTCACGTCCACCTGCCCGGGGGGATCCTCTCCGCCTCCGGGGAGTGCCGCCCCTTCGACGCCGCCGCCGACGGTGCGCTGGCGGGCTCCGGGGTGGTCGCCGTGGTCCTGCGCCCGGCCGAGGACGCCCTCGACGACGGAAGCGACCCGTACGGGCTGATCATCGGTACCGCCGTCAACAACGACGGCTCCGCCAAGGCGGGCTACCAGGCGCCCTCCGCCGCCGGGCAGGAGGCCGTGATCCGGGCCGCCCTCGCCGCGGCGGACATCGGCGCCGGCACCCTGGGCTACCTGGAGGCGCACGCCACCGGTACCCGGGTCGGCGACCCCATCGAGTGGTCGGCCGCCTCCTCGGTCCTGCGCGCCCTGGGCGCCGCACCGGGCAGCGTCGCGGTCGGCGCCGTGAAGGCCAACATCGGCCACCTCGACGCGGCGTCCGGGCTGGTGTCGCTGATGAAGACCCTGCTGGTGGTACGCGACGGACAGGTTCCCCCGGTGGCCGGGTTCACCGGTCTCAACCCCTTGCTGGAGACCGGTGGTTCGCCGCTGTACGTGCCCACCGCCCGCTTCGACTGGGACGGCCCCGGCCCGCGCCGGGCGGGCGTCTCTTCGTTGGGCTTGGGCGGGACCACCGCCGCGGTGGGCGTGGTGCAGCCCCCGGTCCGGGCGGGGCGGGCGGGGGCCCCCCCCCACGGCCGGGTGCTGATGGTCTCGGCCGCCGGACCGCAGGCCCTGACCCGTTCGGTGCGGCGCCTCGCCGAGCGGCTGCCCGGCCTGGAGTCCACCCCGCTCGGGGACATCGCCCACACCCTGGCCGCAGGCCGGGCCCGGCTGCCGTACCGTACGGCCGTCGTCGGCCGCACCCACCGGGAACTGGCCGAGCGGCTGGACGCGGCGACCACGGCGACCGGGCCCGCCGGGAGACCGGCACCCGTGGTGTTCCTGCTGCCCGGCCAGGGCAGCCAGCGCCCCGGCATGGCACTGCCGTTCCGGGAGGCGCTGCCCGGGTTCGACGCCGCTCTGGAGGAGTGCCTGGCGCTCTTCGAGGAGGGGACGGCGGCCCGGCTGCGGCCCGCGCTGCTCGATCCGGCGTTCCCCGCCGGGGAGCTGGCGCGTACCGAACTGGCGCAGCCCGCGCTGTTCTGCGTGGAGTACGCGGCGGCCACCGCGCTGACCGCTCTCGGTCTCGGCCCGGTCGCGCTCGCCGGGCACAGCCTCGGCGAGCTGACCGCCGCCGCGCTGGCGGGCGTACTGGCACCGGGCGACGCGGCCTCGCTGGTGGCCCTGCGCGGGCGTGCCATGCAGTCCTGCCCGCCCGGTGCGATGCTCTCCCTGCCCGTGGGTGAGGGCGAGGCCACCGCTCTGGCCCGGGAGTTCGCCGGGACGGGCGGGCCGCTGCTGGAGCTCGCCGCCGTGAACACCGCCGAGAGCGCGGTCCTGGCCGGGCCCGCCGACGCGGTGGAGGCCTTCCGGGGGTGGCTCGGTGGCCGGGAGAGGGTCCGGCGGCTGCGGACCAGCCACGCCTTCCACACCTCGATGATCGAGCCGGCCGTCGGGGAGCTGGCGCGGGCCGTGGCGGAGCTGCCCCTCGGGCGCCCCCGGCTGCCGTACCTGTCCAATGCCACCGGCGCCCTGGTGCCGGCCGGCAGCCCGGTCGAGGCGGACTCGTTCGCCCGGCAAGCGCGCGGCACCGTACGGTTCGCGGCCGGGCTGGCGGCGATCGCCGGGTTCCACCCGGACGCGGTGGCGGTCGAGCTCGGCCCCGGCCGGGCGCTGAGCAGTATGGCGGAGGCTGCGGGGCTGACGGCCGTGGCCCTCAGCCCGGGGCGCTCGGAGCGTCCCGGTGAGGAGACCCTGTCGGCACTGGCCGGGCTGTGGGCCGCCGGACTGCCGCTCGACGCGGTGGCCCTGGCCGGCCCCGGGCGTCCGGCGCACCTGCCCGGCTACGCCTTCGCGGGGCCGCGCCTGGTGGCGCCGCAGGCGCTGGCGCGGCTGCGGAACGTACCCGGGTCGGGGGGCGGCCCCGCCCCCCCCCCCCCGGCGGGGGGCCCCCCCCCCGGCGGGGGGGGGGCGGGGGGGGGCCCCGCGGGGCGCGGCGGCCCCGCGCGCGGCCCCGGCGGGGGGGGGGCGGGGGGGGGGGGGGCGGGGGGGGGGGGGGGGGGGGGGCCGGCCGGGCGGCGCCGCCCCCCCCCCCCCCCCCCACGCCCGTACGGGGAGCCCGGCCCCGGGCGTGAGGGGCGCGGTGCGGACCGCGGCGGCACCGGCCACGGCGGTACGCAGCCCTGGTGAGGCGGTCGCGGCCCGGTGGACCGAGCTGCTCGGCCGGCCCGGGCTGTCACCCGAGTCCGATTTCTTCGACCTCGGTGGTGACTCCCTCCTGGTGGTCCGGCTCGCCCGGCGGCTCGGCGACGACCTGGGGGTACGCGTCCCGGTCCGGGCGCTGATGACCGGGCCGACCCTCGCCCAGCAGACCGCCCTCGTGGAATCACTGATCACGGCAGGAGCAGAGGAACGACGATGAGCTGGCTCAGATGCGCGGTCCCGCGCCCCGGGGCGACGTACCGCCTGGTGTGCTTCCCGCACGCGGGCGGCTCGCCGTCCTTCTTCCACGAGTGGGCCGGGCAACTGCCCGGGTACGAGATCCACTCGGTGTGCTACCCGGGCCGCGCGGCCCGGCTCCAGGAGCCCCTGCCCACCGACCTGCACCGGATGGCCGAGGACATCACCGAGGCGGTGCTGCCGCTCCTGGACCGGCCCACGGCCCTCCTCGGTCACAGCATGGGCGCGGTCGTCGCCTTCGAGACGGCGCGGCGCCTCCAGGCGCGGGGCCGTCCGGTCGGGCACCTCTACGCCTCCGGGGCGCGCGCACCGCACCTCGCGCACCGCACGGACGGTGGCCCGGCCGCCGCCGACATGGACGACGAGGCGGTCGCGGACGCTCTGGTGGAGCTGGGCGGCACGGACGCCGAGCTGTTGTCGGACCCCGACTTCCGCGAGCTGGTCCTGCCGTACGTGTGCGGCGACTTCAGGATGTTCGACGCCTACGAGTACCGGTCCGGCCCGCTCCTGACCTGTCCGGTCACCGCCGTCGCGGGCAGCGCGGACCCGCAGGTCGACGAGGAGCGGGCCGCGGCCTGGGCGGATGTCACCGAAGGCCCGTTCGTCCGGCACACCGTACCGGGCGACCACTTCTACCTGATCGCGCGGCCACCGCTCGCGATTCTCGCCGAGGGACTGTCCCGCGCCCTCTCCCCCACCGCCCCCCTCCTGCGCACCCACCCGTGAAAGGGCCCTCCCCCATGTCTGACCGTGTCCCCACCGCCCTCTCCCCCTCTCCTGCCTCCGACCACTACCTGTTGTTCGCGATCGGCCCCCAGCTGGACTTCGCGGGCCGGATACGTGAACTGGACGAGTCCGCCACCGTCTCGGTGCTCTGCCGGCCCGAACACCTGTCCCGGATCACCGAGTCCGGCCACTACGCGCGGGTCCTCGCGGTGCGCAAGGACGCCCCGATGGACGAGGTCGTCGCGCTGGCCCGTACCGTCCACACGATCCAGCCGGTCACCCGGATCACCACGTTCTGGGAGCACGACCAGGACCGCGCCGCCGCGGTGGGCGCCGCCCTGGGCATCGCCACGCACCGTGCGCGGACCGTACGCCTGGTACAGGACAAGCACGCGATGCGGGAACGGCTGCGCGAGGCGGGCGTGGAGGACACGACGGCGGCGCGTGCGTTCGGCGAGGCCGACCTGCTCGCCTTCGGCGAGAGCGCCGGCTACCCGTTCATCGTCAAGCCGACGGCGGGCACGGCCAGTTTCGGGGTCACCCTCGTGCACTCCCCTCAGGAGGCGTCGGCCGCCTACCTCGCGGCGGCCGGCGACTTCCCGGGGATCGCCCGGCTCGGCGTCCTCGCGGAGGAGTACCACACGGGGCCGCAGTACAGCGTGGAGGCGTTCTCGGAGGCCGCCGAGCACGTGGTGGTCGCGATCACCCGCAAGTACTCGGACCCGCGGGACATGGTCGAGCTCGGCCACGTCGTGCCCGCCCCGCTGGACGCCGGGGCCCAGGAGGCCGTCGGCGCCCATGTGGCCCGCGTACTGGACGCCCTCGGCGTGGAGTTCGGGCCGACGCACACCGAGATCGTCCTCACGGCCGAGGGCCCGCGCGTCATCGAGACCCACTTGCGGGTGGGCGGTGACGAGATCTTCAACCTGGTCAAGGACGCCACGGGCGTCGACATGATCGAGCTCCAGACCCGGCAGGCGTGCGGCGCCAAGGTCCTGCCGGACATCCGCGCCGTCCTGGACGAGGACCGCGCCCCGCGGTGCGAGGCCATCTGGTTCACGGCCCCGGAAGTCGGCGGGACCTTCATGGGCCTGGCGGACGGGGACCCGGGGCTGACCGACCCGGACGTCACCGTGCTGCTGGCGGAGGGCTCGGAACTGACGGACCTCGCCGGCTCCTTCGCCCGTATCGCCCGCGCGAGGGGCACGGGCCCGACCGCGGACGAAGCCCTCGCGGCCGCCCGTTCCCGGGTGGAGGCCCTGTCGTTCGTCTTCCACGTCTCCCCGCCGCGCCGCGACCACGTCTGACGCCCGGCGGGCCGGAGGCCCGTACGCTCGCGCGCCGTGAACCGGCCGCCCGACGGGGTGCCCGGTTCACGGCCCGGCTGTCCCGGTTCTTCGCCGCCGCTCAGAGGGCGCGGTGCATGACGTGCAGCCCGACATAGCCCTCCGCCGGGTGCCGGAAGCCCTCCGGGACGGTGCCCAGCACCTCGAAGCCCAGGGACCGGTACAGCTTCACCGCGTGCGTGTTCGTCTCGACGACCGCGTTGAACTGCATGGCCCGGAACCCCGCCGCGCGCGCCCACTCCAGCGTGTACGCACACAGCGCGCGGCCCACGCCCTGCCCGGAGTGCGCCGGGTCGACCATGTAACTGGCGCTCGCGATGTGCGAGGCGTTACCCATGTGGTTGTTGTTCATCTTCGCCGTGCCCAGCACGGTCCCGTTGTCGTCGACGGCGACGACCGTACGGTTCGGGGCGGGCAGCAACCACCAGTCCCGGCCCTGCTCCTCGGTGAGGCCGACGGGGTAGGTGAAGGCCTCCCCCGCGGCAACGATCTTGTGGAAGAAGGGCCAGACGGCGGGCCAGTCCTCGGTGACGGCTTCCCTGATCAACATGCGGACAGGATGTCGGCACGACTGCGGGGCCGCAACACCTTTCCCACCCGGACCGACATCACCCGGGACGGGACCGCACACGGACTCCCTTCCGGCGACGCCGTTCTCCTCCCCCCCTGCCTTCGCGGGTGGTGGGTCTGTCCTCGTGGCTGCGTCGGCCGGGTGTCAGGACGGCCGACGCAGCCACGAATCGAGAACCGTGCAGTCGTCGTCGGTCAGACCATGGCGGGGATCGACGCGGTGGAGCAGGGCGTGTCCTCGGTGGTGGGCGGTGACCCAGGCCCGGTCGGTACCGGTGATCTCGTCGTCGGCCCAGGCGAACGGGCGTCCCGCCGCCCATTCGACAAGGGCCCGGGTCTTCCAGTGCAGTCCGTCCCGCTCGTCCTGGTCATCGGTGTCGGAGGGTTCCGGCCAGATCACCACCGCCAGCGGTGGCAGACCGATCCGCGGAGCGATGCACTCGTTCGCGTCAGCCATCCAGAGCGACGGGTCGCCCTTGCACCTCCAGGATGCAGGCCCGTGCCGCTGACTGGAGAGTGGAACCATGGCTCGCAAGCCTGCCGGACCGGTGCGCTATCTCGACCTGCTTCTCAGGAAGTCCCAGGTCGTGAGGGGTACGGCTGCCCGGGACATCCTGTCTCTGAAGGCTCAGGAGGTGCGGGGCCGGGCGTGGGCGAAGGACAACGGGTACGAGATCCGGCGGATCTTCCGCGAGAACCTGAGCGCTTACAAGAAGGGCGTGAAGCGCCCGGAGTTCGACGCGGCGGTGCACGCTCTGCTTGAAGGTGACTCGGACTGCCTGTGGGTGTACGACTCCTCCCGTTACTCCCGGCAGGGTGCGGGCGACGTGCTGAAGATCCTGGACGTCCCGGGCAAGCGCCTGGTGTTCGACCTGGACCGACTGGACACCGACATCCCCGCCGACCGCTCCCGCATCGTGGGCAAGGCGGAGGACGCCCGCGAGTACAGCCGTGTCCTGTCGGAGAAGGTCCGCGACACCAAGGCCCAGCAGCGCGAGGAGGGCAAGTGGCTGTCGGGTGCGCCGATCGGGTGCAAGGTCACGAAGAAGCGCAAGCTGAAGCCTGGCAAGCTTTGGCCGATGATCGTGCGTATCCACAACGAGGCCGCCGAAGGCGCTTCGAGCCGGAAGATCGCGCTGGGGCTGACCGCCGACGGGTACCGCTCGTCTCGGGGCGGCCCCGTCCGGTCGAACACCGTCGGCAAGATCTTGCGTAATCCGGTGTACCTCGGATGGCAGGTCTTCACCGTGAAGGGGCACCACCACCTCTACCTGAACGCCAAGGGCAAGCCGGTGCGGGTGTTCGCCAAGGGGGCGGAGACCATCCCACAGGAGACGTTCGACAAGCACCGCCGGATCGCGGCCGGGATCGACCGGCGCAAGAACCTGCCGACCGTGGAGGAACAGGGGAAGCCTGTCGAGCGCTCGCCCGCCTCGGGCCTCATCTGGTGCGACGGCGGTGGCCGTGACCCGAAGAAGGGCCACACGGCGACGATCCATGGCCAGTCGTTCCGCTGCGGCCCGCTCTGCCTCGGTATCACCACGTGCCCCGACCCGGTTACCGGCATGCGGGCCTCGGTGGAACGAGTCCTCGCCCAGGAGTGGCACAAGAAGCTGACCACCGCCAGCCCGCTGGACCCCGTCATGCTGGCCGTCGCAGAGGGCTGGGTGGCCCTCTCGCAGCCGGAGGAGAGCCAGAGGGAGTCCGAAGGCCCGGGGCCAGATCAAGCTGGCGGAGGAGGCCGTGGCCCGCCTGGACCGGCTGAACGCGGGCGGGGCCTACACCGGCCGTGACGGCGAGGAGACGTTCATCAAGCTGCGACGGGCGGCGGTGGAGGACGTGGAGAGCGCCCGCAAGGACTGGGAGGCGGTGGCCAAGCCGATAGCGGACATCTCGGCGCTGAGAGATCCCGAGCGCTGCCTGAAGCTGTGGGAGTCCGGTGACAGCCACTACCGGGGTCAGCTGCTGCGGCTGGCGATCGAGCGGGTGTATCTGAAGAAGGCCCCCTACTCGGGGGCACGACTCAAGGCGGACCGGCTGGACATCGTGTGGAAGAAGCCGCGTGGGTGGAAGCCCCCGAAGCCGGCGGCCGGGGAGGGGAGCCGTTAACCGGCCCGGCTTAATACCTATGAGACTTTCTCTCGTGGGGAGTTGAGGGCTCGGTGTTAACCGCTTCCCCTCAATACAAGTGGACAGATGCGCGCACTCGAACGTGCGCGGCGGCTTCGCGGGAGACCCCGGCACTGCGCCGGGGTCTCTCTCATTTGCTCCGGGATTCGTCCGCAGGCGAGCGGGGCGGTTGCGCCTGCACCTGTTCATGATCACCGCGTTTCGTCGGGGGGAGGAGTGCCGGACATGGAGACCACCACGGCCCGGTGCCGGGTGTGCGGGGTGCGGCCCCGGGCCCGGGACGGCCCGCAGGCGGTCTGTGCGGACGACCGCTGCCGCAGGGCGTTCGCCCTGGCGCAGGAGTCCCAGCGCGCGGCGCTGAGAGAGCTTGCGGACCCCGCGCTGTGCGGTGAGTGCGGCGAGCCGTCGGGCAGGCGGCCCGCCCTCGCCGGGCAGGTCACCTACTGCGAGCCGTGCGCGGACGACCGCAGGGCGCGCCGCCGTGAGGACACCCGCCGCGCCGAACTACTGGAGCGCACTGCACAGGGCCCCCGGCCGTGCCACAACCCCCGGTGCACGGGCAGCGTGGACGCGGTGGCCGACCCCCGCAGGCGCTACTGCTCCGAGAAGTGCTCCCGCGCCGCCGAGCACGCCCGCCGCAAGGCCCGCCAGGCCGGTAGAGACCCCGGAGAGAAGCCCCGCCCGTGCCGACGCTGCCGCTTCCGCAAGGAGGTGATGCAGTTCCCGGACGGCGTCTGCCGCGCCTGCCAGGCCGAGCAGCGCCGCCGCCTCAAGGACCGCCGGGAGTCGATCCGCCGCAACGTCTCGCAGCGGTTCGGCGGCCACTGCGCGTACTGCCCGTCCGCACTGGCCACGCCGGGTGAAGTCCTGGACCACGTCCGGCCGGTGGCGCGCGGAGGGCTCACGGAGATCGCCAATCTCCGCTGGGCCTGCCGGGACTGCAACACCGACAAGGGCGACATGCTGGCGTCCGAGTGGATCTCCCCGCGCGAACGCCTGACCCCACCTCAGATTCGGGGGGATGTCGTGACGTGCGCAAACCCCCCGACCCCCTGACCCCAGGGAGGGGGCCGCACCCCGAACCGCACCCGCCGAGCCCCTTGCCAGAGCGGGCCGAGCCGCCTCCCGACCCCCGACCCCCGACCCCCGACCCCCGACCATGATCACCAGATTCGGGGCGAGTGAGGCCGTCAGCGTGCCGTTTCACCCCGAACCCCCTGGTGATCATGAACCCCGCCACCGACCGACTGAAGGACCCGTCACCGTGATCCACCCGTTCTCCCTCGCCGCCCGCCGCAAGGCCCTGGACCTGACGGTCGCCGAGGTCGCCGACCGCGTCGGCGTCCACCTCGCCACCGTCTACGCCTGGGAGGCCGAGGACAAGACCCCGACCCCCGCGCACTACCTCACGTGGTGCAACGCGCTCGGGCTGACCTACCGGGACGTGGTCAACCACGAAGCGTGGGAGGCCAACCCGGACGCCGAGTTCACGTTCCTGTCCGCCCTGCTCACCCTGCGCCGCACGGGGGACCAGTACTTCATGAGCGGTGAAGCGAAGCTGTTCCGCGCCCCCGACGGCTACCAGCCGCCAACCGCCGCCGAGCTGTTCGCCGAGGCCCCCGCCGTTTCGGCCGGCTGACCGCCCCGACACCCGAACTACCCAGCCCCGTGCCGCAGATGGCCGGGGCTTTCCCGTTCCCGCCGCAGCGGCGGGAACCCCGAGGAAAGGCGCCACCCCGTATGACTGGCAACACCTTCGAGATCACCGACGTCGTGGCCGTGAGCCTGGCCCTGATGCGCTCCAACTCCGTCCTTGGCGAGTGCGTGATGCGCGACGCCGAGGCCGCGTTCACCGGCGGCCGGGGCGACTCGGTGCGGGTGCGCACCCCCAAGCGCCGCGTCGCCCAGAACTTCAACGGCACCACCGTCTACACCAAGGTGGAGGAGGGCCACGTCCAGGTGAAGCTGACCGACGAGCCGACCGACGCCGCCGCCTTCACCACCAAGGACATGACCCTCAACATAGAGAGCTTCGGCCAGCAGGTCCTCAAGCCCAGTTGGACGCCGTCTCCACCTACGTCGAGAAGTCCGCCGCCGCCCTGCTCAACGCCGCCAGCAAGGCCGCCGGAGCCCGCGTCATCAAGGCCGACGCCAAGCCGGGCGAGGCTGGTCACGTCGTGAAGATGCTGACCGCCGCAGCCGCTGACTTCACCCGCCGCGAGATCCCCGCCACCGATCGATTCCTCGCCATCGGCCCGGACGTGCAGAACATCCTGCTGGATGTCGAACAGCTCCAGAAGGTCAACGAGGCCGGAGACTCCCACGCGCTGCGCAACGCGACCATGGGCGAGCTGTTCGGCTTCCGCGTGGTCGTCTCCCCGCACCTGGACGGCGCGGTCGCCTTCCACAAGACCGCGTTCGCCCTCGCGGTGCGCGCCCAGCGAGGTGCAGGGCGGAGCCCGCTCGGTCTCCGCCGCCGACAACCAATACGCGCTGCGCGTGACCATGGACTTCGACCCGTCCGTGAAGTCCGAGGTGTCCATCGTGGACACCCTGTGCGGCGTGGCCACCATCGACCCGGCCCGCGCCATCGCCTTCACGGTCACCCCACCCGCCAAGGTGTGACCCCTCCGGGTTGGGACCTTGGAAAGAAATAACCAAGGTTCCCGCCACCCCGCCGGGTGCTCAAACTCCAAATGGAATTTGAGCACCCAGGGCTCAATGTCAAGACTGACATTGGGGCCGTCCCGCCTAACCGGCTCAAACGGACCAGTCCCGCGCCGCCCGAGACGCGCCCGGCCAGGTGTCAATTTTGACACCTGGCCGCCCCCAGCCCCGTCCCGCCGCCAGACCGGAGAACCCATGCCAACGCCCGCCGAGGTCATCCCCGGGGGTGTCGCCCACCCCGACACCCCCACGCCCGCCGACCCCATGCCGACCTCCGCCGCCGAGGCTGACCCCTCCGGCCGGCCGGAGCCCGAGCCCGACCCGCGAGACGCCCGAATCGCTGACCTGGAAGCCGAGTTGGCCCACGTCCGCGAGGAGCACAGCGGCGCATCCGTCGAGGCCGACGAGCTACGCGGCCAGGCCGCCGAGGACGCCCGCCGAGCCGAAGCGGAACAGGTCATCGCCGGATACTCGCTGCCGACGTTCGCCGCCGACGCGGCCCGCGCCGCCGCCCCCTTCGTGGACCTGGACGCGCTGTGTCGCAACCTGGCCGAGGCGACCATCCCGCGCCCACTGTTCGGGGTCGGCGGGCTGACCCCGAACGCCCCCGCCAAGACCGACCACCAGGCGATCGCAGAGCGACTGATTCGCCGGGCGTGGTGACCGCCGCTAACTGCGGAAATTTCCGCAGTTAGCCCAGGGTCGCAACTGCGCATTTTTGCGCGGTTGGGGGCTTTGGAGCGACAGCCTGTCCCTCCAAAGCCAGGGCCAGAGGGCGGAGGCCACAAGCCCCCGCGCGACGGCCGATCAGGGCCTTGCCGGAGGTCTACCCTTCGAGCTGCCTGCGAGGCCGCGAGGCGGACGCACAGGACCGTCGCGGGGCGGCTCCGGCCGGACGGTTGGTTGGTGGACAGCCTGTCCACCAATTCGCTCCTGCCGGTGACGCTGCGCGGGTCACACCGAAGGACAGCCGACGCTCATAGGCATACGGCCACACGCAGCGTCAAGCACATCGCGACGCCGAACCAGCCTTTCGCAAAGCTGAGTTGGCGTCGTCGTTCGCCGACTCGAAGCGCGCGAGACGTCATCGAACGCGAGGCTTCGGCGCGCGTCGGCGCGTGACGCCAATCACGTCACCCGGGGGGTGACTCCTCCCTGCGCCTTCTTCTTCTCCGGGGCGTCATAGCAGCCCAGCACCGATGCGCATAGGCATGAACCAACCCTCATGCGCACAGCGTCACATCCATACACCGAGAGTAGTGAAAGGGGTCTCCCTGAACGAGATCATCACCGACCTGCGCGCCGGATTCTCCGCCCTGGAGGTCGAGTTGGACCCCCAGGAGGACGCCGCACTTCGCCTCGCCGAACACCACCTACGCGACGCCGTGCACTGCGACGAACAGGTCCGCGCGGACGGCCGCCTGATCGCCGGAGGCACCCGCCACGGCGTCATGGTCGCCCACCCGCTCATCGCCGAGGCCCGCCAGCTCCGCGCCGAAGCGGGCCGCCTCATCGCCCGCGTCCGCCTCCCCGCCGACGAGCCCCCGGTGGGCCGCTCCAGCGCCGCCCGCAGCCTCGCCGCCCACCGCTGGGGCAACCGCATCTGACCGCCTGAGCACCCCGGCCCCGGCCGCCCAACGAACTGGGCAGCCGGGGCCTTTCGTGCGTTCTGGGCCGGTTACTCTCCGCTCGGCCGGCGGTGGACGCTGTGTGATTCTGGCGGGGCGTCATGTCGCAGGGGCTTCGTCGGGGGTGAGACTTCACTGGCACCCTTGACGCATGTCACGCTCTCGGGTGATGGTCGCGCACGCCAGTGCAACTGACTCGACAGGGGTGGGGACCATGGAGCTAACGTTCGTCGGCATTGATCCCAACACGGACACGGACGAGAGCCCTACCGTGTGGGTGGACGAGGAGGCCGAAGACCTGGTGTTTCAGTCGTACGTGGCCGATGCCGAGACCGTTGCCACGTGCGCTGAGACACACATCCCCGGCCACTCGTCCGGATGCCCCGAAGGTGAGGGCATCTTCCGTGTCCCGTTCCGCATGGTGCCGATGATCCGAGAGGCTTGTGATGTCGCAGAGCGTGCCCACCGTCGCCGACTTGCTCAGGGTGGCGAAGACGTCAGCGGTACATCTTGAGCTGAGGGACAGCTACGGGATCACCCGCGAGTCGGAAGCGCTCAGGGCATGGCGGGAGACCGGCGCCCGGAACGTGGACCCCGAGTCGGACCACTGGCGATCGTGGGTGGAGCTGATCCAGGACGCGACTCGCCGGGGCGTGGTCGTCCGCCGTGCCCGGGTGGTGTCCGAGCCCGTCTCGGAGTACATCCGGTACGAGCATGCTGGTACCTCGGTGATCGTGGGCGCTGGTGAGCAAGTTCGTTGGATGCCCCGCCGGTTGGCGTCCTCGCTGGCTCTGCCGGGTAACGACTTCTGGCTGTTCAACGGCCAGTTGGTGCGCTTCAATCACTTCACCGGTGAGGGTGCGTCGGCCGCACCCGAGTACACCGAGGACCCTGCCGTTGCAGAGCTGTGCGCCTCTGCGTTCGAGGCCGTCTGGGAGCGTGGCACCCCGCACGCCGATTACGCGGTCTGAGAGGCCCTGAGAGCACCGCTGATGCCCGCTTCGCCGCTCTCCAGTGCCCAGGAGGCACGGAAGGCCATTGCTGACCGGCTGGGAGGCATTCGCAGGGATGCTGAGCTGACCGGCCTTGAACTTGCTCAGCGCTGCGGCTGGCACGCGTCCAAGTCCTCTCGGATCGAGAATGCCCGCACCATGCCGTCGGATACCGATATCCGGGCATGGTGCGAGGCTTGTGGAGTTCCTGAGCGGGCTGCCGACCTGATCGCTGCCTCTCGGTCGGCTGACTCGATGTACACCGAGTGGAAGCGTATTCACCGCACGGGGATGAGGCAGACTCAGGAAGCGATCACCCCGCTGTTCGAGCGAACACGCCACATGCGCGTCTACTGCTCCGCCGTGGTCCCCGGCCTGCTCCAGACGCCCGCCTACGCCACGGGGCTACTCGAAGCCATCACGGAGTTCCGGGGCATCCCCAACGACGTGCCGGAGGCTGTAGCGGCCCGCATGGCGCGGTCGAACGTGATCCGCGAGGGGAACCACCGGTTCGCCTTGCTGGTCGAGGAAGACGTGTTGCGGCATCAGCTTGCCGACGATGAGGGGATGGCCGGACAGCTCGGCTACCTGCTGACCGTGATGTCCCTCCCCAACGTCTCTCTCGGCGTGGTGCCGTTCAAGGGCCGCCGGAAGATGTGGCCCGTCGAGTCCTTTTCGATCTTCGATGACACACGGGTGCAGGTAGAGCTGTTGTCGGCTCGTGTGGTTGTGACGGCCCCTGGTGAGATCAGCACGTACGCCAAGGCGTTTCAGGACATGTCCCGGATGGCCGTCTACGGCGCGCATGCGCGGGCGCTGATCACCGAGGCCATTGCCGCCCTGGGATGACGTTCTGCAATGCCGTGCAATGTGCTCGCGGCTCGGCCTGCTTGCTCCCTACCGTCTTGCTGACGGGATTGCAGATGCAGTCGCAGCAGCGGACGTAGGGAGCGTGCAAGCGATGACGACGGGTACGCGGCAGCGACGGCGCAACCGGGACGACCGACGGGCCACCCCGCAGGAGATGGCCGCCATTCTGGACGAGTACCGGACGGCCGAGGCCCTGCGGAAGGCGGGCAAGCTCCGGCCCGTGCGTCCCTACTGTGCCTGCCACGTGCACGCGAAGGGACTGCCCGGTGTCGAGGGCTGACGTCCGGAGCGGTGACCCCGAGCACGCCGAGCTGCGCCCCTGTCCGCGCACCGGCCCTGTCGGCTTGGAGGGGTACGGCGTCCTGGACTACCGCGACGGCGGGCCGCCGACGTGGGCCGAGGGGCGGGCCGGGCGGCCGGTCTGGTTCTCCGGTTTCGCGGAGGCCCGGGACTGGGCCGACAGGGAGCTGAACCCCCCTGCCGAGCAGACCGAGTTGGAGCCTGCCGAGTCGGCGGCGATGACCCGGCTTCGGGCGGGCACGAGGCTGATCAACTCGCGGCCCGCCTGGCGGATGTAGGCCGGGAACGGCCCATCCAGACTCCCGCCCCGACCGGCGGACCTTGGACAGCTCGAACGGTCGGAGCGGGTTCCGCACCACCGAACGACCCGGGCACCAACCAGTGCCCGGCTCCGCCTCAGTGTGAGGAGACACCAGTATGAGCACTCCGACGCCCGGACCCAACAGGCCCCCGGGCCCGGGGCCGATGCCGCCCGGCGCGGCCTCCGGCCCGGGGCGCCCCTGTGCGCGGGCCCAGAAGCACACCAACTGATCTGCACCATCGACGGAGAGGAGACCCCAGTCATGGGTAAGCACGGAGACGGCAAGGGCGGTTCGAGCGGGGACAAGGGGCAGAGCCCGAAGGAGTCGGACGGCCAGTGGAGCAAGCCGATCCCCCCGGCCCCGAGCAAGTGAGCGGCTGCAACTGATGAACGACTACGCACAGTTGCTCGCGGGGCTGACCGAGGCCGGCGACCTGGGCGAGGAGTGGCGGGGCGCGTTCGAGCGCGCCCCGCGCTCTGCCTTCGTCCCCGATGTGGTGTGGGCCCCGGACGAGGACAGCCCGAGCGGGTTCCGGCGGCTGCGTCGGGCCGATGAGCCGGACCGCTGGGAGGAGTTGGCAGGCGCCAACAGCGTCGTGGTCACCCAGCTGGACGACGGGAAGCCGGACGGCCCCGGGGTGCCCACGTCTTCGGCTTCCCTGCCCGCGCTGGTCGCACGGATGCTCGGTCACCTGGACGTGGGGGACGGCCACCGGGTCATGGAGGTGGGCACCGGGACGGGGTGGACGGCCGCCTTGCTCTGTGCACGGCTCGGTGATGAGAACGTGACGACGGTCGAGCTGGACCCCGCTGTGGGCCACGCGGCCCGGAGGAGCCTTGCAGCGGCCGGGTTCAAGCCCGTGAGCGTCATCGGGGACGGCTTGGATGGGTGGGCGCTGTCCGCGCCGTTCGACCGCATCCACTCGACGGCCGCCGTGCAGCGGGTGCCGCGCGCGTGGATCGAGCAGACCCGGCCCGGCGGGGTGATCGTCACGCCATGGGGCACGCCGTACGCCAATGCGGGGCTGCTGCGGCTGGAGGTCGGCGAGGCGGGCGGGCCGTCGTACGGCCGGTTCGTGGACAACGTCAGCTTCATGTGGGTGCGTGCTCAGCGCCCGCAGGAGGCGGACCGTCCCGGGACGGCCCCGGACTCGCGGGGCCCGTCCCGGATGGACCCGGAACTTGCCAGCGAGAGCGTGCACGCCGCGTTCGCCATCGGGCTGCGAGTGCCAGGGGCGCGCTACATGCACACCTGGGACGAGCAGGACCCGGCGCTGACGTACCGGATGCAGCTGACCGACGGCCGGGGTTCCTGGGCGTCCGTCCGGTACAAGGACTGGGACGACGAGGGCGCGGTGCACCAGGCCGGGCCGCGTCGGCTCTGGGACGAGATCACCAGGGCCCGGCTCTGGTGGCTGGAGGAGGGCAGGCCCGAGCTGACCCGTTTCGGGATCACCGTGACCCCCGACGGCGAACAGGCCGTCTGGCTCGACAGCCGGGACCACCCGATCACGTAGCGGGCCCGAGCACCCTGCCCGTGTGTCGTCCCCCGTGGCGCACGGGTAGGGGCCACCACGAGGTTGTGGCACCTTGCAGCTCAGCTCATTTCCGCAGGTCGGGAACAAGGTGCAAGCTCGGTGCGTTCTTCCAGGTCGTGGCCCAGACCACCTCGCACGGGAGGTTCGCCAGCCGGGCCCCGTGCCCGGGATCGATCCTGGTCAGCAGCGGATTCGCGTCCGCGCCCAGCGGTTCGGTACCTGTCTCGTAGGTCGGATACGGCTGGGGTGCGGCACCGAAAGGGATGAGTGGTCCGTCGACATCAAGGAACAGCAGCGGCCACTGCACAGAACCAGTCACGACAGCACGATAGCCGCAGATCCTGACGTAGACGCTCTCGACGAGGACGGGCCGGGCCACCGGGTCCCGTACAGGCGCGGCTGCTTCCTTCGGGCGCGGGAGAGCGTCCGGCCGTCCAGGCGTTGGGCCTGTTCCGGTGTGGTGCGGGGTTCCTGCGGGGTGGCTCAGGCGCGTGGTGCGATGTCTTCGAGGGCGTCGACGGTGCCGGACATGACGACCCGGATGTGTGCGGTGAGGTGTTCTGCGGGCCAGTCCCACCAGGCGAGGTCGAGGAGGCGGGTGATGTCGGCGGCGGCGTAGCGGGTGCGGATGAGTTCGGCCGGGTTGCCGCCGACGATCGCGTAGTCGGGGACGTCGGCGACGACGACGGCGCCGGAGGCGATGATCGCGCCGTGCCCGATGCGTACCCCGGGCATGATCATGGTGTTGTGGCCGAACCAGACGTCGTTGCCGACGACGGTGTCTCCCCGGCCCGGCAGGCCGGCGAGCAGGTCGAAGTGCTCGGCCCAGGAGCCGCCCATGAGGGGGAAGGGGAAGGTGGAGGGGCCGTCCATGCGGTGGTTGGCGCCGTTCATGAGGAACCGCACCCCGGTGCCCAGCGCGCAGAACTTCCCGATGACCAGTTTCTCCGGCCCGTAGTGGTGGAGGACGTTACGGGTCTCGAACGCGGTCGGATCTTCCGGGTCGTCGTAGTAGGAGTACTCCCCGACCTCGATCAGCGGTGAGGTCACCAGCGGCTTCAGGAGCACCACGCGCGGCTGATCGGGAAAGGGATGGAGCACCGTCGGGTCCGCGGGGAGCTGGGTCATGGCCATCGCTTTCGGTTTCTCTTCGGGAACAGCGGAAAAGAATCCCATTCTGCCTGCTTCGCCTCCGAGGTCGCGGAGGCGACCGTGCTCCACGAGGCCGTCGCGGACTCCGGGGACGACGCCTCGCCACCTTGGTCACGACACGACGACCAGTACGACCGCCTCGCCTCGGCCCCGGTCGAAGGGCCCGCCACCCTGGTCGACTTCACCGGGCAGCCGGAGCGGCTGCTCCAGGTCTACGACCACTTCGCGGGGGACCTGACACAGACCCTGCTGGTCGGATACACGCACCCGGGCGCGCGGATCGCACCGCCGCAAGGGCTGACCGACCCGGTGCAGGAGATCTTCTTCACCCCGCCCGAGGAGGAACAGGCCATCGCGGCCGAGGGCGCCGAGAGCTACCTGCGCCGGTACGCGACCGCCGAGGAACGGTACGTGAAGGACTCCGCCTCGTGGCTCTCCGTCCGGCGTCTGGAGGGCCCCGACGGGCTCCTGGACGCCTTGGACGCCCTGCTCGCCGGTGAGTTACCCGCGCACACCGGGACAGTCATCAGCCCTTCCTGACCGTCCCGCCTCCGTGCGACGGAGGAGCTGAGGAGCCGGAGCCCGGCCTGTCGGGCTCCGGCTCCTCCGCCGCACGTACCGTCATCGACCACCGGACCCGGGTGCGGGCGGGTACGGGTGCGGGTGCGGGGCAGCCGCCCGCGCCGGGCGGCTGCCCCGCGCGGGCCTGTCCCGGTCGCGTAGGCGTTGTACGCGTCGAGGACGCGCTGGGCCTCGGGCTCGGCCCGCGCGAACCGTTCGGCGACCGGCACTCCGCCGGTCAGCGCGTCCAGCATCGCTTCCATCATGACCATCTGGACGCCGTGCAGCCCGCCGGCCAGCGGGCCGTGCACGTGCGCGGGCCCGACGCGCAGGGCCAGCTGCTCCAACGGGGCCCGGTGGTGCGGGTGTTCGTCGAACCAGCCCTCCTGTTCCAGCAGCGCGACCGACTTGAAGGTGCCCGCCCGGTCCTCCAGGACCCCGGTGTGCAGGTAGTGGCCGTTCCGGTGCAGCCTCTGCCACCACGTCACATGGGCCAGCAGTTCCGGCGAGGTGAGAAGGGCACGGCCGGACCGGCCCGAGTGGCCGTTGTCCGCGTCGGTGAGCACGCCGCCCTGCTGGGCGAGCGCATGCTGCATGAACTTGCCGCCGACCGGCCAGGCGATGCCGTGCGCGGGCCCGTCCGGCAGCGCGGTGACCGCCTCCCGGACGACGGTGCCGCCGTCCGGGCCGCAGAAGCCGGCCTCTCCCCGGCCCTCCCCGGCCCTCCCCGGCCCTCCCCGGCGGGCGATGTCCGGCGTGGTGCTCAGAAGAGGCTCGTACTGGACGGGCCGAAGAACTCGATCTCCGCCAGGGAGACCTGCTTGTCCGGCGCCGCCCGGTAGGCCGACTCGACCGTGAAGCGGACGGAGATGACCGTGCCGACCCGCAACGCACGGCGTTGCGGGCCCAGGCCCTGGTCAAGGGTGAGCCGACGGGTCTCGGTCGTGCCCTTCTCCGTGCGGATCGTCACCTTGAGGTGGTGCGGCAGGGCGGACCGGTCGATCTGGTCGGCGCGGGGCGAGACGCCCGGTGTGATGATCACGTCCAGCAGACGGGTCGGCTGCTCGAAGCGGGCCTCGATCCACTCGCCTTCGCCGGACTGCGAGACCCCGGGGCCCCACCAGGTGTTGTTCAGCTTGTCGAAGGCCAGGTCCGGTTGGTGGCCGGGGTAGGAACGGGAGGCGGCGAACCCGACCGGGGAGACCTGGGCGCGCTTGGCGAAGTGGTCGCGGGTGGCCTGGACGCCGCGGGGGGCGGTGAACGCCAGCACGGTCAGCGCCGTCAGGACGAGGGCCACGGTCAGCCACGTCAGGACGCGGCCGAAGGTGCGGCGCAGACGGGGGCGGTCGCCGGCCCAGGGTGTCTCGCGGTGCCGGGAGGACGGCAGGCGCCGCCACCACGGGCGGCGGCCCGGCGGGGCCTCGGGGCCGGCCGTGGGCATCGCGCAGCGGACGCAGAAGTGGCGGTCGGGGTGGTTGGGGGTGGCGCACCACGGGCACGGCGCCCCGCCGTGGACGCCCTGCTCCGGTCCGGGTTCCCGGACGGACTGCGGGGGCTGCGGCAGGGGCCGCCCCGGCAGGACGGGGTCGACGGAAGGGGGCGGCGCGTCGGACGCGGGTACGGGGACGAGGAGGTGCCGGGCACGGTCGGAGAGCGCCTCGGGGGCCGGGGCGGTGGCCGGGGCCGGGACGGGGGCCGGGGTGGGAGTGGTGTCGGGGGCGGGGGTGCCCGAGGTGGCGGGGGTGCCCGAGGTGGCGGGTTCGGGTGCGGGCGGCTGGTCCGGCGTCTTCGCGACGGGGTCCCGGGTGGTGGTGGCCGGGGGCTCGGTGGGGGCCGTCCCGCCCGCGGCGCCCGCGGGGACCGGGGCGGGTGGCGCGCCGGGCCCCTCGCCCTCGGCGCCGCCGGCCCCGGCAGCGGCGGGAGCCCCGGCCCCCGGCCCGCCCCCCGTACCCGCGGCGGCGGCCCGTTCCGTCCAGCTGAGCACCGCGCCGCACGCGTCACAGAACGACTGGCCCGGTTCCGCGCGGACTCCGCACTCGGCACAGCGGGGGATCGTCGTCATGGTTCCAGGGTCCTTTCGGGGGGTTCCGCGGCGGTCACCTGGACCGTGTACGGCATGTGGGCGGGGCGGGTCGCGGCCACCAGGGTTTCCAGGCGGACCTCGTCCGCGAGGGTGGGGTCCGGGAGCCGTAGGTGGACGTGGAGGCGGGGGCGGCGCTCGCCGGGGACCGGGCCGAGCGGGTGGGCGCTCCACCCCGCGGCCCCGCTCTCGGTGATCTCCGGCGCGACGCCGAACGCCAGCCGGACCGTCTCCGCGAGCCCCCGCCGGGTTCCGCGGACGCGGTGCAGGCGCGCGGCGGCGGCGACGGCCGCGCGCAGCAGGTGTTCGGGTTCGGTGCCGTCGGTCTCGGCGCCCACCCAGGTGGCGAGCCAGCGGGTGAAGTCGAGCGGCGCGAGGGCCGGGTCGAAGTAGGCGGGCAGGCAGTCGAGGACGTTCGGGATCGGTGCCAGCGCCTCGTCGATCCCGGCCACGAAGCGCTGGGCCAGGTCGTCGTCGGCGAAGACGGCCGGCAGCATCGGGCCGAGGGGGAGCGAGGAGCCCAGCCCGTCGACGGAGCCCCTCACCGCCCGCCCCCGCCCGGCGGGACCGGCAGGGTCGTCGTCAAGGGCGCGGAGGCCGTCGGGTCCGGCGGCAGGGTCTTCACGCGCCCATCACCCGGACCCGGTGGTCGTAGGAGAAGACGAGCGACGGGGCTTTCAGGTCGATGCGGGCGGTCGGGTCGCCGCGCTGCCCGGTGAGCGGGTCGGCGGGGTGAAGGACGATCTCGTCGACGAGTTCGACGCCGGGCACGCGCTGGAGGACGGCGAAGACCTCACCCGCCTGCACCGGGCGTCCGAAGGGCCAGCCCGTGCCGTCCGCGCCGCCGGTGAGCGGGTCGAGGTGGCGGTAGAGGGCGTCGTGGGCCCGGCGGCGCACCCGGTCGGTGTCGACGCCGCGGAAGGCATGGACCGTGGCGACGACGGTGACGCCCTGGTAGAACGGCGGCCCGACGGCCAGCCGGGTCCCGATCAGACGACGTTCGTCGAGGTACCGGGTGATGCGCTCCAGCAGGGCGTCACCGGGCACGAGTTGTTCGAAGCGGAGCCTGCCGCCGGGGTCCGGGACGGCCTGCGGCACCACCAGTACCCGCACCGCGTACGCGCCGTGCTCGCTCTCCTCGCCCTCCAGGCAGGTGATGCGGGCGGTCTCCGGGGCGGCCCGGCGGGCCAGCTCCTCGTAGTCCCGCAGGGTGACCGCGCGGTCCTGGGCGCGCAGGGTGACCGGTGCGCGGAGTTTGGCCTCCTCGACGGTCTCGCCGTCGACCCCGCCGCGCGCGGCCTCCCGGTTGACGACCTCGGCGACGTACGGGATGGAGGTGCGCAGGACCCGCACGGCGCCCCGGGCGACGTTTCCGGCCCGGCCGCCGCCGGTGCGGTAGCGGCGGGCGCGGATGACGGCGCCCTTCGGCGCGGCCTTGCCGTACTGGCGCAGCGTGCCGTCCTCCTCGCGCACCGCGGGTCCGAAGGCGATCTCGCCGGTCGTGGCGTCGAGGGTGAGGTGGCGGTCCTCGGGTCCGGAGGCGGCGAAGTGCGGGACGACCCGCCAGTCCTCCCAGCCGTCGTGCTCGGCGCTCTGGAGGAGCAGCGGCGGGTCGTCGCCGACGACGGGCGTACGGGCGAGGTGCAGGCGTTGGCCGGGGAGGCCGGTGGATTCGCCGAGCGGCTCGTCGTGCACGGTCTCGGCGTGGACGACGGCGGTGGTGCCGCCGATGGTGCAGGCGTCGGCGGCCCGTACCGTCGGGGAGGTGGTGTAGAAGGGCTGGCCGGGACGGGGCGGGGTGACCCGGCAGCGCAGCCAGCCCGCCTCCCGGCCCGCGTTGCGGGACAGCACGTGCCCGGCGGGGACGTGCAGGACGACCGTGCCGGGCCGGTTGAGACCGCCGGTGCCGTCGCGGTCGACCTCGCAGGGCTGCCAGCCGTCCTCGGTCCACGCCTCCCAGGCGAGCGGTGGCGTGCGCGGGTCGACACCGACGCCGTCGACCCGGCTGTCGAGTTCGAGGGCGACGGCGCAGTGCGGGACGGCCGCGCTCAGACCGAACAGCAGGCAGTCGTGGGGGGCGGGCGACTCGTCGAAGCACAACAGGTCGTTGCCCTCGGCGAGTTCGTGGGTGCGGTCGACGACGGGTCCACCCTGGTGCTGCACCATGAGGTGCCGCAGCTCGCTGGGGACGAGCACCAGGTCGTGTTCGGTCGCGAAGACCACGGCTTCCTGGGCCTCGGTCCGCAGGGTCGCCGCCTCGGTGCCCGTCTCGATGGTCAGCGGCTCCTCCTGCGGGGCGGAGAGCCAGAAGGTGACGTCGGTGCGGGCCGCGGTGGGCGGGAAGAGGGTGATGCCGACGAGGTCGAGGAAGGCCAGGTGGTTCTTGTCCGGGACCCGGTTGAGGCGGTAGACGATCTGGTCGGCCATGTGCGCGACCGTCTCCACGAGGGTGACGCCCGGGTCGGAGACGTTGTGGTCGGTCCATTCCGGGGCGCGTTGCTGGATGTAGCGCTTGGCGTCGTCGACGAACTGCTGGAAACGACGGTCGTCGAGGTGGGGCGAGGGCAGGGCCATCGGTGATCAGCGGTCGCTTTCCAGAGGCGGGAGTGAGGCGTCCGGCTCGTCGTGGGACGGGATGACGTAGAAGGGGAAGACCAGGCTGCGCGGGTTGTTGGCGCCGCGGATCGAGTAGCGGACGTCGATGTGGAGCACGCTCTGGTCGGTGCCCGTCGACACCTCGACGTCCTCGACCTCGATGCGGGGCTCCCAGCGGTCGAGGCTGATGTACACCTCGTGCCGGATGCGGCCCGCCGTCTGTTCGTTGACGGGCGCGAAGACCAGGTCGTGGATGGCGCAGCCGAACTCGGGCCGCATCGGGCGCTCGCCCGGCGCGGTGGACAGCACCAGCCGGATCGCCTCCTCGACCTCCTTCTCCCCGCTGACCAGCGCGATCCCGCCGGTCGGCCCGATGCGCAGGGGGAACGCCCACCCTGATCCGACGAATTGTTCGGCCATCTGTCGTCCACCGCCTGGAGGAGAACCGGAAAGGAGCTGGGAGGGGGGAGGGAAAAGAACGGGGAGGGAGCTGGGAGGGGATGGGGGAGGGATGTGGGGAGGGGAGGGAAAGGGGGCTAGAAGGGAGGGGGGAGGGTAACGCCGTTGGCGTTGCCCTTGCCCATGAGCATGTAGGTGCTCGCGCGCAGCCCCACGTTGACCGCGGCGTTGATCTGGACGCTGCCGCCCGCGGTGAGGGAGGCGAGGCCATCGGAGTGGAGGGAGGCCAGGCCGCCCGCCTTCATGTGCAGCGCGGCCGCCGCGCGCAGGGAGACCGCTCCGGTCAGGGAGGTGATGTTGACGACGCCCTGCCCCTGGATGGTCAGCGGTCCGCCGCTCTTGAGGGTGAGGCGGCGCCGGGCGCTGAGCGACAGGTCGGTACCCGCCTCCACCGACACCGAACGGCTCCCGGTGATGGTGACCTCCCCTCCGCTGTCCACGGTGATCCTGGTGTTCGCCCGGTCGAGGTGGACGGTGAGTTTGCCGTCGCCGCTGGCCAGTCGGACGCCCTCGGAACGGCCCCGCTGGTCGAGCAGGTCCATGCGGTTGCCGGCCCGGTCGGAGACGGTGCGCCGGGTGGCCCGGCCGCGGAGGCCGTCGTGCAGGGGTTCCTTGACCTTCGTCGGCCTGTCCTTGCCGTTGTAGAGCCCGCCGATGACGTAGGCGTGGTCGAGCGCCCCCCGGTCGAAGGCGACGAGGACCTCGTCGTTCACGTCCATGGGGAACACTCCGCCGCCGCGCACCCCGCCCCCTTGGACGGTCCGGGTCCAGTCGCTCACGTAGGTGTCGTCCAGCCACGGGAACCGCAGTTTCACCCGCCCCTGCTGGAGCGGGTCCTGGACCTCGGTGACGAGCGCCGGGGCCACACTGAGCTGGCGGTCTCCGGCGCCGCCCGCGCCGCCGCCGGAGGCCACCCCGTACAGCGACCGCCACTGCCGGCCGCTGACCGTCACCAAGGTCTCGTAGACCCTGGACTCGGCGAAGACGTGCCGCACGGAGGTGACCGTGTACTTCCCTTCGAAGGGGTGTCCGACGCCGGAGAGCGCCACCGGTACCCCCGGCCGCAGCTTCGGTTTGCCGCGCACCACGACCTCCACTTCGGCGAAGGCGGAGGTGACGTCGTCGGCGAGCGCGTCGGCCGCGTGCTTCACCTGGGCCTGCCGGTCGTACGGCGTCCCCGTCTCGACCAGCGTGGACTTCTTGAACTCGCCGGCCGCGGCGCCCGGGGTGGAGCCGATGCTGAACCCGGGGTTGGTGGCGGCGGTGGCGGTGGCGGTGAGCGTCCGCTTCTTCTGGACGTCCCATCCGCGTGACTCGACCGTGCGCACCTGGTCGGCGGCGGTGACCGCGGTGCGCAGCCGCAGGATGTCGTGGCCGGCCTGGAGCACGAACGTGCTGTGGTCACCGTCCGTGCGGGGCGACGGCGCTCCGGAGGCGTCCTTCGCCTTCACGAACTGGAACCGTCCGTCCGCGTCGACGGACATGACCATCTCGTTGTCGTCGGCGAGCCGGGCCAGGAAGTCCCAGTCGGTGATGTTGGCCTGGCTGATGAACTCGTAGACGGTCTTGGTGGGCTGGACGCGCCCGAGGGGCACGCCGTCGAGCACGGCGAGGTCACGGGCGATGTCGGAGGCGGTCTGGTCGCGGTAGGCGGCGACCCGGCGCTGTCGCATCAGCCGGAAGCCGTAGTCGTAGCCGCGGACCACGGCGTAGCTGCCGGTGCCGTCGTACTCGGCCTCCATCGCGGTGACCTCGCCGGTCAGCAGCGGATCGGCGGCGCCCTGGCCGTCCGCGACGGGAGCGAGGACGACCGTGGTGCCGAACGAGATCCCCAGCTTGCCGAGGAGGAACCGGGAGGGGTCGCGGAAGACCAGCTCGAAGGCGGCGGGCGCGCCGAGGCCCTGGTCGATGTGGGTGCCGACGAGGTACGGGCCGAACTCGGACTCGGCCGTCAGGTCCGTGCCGCCGATGGTCACCTTGAGGACGTTGGAGAAGGAGAACTGGACCATTACGGGCGCACCTCCTCGGGGGCCGGGAGCAGCAGTTCCGTGCCGGCGCGCAGCCGTCCGGGGTCGTCGATCCCGTTGGCCCGGGCGATCGCCCGCCAGGCGGTCGCGTCGCCGTACTCCCGCCAGGCCAGCGAAGGGAGCGAGTCCCCGGCGACCACCCGGTGCACGCGCTGCGCGGTCAGTGCGCCCGAGGTCGGGTTCTGCCGGGCGGTCTTGCTGGGTATCTCGTTGAGCTGGAGCCGGCAGGTGGCGCGGATGGGCACGCCGCTGGTCCCGAAGAGGGTGTAGGAGACGTCCACGGAGCTCACGTACGCGGTGAAGCGGGCCGTCGAGAACGATCCCCACTGGAAGACCACCCAGGGCGGCGACGGCTGCTTGGCGGCGATGCTCTTGGCGGTCACCTGGCAGCAGGACAGGAGGGATTCGACTTTCTTCAGCACGGAGGTGCTGGTGGGCCTGGCGGAGGAGTCCAGGAAGACCTCCAGGCCGAGCCGGCGCGGTTCGCTGCCGAGGAACTCCGGTAGCGGGCCGTCGCGTTCGACGGGCGCGGCGGAGTACTTCCACTGGGCGCTGCGGCCGATCGACAGCTCGGCCGGGTTGAAGTCGAAGGAGAACGTCTTGATGAGACCGCCCGGGGTGGTGCTGGTGCCGACGGGGGGTTGGTGGATGGCGAGGGTGGCACGGACAAGACTCTTGCCGGCCCCGCTGCTACGACCTGCCATGGCTCTGCTCCGCCGTGCCCTTCACTTCGAGTCCGTGCATCCTGGTCGGTGCCTTCCTGATCCGTGCCTTGCTGACTTGCTGACTTGGTGGGTCCGGTCCGCCGATCGGTGTCACGGTCCGCCGTCGCGTGGTCAGTCCGTGAATCCGTGGTGGGTGATCTCCAGGACCTCGGTGGCCACGGAGGGGTTCCCCGGGTCCAGGGACGGCCCCTGCCAGCTGACCGGCAGCACGTCGAGCAGTCCCCACCGGGCCACTTCCGAGCCGTCCGCGCGCAGCGCGGTGATCTGCGCGGTGGGACGCTTGATCCCCGTCTGCACGGAGGAGATCCACTTCGCGACCTTCGTGGTGTCGGGGGTGAGCGGGCGGGTCAGCCGGATCGTGGAGAACGTGACGCGGGTCGGTAGCTGCCACACAAAGCCGTTGTTCCCGCCCTCCTGGCGGTGCTCGATCTCCACCTGGGACGACAGGCCCTCGCACCCGTTGAAGTAGCCGAGGCTCTCGCCGTCGATGGACAGCGTGAACCAGATGGTGCTGCCCGGGTCCTTGCGCTCCATCGGGGGCCTTCTTTCTTTCTGTCAGCCAGTCAGTCAGTCAGTACCGGGAGTCGCGCAGCTTGCCCACGCGTTCGCGGTCGCGGCGGAGTTCGGTACGGACGTGCCGGGTGACGCGGTCGATGATCCGGTGCACCAGGCCGTCGATCTGGTATTCGGTGAGCTTTCCGGGGTCGAACCCGCCGTCGGGGACCGATTCCTCGTAGCTGGGGGGATCGGTGGAGTTCGAGGTGCCCACGGCCTCTTCGTTGGTGTTGGCGGGGAGTTCACCGGGACCCGGACCGGGTTCGGGTCCCGAGGGGGATCGGGAGGCCGAGAGGACCGGGGCCGGGAACGGGGACGGGGGTGGGCCGGTGGGGACGGCGGCGTCCCGCTGGACGGTGACGGGGGCGGAGACCGGGAGGGGCGTGGGGGTGGGGGCCGCGGGGAGGGTGAGGGGGGCGACGGGGAGGGCCGGGCGGGAGGCCGGACGGTGGAGGGCGACGAGCCGGGCGTCGGGGGTACCGGTGGCAGGGGCCCGCAGGGGGGCGGTGCCGGCCGGGGGTGCGGTGACGGGAGCACCCAGGGAGGTGCGGCCCCTGGCGGCGGCCCGCTGGACGGGCGGGGCGGGACGAGGGGCGGCCGGTCCGGGGGGCGGAACCGGACCGGAGACGAGGGGCGCGCCCAGGCCGACGCGGCGGGGACGCGGGGGCGGCGACGCGGGCGTGGGACGGGTACCCCCGGCCGGCACGGTCACCCCGGGCTTCACGGTCACCCCGGGCGCCGGTGTCCGTTGCTGGACGGGAGGCTGGGGGTCGCTGGGGAGGCCAGGGAGGCCGGTGGTCGGGGTGGTGCTGCTGGTGCTGGTGCTGGTGTGCTGGAGGGCCGCGCGCTGGACCGGCTGCGTTGCGGACGCGGACGGCGGCGCTGTCGTGACCGCCGGTGCCGTGGGCGGCGGCATCGACGGTGATGTCACCGTCGTCAATGCCGATGCCGGTGTCGCCGTACCGTTCGCCGATCGGGGAGCGCCGGATGACGCCGAGGGGGCGGAGTGCTCCGCTGACGGGCCGCCCGTCTGCGTGCCCCGGGCGACCGGGGCCGGTGGCGCGGGGGTGCGCGGGGCGACCGGCAGGGTCCGCCGCTGGACGGCCGGGGAGGACGAGGTGATCTCCGGGGCCCTGGTCAGCGGACTCCGCCGGGTGGCAGGAGGCGCGGGGGCCACGGGGGTGACGCGGATACCCGGCGCGGGAAGCGGGGCGGGAGCCGGGGCGGGACGCGCGGACGGCGGAGAGGGTTTCACGGGTGACGTGGTCGTCGCCCGCTGGACCGAGGAGGTCTCGGGGCCCGGCTTCGTACGGGGGGCCGACGGGTTCGCGGGCGAAGGAGGTGAAGGAAGCGAAGACGGTGAAGGAGGTGAAGCCACGGAGGCAGGGGGCAAGGAAACGGGAAGCACGGAGACGGCGGGGGGCTCGGCGAGATCTGTGGCCCGGGTCACGGTCTGTGGCTCGACGGCGCGTCGCACGGACGGAACCTGCGGTTCGACGGACGCGGCGCGCCGTGGAGCCGTCGGAGGGACGGCGGTCGTACGGGGTGCCGTGTCCTCGGGCGGCTCGACCGCCCGCTGAACGGGTCGGGCCGGTGCACCTGTCGCCGACGCGGCCCCCTGCGACGGCCTCGCCGCCCGCTGAACCGGTGGGATCTGCCCACGCGGGGACGACATGGGTACGGGGGATGCTTCTGCCGCCGGTTCCGTCCCCGTCGACGGACGTGACGGGGACGGCGCCATGGCCACAGGCGCGGCTGGGGACACAGTCGAGGCCGCAGCTGATGGTGCCGCGCCGGGCGCCTTCGCTCCCGAACGCACCGAAGCAGGGGGAAGCGTGTCCTCCGCCGGGCCCGACGAGGGACGCGGCCGGTCCGCCGCGCCCGACCGCTCCGGACCAGGACCCGGACCCGAGACAGACGTAGACGTAGAGGCAGGAACAGGAACAGGGACAGAGGCAGAGGCAGAGGCAGAGGCAGACGACGGTGCCGGGACCGTTGAGGGCGCGGACGGCGCCGGGGTCGGGGCCGATGCCGCGGCCCCGGGCTCAGCCGCCCGTTGGACCGGCTGGGCGCGCTGGACGGGGTGGATCGGCCGGGTGGTCCGGAGCAGTGGAGTTCGCTCGTTCGCGCCCGTCGGGGGCTTCGTGTCCGTCGGGGGCACGGCCCGAGCCGTCAGCCAGGGCCCCGTTGCGACTCCGGGCACGGGCGCCGACGTGTCCCCGCGCGGGGACGCCTGCACGGGCGCGGGTACCGGCTTCAGGGTGCGCCTCACCGGGCCTGCCCCCACCGCGCCTCGCGCCCCGGCCACGCCGCCGGGCCCGTTCCCCCGTACGCTCCCGCTTCCGGCACCCCGGCTTCCGGCACCCCGAGCCACCGGCCCGCCCGTACCGGACAGGGCCAATCGCTGTACGGGCACCGTCGCACGGGACACCGTCACCGAACCGGGCCGCGCCCCGGGGGCCGTACCCGAACCTGATGCGACACCCGGGCCCATGCCCATGCTCATGCCCGTCCCCATGCCCGTCTCCGGGCCCCGTGACCGCAGCGGCACCACCGGCAGCCGGCCGGCCGTCGCTCCTGCGACCGGCAGGGCGTTGAGCGGGTGCTCCAGACCGGAGAACGCACCGCCCGCGCCCGAGGCCGGCGCGGTCCCGGCCAGGGAGGCGCTCGACGGGCCGTCCAGGACCGTGTGCGCGCGTGCGGCCGTGAACGACGGGTTCTGCCAGGTCGGCAGGCGACGCGAGAAGGACGCGTCGGCGACCGGCGCCCCGCTCTCCCCCACGGCACGCTGGATCGGCGGCAGCCCCGGCCAGGCCGCGGCGGCCACCGGCGCCGAGGGCGCAGCGGTCCCCGAGGGGGCCGCCACCGCCGCCACCCCTGCCACCTCCGCCGTACCCGTACCCGCCGTACCCGTACCCTTCGTACCCGTACCCTTCGTACCCGCCGTCAAAGGCGTCGTCACGTCGCCCCGGCGCCTTCGCATCCGGTCCCAGAAGCCCATCCGTCAGCCCTCCGCGGCCCGCGTCACCAAGGACGCGATCTCGGTCGTGCAGCGGCGCCGGTCGGCGTGTTCCAGGTCCAGGATCTCCTCCAGGCTCCAGTGGAAGTGGTAGGCGACGTACGCGATCTCCTCGTGCAGCCGGTCGGTCGCGTACGTCACGATTCCCCCAGGCGGCTCCCGCCGAGCTCCACCTCGAAGGGCTCCGAGCAGTGCGGGCAGGACACCGCCGCCCGGGTGTGGCCCTCCGCGTTGATCTGGCGGTAGAAGTCCTGGAGGAACGCCAGGTCGGAGGCGAACATGTGCTCCACGATCCCGTCGTGGACGCTCGGCAGCGTGCCCAGTCGTGTGATGACCCGGCCCAGCAGGACCACCGACAGGTACGCCGGGTTCTCCTGCACCCGGACGTCCCGCAGCGGGATCAGCTCGTCGCGGGCGGTCGACAGCCGCATGGTGCCGTCCTGGTGGACGACGCCCTGACCGTCGACGTACCCGCGCGGTAGCTGGAAGTCGAACTCCGTACGCAACTGCCGCTGCTGCGGGGGTGGTTGCGGGACGGGGGCCGGGGCCGCGTCCGTCCGGTCCGGGGGGAACGGACCGGACGGGGCCTGGTCCCGCTGTTGGTCCCACTGCTGACCCTGCGGCTGTTCCTGCTGCCGTACGAGGGGCGACGCGGCCGAGCGACGCCTCACTCGATGACCAGTTCTTCGAAGGTGATGGTCACCGTCTCGGTCAGCGCGGACGCCTCGCCCGCCTTCAACGTGCTGGCGTCGACCTTGCTGCACCAGGCGCTGCGCAGGTTGTACCGCTTCACCGGGTTGTTCTCGAAGTCCATCATGATGATGGTGGCGTTCTTGCGGGCGGTGGCCATCTGGCCGTTGATCGACTCGTTGATCCACTCCGTGAACGACGCGGACTGGGTCATGCCCCGGATGACCGTGCAGGTGCCGTTCTTCTTCACGCCCGGCAGGTTGCGTACGTGGTTCTTCCCGTCCGGGGTGTTCTGCTGGTAGGTGATGACGTCCTGCTCCATGGTGAGGCCGGTGACCTCGGCGAGGTACTCGATCATCACGCCGTCGATCTGGAGGCCGAAATTGTGTGAGGTGAGGGCGTCACCCTGCTGAAGACTCATGTGCTGCTCCTACCTGTCCTTCTCACGGTGGCGTGCTGTCGACGGGGTGCGGCGGGGCGGCGGGGCGGCGGGGCGGCGGGGCGGCGGGGCGGCGGGGGGCGAAGCGCCGGGGCGGCGGGGGGCGAAGCGCCGGAACGCGCCGGTCATTCCTGTAGCTCACCGGTGCCGCTGGAGAACTGGGCCAGCCGGAAGATCACGAACTCGGCGGGCTTGACCGGCGCGATGCCGATCTCGCAGACGACACGGCCGACGTCCACCGACTCCGGCGGGTTGGTCTCCTCGTCGCACTTGACGTAGTACGCCTCCTCGGGCCGCTGGCCGAACAGGGCGCCGCCGCGCCACTCGTTGACCAGGAACGCCGAGATGTTGCGGCGGATGCGGGCCCAGAGGTTGTGGTCGTTCGGTTCGAAGACGACCCACTGGGTGCCGATCAGGATCGACTCCTCCAGGTAGTTGAAGTACCGGCGGATGTTGAGGTAGCGCCACGCCGGGTCGGAGGAGAGGGTGCGGGCGCCCCAGACGCGGATGCCGCGGCCGGGGAAGGCGCGGATGCAGTTCACGCCGATCGGGTTGAGGAGGTCCTGCTCGCCCCGGGTGATCTGGAGTTCCAGGTCGACCGCGCCGCGGACGACCTCGTTGGCGGGGGCCTTGTGGACCCCGCGTTCGGCGTCGTTGCGGGCCCAGACACCGGCCACGTGGCCGGACGGCGGAATCAGCCGGGAGCGGCCGGACGCCGGGTCGAAGGTCTTGATCCACGGGTAGTACAGGGCCGCGAACTTGGAGTCGTAGCCGGCCGTCTCCTGCCTCCAGACCCGTACCTGGCGGGCGGACAGGCCGGGCGGCGGGTCGATGATGGCGACCCGGTCGCCCATCAGCTCGCAGTGGGCGATCAGACCGAGCTGGACGGCCTTGACGGCCTCCAGGTCGATCGCGCCGTGCTGGTAGGCGGCCATCAGGTCGGGCACCATCACCATGGACACCTCGTCGACGGCCTCCAGGCCGCCGAAACCGGTGCGGTCGGCGGAGTCGCCGAGGTACTGGGCGGGGCCGGGGTGCGTGTCCCTCTCCCCGACCGGCGCGGGCGGGCCGTCCGGCGCGCCCGGCCCCCCGGCCGGCGCGGTGGGCGGCACGGCGAGCGCGACGGTCTGGTTGTCGGGGCGGGCCAGTGGGGCGGCGGGCGCCACCTCGGTCACCGAGATGCGCGTGGAGCCCTCCTTGACCCGGGTGACCACGTAGTTGCGGCTGCCCTTCTTCGCGGTCACGTCGAAGGTCTCGACGGTCCGGCCGTCGTCCTTGACGAGCAGCCGGAACCGCTCCGCCGGGCCCTCGCCCTCCGGGTCGGCCACCTCGACGCTCAGCTCCCCGGCGAGCGGCTCGGCGGGGGCCAGGGCGCTCACCGCGAACGCGCCGAGCTGCCGCGGCTCTCCCGTGGGGAGCGCGGCCCGCGCCTGCGGAGCACCCGGCACGGAAGCGGAGGCGCCGGAGGGGGACCCGGCCGTGACGGACCCGGCCGTCGCGGAGCCGATGGTTCCGGAGCCTGTGGTTCCGGCGCCGATCGTTGCGGCGCCGCCGACCCGGACCACGTACGCGGCCGTGCCGCCGTTGTTGAAGAAGCCGTAGACGGAGTGCGCGAGGTAGTACCCGTCGGTGAACTCGCCGAAGGCCGCGACGTACTGCGTCCAGTTGGTCACCAGGGTCGGCTCGTTCAGGGGGCCGCGCGGGGCCAGGCCCACGAAGGCCGCCACCGAGGTGCCCACCCCTTCGATGGGGCGGGAGCCGCTGGCCACCTCCTCGACGTAGACGCCGGGCGACAGGTAGGACGGCATGCGCGGCTCTCCTCAAGTGCGGAACAGGGACGCCTCCACCCTCACGCCCGAGTCGTACGCGCCGAAACGTCCCCCCGTACCTGTACGGGGGCACTCCCCCTGCCCTCAGGGGCAGCCGGCCGCCGTCGCGGAGGGGGGAGCGGCGGAGGCGGCAACCGGAAGGGGCAGGGAGGGAGCGGGAAGAGGACAGGGAGAGGGCGGGGAGAGGACGGGGAGAGGACGGGGAGAGGACGGGGAGAGGGCGGGGAGGACACCGGCAGGGGGCGGGCGGACGGGGTACCCGGGGGCAGCGTCCCTGCCCCGCCGGGCCCTCCTTCCGTGCCCCCGTCCCGTCGTGCGCTGCCCGCCGTTGCCTCCCCCGCCGCTCCGGGCACCGTTAACGTCACGACGTGAGCCTGTGGACCTCCCTGGAACCCTCGTCCGCCACCGTCGACCCCGGTGGTTCGACCCGTGTGCGGCTACGCCTGCGCAACACCGGTGACGTCGTCGACGCCTACCGGTTCGAACCCGTGGGGCCGGTCGCGCCCTGGACGACGGTGGAGCCGCAGACCCTGCGGCTCTACCCCGGCACCACCGGCACGGTCGAGCTGACCTTCGCCCCGCCCCGCACCCCGGACGCCACCGCGGGCCCCAACCCCTACGCCGTCCGCATCACACCCACCGAACACCCGCAGGCCGTCACCGTCCCGGAGGGCAACCTCACCGTCACCCCCTTCACCGAGGTACGGGCCGAGCTGGTGCCGCCCACCGTCGCCGGCCGCTTCCGGGGGCGGCCCCGCCTCGCCGTCGACAACCTCGGCAACACCAAACTCACCGCCTCCATCCACAGCGGCGACGACGGGGACCAGGTGAGCTACGACCTGACCCCCCGCAACGTCCAGATCGAGCCGGGGCGGGCCGCCTTCGTCGAGGCGACCCTCACACCCCGCCGGACCATCTGGTTCGGATCGGCGGAGCGCCACCCCTACACCCTCTCCGTCCAGCGCTCCGGCGTCGAGCCGCTGTCCGTCGAGGGGACGTACGTCCAGCGCGGCTTCCTGCCCGGGTGGCTCGCCACCCTCTTCGGCACCCTCGTCGCCCTCGCCGTCGTCTTCGTCATGCTCTGGCTCGCCTACAAACCCCAGGTCCGTACCGCCGCGACCGAACAGATACAGAAGGCCGAAGTGGGCGCCATCGCCCCCAGCCCCTCCCTCCCTCCCCCGGCCCCGTCCACCCCGGCACCCGGGCCGAGCGCCTCCCCGCAACCACCGGCGGGCTCCGGCAACACCGGCCAGGGCAAAGGCGGCACCCCGGACAAGAGCGGCGCCCCGGCGGAGCCCGAGGCCGTCGTCCCGGCACGCAACGTGCTGTTGCGCAACCTCGTCACGAAGAAGTGCGTCGACATCCCCTACTACGACAAGGGCAAGCTCGCCGGCCCCATCGAGCAGTACACCTGCGACGGCACCTCCCGCGACAACCAGCTGTGGGACCTGGAGGTGCGGTACCCGAAGCAGGGGCCGGGCGGGCAGCCCCTCTTCCAGATCCGCAACGTCAAGGACCAGCTCTGCCTGGACCTGCCCGACTACGGGGCGCAGCCGCCCCGGACCGAGATCGCCGAGTACACGTGCGACGGTACGACCGCCGACAACCAACTGTGGTGGCTCGACCGGCAGGACAGCGGCGCCTACTGGATCCGCAACTACGCCAGCAACAACAAGTGCCTGGACGTGTTCGGCTCGCGCACCGGCACCAACGGCACCCGGCTCACCCTCTTCGACTGCGTCAACGACGACGACCAGGAGTGGCTGATCGTCCACCCGGGGGCGGGCTGACCGGGCGCCCGCCCGGACCGCCCCGGAGGCGGGACGGTCCGGGCGCCGTCGGCTACCAGGCGCCCTCTCCCGGCACCAGGCGTCCCGCCTTGCGGTACTCGCGCCGGGCGCCTTCCAGCAGGTCCGCCGCCGTGACCAGGCCGTCACGTCCGGCGGCGAGGTAGGCGGCGGTCACGACGGCGCTGCGGATGGCGCCGCCGGCCAGCTCGAACTGGTCGGCCAGCGGCTCCAGTCCGATTCCCGTGCCGCCCGCGCCTCCGCCCGTTCCGTCGCCCCCGTCGCGCCCGTCGTCTCCGGTTCCTCCGTCGCTCGGAACGTGGGCCAGTCCGTGCCGCCACAGTGCGAGCCGCTGCCCTGCGTCCGGGAACGGGAAGTCGACGACGAGGTCGAGGCGGCGGGTGAACGCCTCGTCGATGTTGGCCCGCAGGTTGGTGGTGAGCAGGGCGATGCCGTCGAACGTCTCCAGGCGCTGGAGGAGGTAGGCGCTCTCCAGGTTGGCGTACCGGTCGTGGGCGTCCTTCACCTCGGAGCGTCGGCCGAAGACGGCGTCGGCCTCGTCGAAGAGCAGCACGGCATCGGTGCGGTCGGCCTCGGAGAAGATCCGTTCCAGGTTCTTCTCGGTCTCGCCGACGTACTTGTCCACGACGGACGACAGCTGCACCACGTACAGGTCCAGGCCGAGTTCGGCGGCGACGACCTCGGCGGCCAGCGTTTTGCCGGTGCCGGACTCGCCGGCGAAGAGGCCGATCACGCCCCGGCCCCGGCCGCCGCCGGCGCTCAGCCGCCACTCCCCGAGGACGCGGTCGCGGTGACGGGCGCGCAGGGCCAGTTCGTGCAACTGGGTCAGGGGCCGTTCGGGCAGCACCAGGTCCCGCCAGTCCACCGCCGGGCGGATACGTCGGGTGTGCTGCTCCAGGCCCGACGCGGACTGCTGGCGGGCGCCGAGCCGCAGATGGGCGGCGGTCAGCGGGGCGCCGTCGAAGGCCGCGAGTGCTCTCGCGGCCCGGGCCGCGCGGGTGATGCGCTCGCCGCCGAGGTGGTACGGGGCGACGGTGGCGGCGAGGTCGAAGCCGGGAGGACCCTCGGGCACCGGGAGCGAGGGAACAGGAGAAACAGAGGGAGCGGGGGACACGGGCGGGGCAGCGGGCGTGGAGAGGGCGTGCGCCCAGGTGGCCACCGACCCGGCACGTCGCGCGGGCGCTTCCAGGACCAGCGGATCGGTGTCGCACCAGTGCGGATCGTAGGGGCGGGGTGCGGTGATCAGCACGGTGACGTCCGTGGCGGTGGTCAACGAGCGCACGAGCGCCGCGGGGCGGTCCGGCAGCGCGGTCACGACCACCGCGCGGCCGTCGAGCCTGGCCTCGCGCAGGAGGTCCGGTACGAGCTCGTCGGGGCCCGCGAAGTACAGGGCGCCCATGCCTGCGGTGCGCAGCGCGGACGCAACGCAGGCGGCGCCGTCGCCCTCCCTGCGTTCACGGAGGTAGATGTGGTGCGGTGGGCCGTCCGTGATCCGCGCGGCGAGGCGTGCGACGAATCCGGTGTGCTCGTCTCCCGCGTGCTCGTCTCCCGTGTGCTCGTCGGACGCCTCGCCGCCGTGGTCGTCGCTCTCCCCGTCGGTCGGCTCGCGCAGGTGCCCGGCGAGGGACGGGGCCGGGGTGTCGTCGCCCAGCAGATGGGCGACGATCCGGTCCGGGACCCGCAGCGACCGGCTGAGGAAGGGGTGTTCGGGTTCCTCGACGGTGAGCAGGCCGAGCGCGCCCAGCGGGGCGGCGGGATGGAACCGGGCGCGGGCCTCTGCGTGGTGGGCCGGGCGCCCGCACAGGTCGAGGGCGAGCCCGACGGTGGCGCGGCGTCGGCCGACGTCGTCGTTGAGGTATCCGTACAGCGGCTCGAAGGTGCGGTCGAGGTCGGGGGCGAGGGCGATGAGCAGGAAGGTGACGTCGAGGGGGGTGAGCCCGAACCGGCCGGCCAGCTCGGTGAGGCGACCGGCCCCGCCGCCCGCCTCGGCCACGACACCGGCGCCCGCTCCGGCCGTCTCCCCGCCGCTCGTGGCGCCCGTGTCCCGCCCGAGCAGGTGCCGGACGGCCTCCTGCGAGAGGTGCAGGCCCCGGAGCGGGTCGTCGGCGGTGGGGTCCTCCGTGGACCGCCGCTCGACGAGTTCGGCGGCGCGGTCGCGGAGGCGGGCGAGGAGGGTGAGGAGGGGGGTGGTGCGGGTGTGCCCGGTCGTGCCGGGCGCGGGCCGTTCGTCGTCGGCCGTGGAGTCGGCCGTGGAGTCGTCCGGGGTCATCTGTGGGGCCGTTCGTCGTCATGCGGCAGGTCGTTCGTCGTCATCCGCCGTGGTGCGGGCCCCGGCGGCGCGCCTCCTTGGCCGCTGTCACCTGGTGCGGCCGGTGGGCGCGTTCCTGGTCGGTGCGGTGCGGGTCGTCGATGCTCCGGGTGCGGACCACGGCCCCCTCGGTGACCGGCGGTCCGGCGTCGTACTCGGGGTAGGCCGGGAAGGGCGCGGTCACCGCGACGTCGAGGGACGGTTTGAGTTCGCCGCCGAGCGCGGACCAGATCTCCGCCAGCGAACGGGCCTCGGTCTGCACGCCTGCCACCGAGATCGGCACCGACAGCCCCAGGGCCCGCAGTGATCCGGGGAGTTCGCGGGGGGTGAGGAGTTCACGGGGGATGAGCGTCGCCAGCACGGCAGAAATCAGCCGATGTTCGTCCTCGGGGCGGGTCGTCCACGAGGTCACCAGATAGGAGAGCCGGAACCAGCGCGGCGGCTGGCGGCGCTTGACGACCACGTCCCGCTCGTCCCGCACCGCGACGTGCCCGCGCTGGCGCCGGTTGACGTCCTCCCGGATGTCGTACAGATAGGCGTTGATCACGGGCCCGTTGCGGCGGGCCGCCCAGTCGCGGGTCGGGGCCTCGAAGGAGACGTCTATGCCCGACCCGGCCAGCGCACCGCCGCTGAGCAGTCCCTTCACCACCTGGTCCACTTCGTGGATCACTTCCGTGCTCACTCCCTGGGACCCGCGACCGGCTTCTGACCCGCGACCGGCTTCTCGGCGCCTGCGGTCGTCATGCCGTCCCGCGGTCGCCCAGCGGTCGTCCGTCGTCGTCCCGCGGTCGTCCGTCATCCTGCCTCGCCGCGGCGCGCCGTCCACAGTCCCGCCGGGGCAGACCGCGCTGCCCCCGGTGACGGTGACGGTGCCCGTCCGGTCAGATGTAGCCTTCCCGCAAGGCATGGGCCACGGCGTGCGCCCGGTTGCGCAGGTGGAGCCGGGTGGTCAGCCCGTGCATCACGTTCTTGACGGTGCGTTCGGAGTAGGAGAGCTTGCCGGCGATCTCACCGGTGTCCAGGCCCTCGGCCACCAGCCGCAACACGTCCACCTCGCGCTGGGTCAGCCCCTGGGCGGGGGTGCCGGCGCCGCCGGTGGCGCTGCGGTGCAGGGTCCCCACCTGGTCGATGAGCCGTCCCAGCAGATCGGCGGGGAGGTCGCCGTCCCCGCGCGCGGAGGCGAGCACGGCCTGCACCAGTTTGTGTTCGGTGGCCTCGTGCCGCCACACGATCGCGCCCACCCCGCATTCGATGGCGTCGAGCAGCTCGTTCCCCCGTAGCAGCGTCACCACCAGCACGGCCCGGGCGCCCTCGCTGCGCACCAGTCGGCGCAGCCGGGTGAGGGTGAGGTCGTCGAGGGTGTCGCTGATGAGCAGGGCCACCGTGCCGGGCCCGGTGTCGCTCTCCTCGCGGAGGGTGATCTCCGGGTGGCGGCGGAGCTGGCTGAGCGCGCCCTCCCGGGAGATCGGGTCCGGGGCGTGCACCACCACCGGTATCCGTCCGGCGGTAGCCGGGGCGTCGGCCGCACCGGAGTGCGTGGTCCGCAATGTGCTGGGCAACCGTTCCCCCATGTCCACGAGCCCGTCACCGGCGTTGACGAGCCCGCCAGCGCCGAGAGGCCCGGCGATTCGATGACCGGCATGTCCGGAACACGCTCCCGTGCCGCGCGGGACCGGGACAATCGTGGAGCACCACGACACACACCACGAGATCCGGTGGACGGCCACGGGCTCCGGTGGACGGCCACCAGATCCTGGACGACCACCACGACGCCACCGGTCCGGCACCGCCGGCTCCATGTCCGTTCAAGGAGGCAGGCCATGTCCCGACCGGCCCCTGACCTCCGGCACGCCCTGGCGCTGCTGGCGCGGGAGGCGTCCCGGGCCCGGTCCGGCAAGGGCCGGCTGGTGCTGCTGCGCGGCGCCACCGGAACCGGCCGCACCACGGTCCTGGAGGCCGCCGCGCACGCCGCGGCCGAGCAGGGGACGCGGGTGCTGCGCGCCCGCTGCTCCCCGGCCGACGCGACGGTCCCGTTCGCCGCCGTGCTGCAACTCCTCGATCCGCTCCCGCACGACATCGATGTCACGGTGGACGGCGACGAGCGGGCCACCGCGGCACGGCTGTGGCGGAAGCTGCGCACCTGTGCCGGGAAACGGCCGCTGCTGATCGCCGTGGACGACGCCCACCTGGCCGACCCGGCCTCGCACCGCTGGCTGGTGGAGTCCGCCCGGCAACTGGACCGGCTGCCGGTCCTGCTGGTGGTCACCGAGCGCAGCCAGTACGACGTCGACCCGGCGACGCGCGGCCTCGCCCACACCCTGGCCCCCGCCCTGGTGCGCACCCACACCCTCGTCCCGCTCGCCCCGGCGGCGGCGGCGCGGTGGGTGCTGGACGCGTTCCCGGGGGCGGCCGACGCCTGGGTCGAGGACTGCGTACGGGCCGGCGCGGGCAGCCCGCTGCTGTTGCGGGCCCTCCTCGACGACCTCGCGAAGGGCGACCACAGCGCCGTACCGGACACGTCGGCGGCGCTGTATCCGGGGACGTACCCGGAGGCCGTCGCCTGGTGGCTGGAGAGCGCCGGCCCGGCCACGACGGAGGTGGCCCGCGCCCTGGCGGTGCTGGAGGAAGGGTGGGCCCGGGAGCGGAGCCGCCCGCGGGACGGGGGCCTCGCCGGGGACGGGTGCACCGCTCGGGCACGCACCCTCATGGACCGCCCGGCCCGTGAGGCCCGCGCGGCCCGCGCGGCCCACTCGCTCGATCGCGCCGAGGAGCTGGCCGGGCTGCTCGCCGACCTCTCCGGAACCGATCTGGCCCGCGTGGCCGGATGGCTCACCGCGGCCACCGGGCTCGGGCTGCTGCGGACCTCGCCCACCGGGCGCCCCCGTTACGCGCATCCGCTGCTGCGGGACGCCGTCCTCACCTGTGTGCCGGCGGCCCGGCGGCGCGCGGCGCACCGGGGCGCCGCCGAGGCGATGCTGCGGCGCGGCGCGGCCACGGACGCGGTGGCACGGCAGTTGCTGTCGGCGGACCCCGTCGGAGCGCCGTGGGCGCCGTTGCTGCTCCAGGACGCGGCGACGGCGGCGCTGCACGAGGGCCGCGCCGGGGACACGGTCGCGTTCCTGCGCCGGGCCCTGGACGAACCGCTGTCCGAAGGCCTCCGGCAGCGCCTGCTGACCGAACTCGGCTCGCTGGAGTACGCGGGACGGCACGACTCCGCCGGGATACCCCGCCTCACCGAGGCGCTGCGGCTGCGCGGCGCGCCGCAGGACCGGGTCCGGGCGGCCCTCGCCCTCAGCACCGCGCTCACCGGCCGGGGTCGCACCCGGACGGCGGTCGAGCTGCTGCGCGCGGTCGGCGGGGAACTCGGCGACCGCCCCGATCTGGTCCCCGCCCTGTGGACCGCGTCCGCGCTCCTCGCCGACCACGACGGGGAGGTGCGGCAGGAGGTGTACCAGCGGCTGTCGCACACGGCCCGGCACTCCCCCGAACGGGTCGGTGCGGCGGGCCGCGCGCTGCTGGTGCGGCACGCCGCCGCCGCCGGTCTGCTCTCGGCCCGTGAAGCGACGGACCGCGTCCGCGCGCTGCTCGCCGGACCGGCCGACCCGCTCACCTATCCGTTCCTGGTGGGCACGGCCGCCGCCCTCGCCCAGTGGGCCGACGAGCTCGACGAGGCCGAGCGGCTGGCCGAACGCGCGCTGGCCCACCAGCGTCCCGGCCTGCTGGACCCGATGCGCCAGATGCTCCTCGACATCCGCGCCGGCACGGCCGCCGCCCGCGCCGACTACGCGTCGCTGCTGGCCGCCCCGGTCCCGCCGGTGGGGGGCGGCGGCCCCCGTGACGCGCGGGCCCACGTGTTGATCGCGCTGGTGGAGACCGGTCGCGGCCCGGAGGCCGCCGCGCTCGCGGCGGGTTTCGACCTGCGGGAGGCGCCGGACTCCTGGGAGGTGCACCGGTTCCTGTATGCCCGGGGCGCCCAGCGGCTGGCCGCCGGTGATCCGGCCGGGGCGCTGCACGACTTCCTGGAGTGCGGTCGCCGCCAGTCGGCCCACGAGGTGGTCGGCCCGCTGGTCACCCCGTGGCGGTCGGCCGCCGCGGAGTGCCGGCTCGCGCTCGGCCTCCCCCGAGAGGCGCTCGCGCTCGCGGAACGCGAACTGGAACTGGCCCGCGTCTGGGGCACCCCGCGCACGGTGGGCCGCGCCCTGGGCGTCCTCGCCGCCGCGACCGGTGGCCGGCGCGGACTGGAACTGGCCGAGGACGCGGTACGGCTGCTGCGCACCGCGCCGACCGGTACGGAGCTGGTGTCGGCGTTGATCTCGCTGAGCCGCCAGTCGGCCGCCGCCGGTAACGCGGCCCACGCCCGGAAGGGCCTGCGGGAAGCCGCCGAACGTGCCGAAGGCCTCGGCGCGCTGCGGCTGCTGGCGCTCGCCGAGGCGGCGCTGCGCAAGAGCGGCGGCCGGCGGGCCGCGGCCCGCACCGGCAGGGACGCGCTGACCGGCAGCGAGCACCGGATCGCCCGGCTGGCCGCGGAGGGGCGTACGAACGCGGAGATATCGGCGCTCCTGCACCTGGCACGCCGCACGGTGGAGACCCACCTCACGCACAGCTACCGCAAGCTGGGGATACGGCGGCGGGCCGAGCTGAAGGCCGCGCTGGGCGAGGAAGGATGACGGGGAGGACCGGTGGAACGGGTGGGAACGTGGGGAACCGGTGGAACGGGTGGGGCGTCCTGACCGGTGTCATGACCGCGGAGAGGCAGAGAGAGGCAGAGAGAGGCAGCAGCATCATGATGAGCGTGAGTTCAGGAGGACGCCCCACCCGTCGCACGGTGCTCGCCTTCGGCGTCGGCACGGCGCTGGCCGTCGGCGCGGGGAGCGCGGTGGCCGCGCCCGTGGACGCCGGGCCCCGGGCGCAGGCTCCCGGCCGGTCGGGGATCGTCCGGCACTTGCGTGAGCTGGAGCGCAAGCACGATGCCCGGCTGGGGGTGTTCGCCCGCAACACCGTCACGGGCGAGACGGTGCGGTACCGGGCGGACGAACCCTTCCCGATGTGCTCGGTGTTCAAGACGCTCGCCGCCGCGGCCGTTCTGCGGGACCTGGACCACGACGGCACGTTCCTCGCCCGGGTCGTCCGGTACACCGCCGACGACGTGGAGAAGGCCGGCCACTCCCCCGTCACGGGGGACGCCGGCAACCTCGCCCACGGCATGACCGTGGCCGCGCTGTGTTCCGCCACGATCAGCTACAGCGACAACACCGCGGCGAACCTGCTCCTGCGCGAGCTGGGGGGACCGGCCGCCGTCACCCGCTTCTGCCGCTCCACCGGGGACCGGACGACCCGGCTCGACCGGTGGGAGCCCGAGTTGAACACGGCCGAGCCGGGGCGCGAGACCGACACGACCACTCCCGCCGCCATCGGGCGGACGTACGAGGGTCTCGTTCTCGGGAACCTCCTCGCCCCCGGGGACAGGGACCTGCTGACGGGCTGGATGCTGGCCAACACCACCAGCACGGAGCGTTTCCGCAAGGGGCTCCCCGCCGGGTGGGCCCTCGCGGACAAGACCGGGGGCGGGCAGTACGGGACCAACAACGACGTGGGCATCGCCTGGACCGAGGACCGGACTCCGGTCGTACTGTCCGTCCTGACGACCAAGCGGCAGCGGGACGCACCGGGCGACCACCCCCTGATCGCCCGGACCGCCGCACTGCTGGCGGCGGAACTCGCCTGACCCGGCCGACCTGACCTGACCCGGCCTGACCTGGGCGACCTGGCCCGGCCCGACCTCGACGGCACCGTCCCTGCCCGGAGTGCGCGGTCCGCCGGGCGGGGGAACGCTCTTCACCACGGAGGTGGCGCAGATGACGCAATGTTCCGACGCGGCGAAGGACCCGATCCCGCCCGAGGTCCGGGAAGCGTACGGTCCGGCCGATCTCGGTTCGAAGCCGCTGTTCGGCGGGGGGTTCATCAACTTCGGCTACTGGCAGGGCATCGACCTCGACCGCCCGCTGACCGGGCACGACCGGATCAGCAGTCAGCGGGCCCTGTACCGCCACGTGCTCGGTACCCTGGCGCCGACCGGCGGACTGCGGGCCCTGGAGGCCGGCTGCGGCCTGGGGGCCGGCGCCGCGCTGGCGATCGAGGAGTACGGCTTCGCGCACGTCACCGGCATGGACATCCATCCGCAGCAGCTCGAACGCGCCGGGCGGGCCAACACCGGCCTGCTGGCCCGCCGTCCCGAGCGGCTGCGTTTTGTGCGCGGCGCGGCCGAGGACATGCCGTTCGGCGAGGGCGGGTTCGACTGCCTGTACAGCATCGAAGCCGCCCAGCACTTCCGTGACCTCGACGCGTTCGCCCACCAGACCGCCCGCGTCCTGCGGCCCGGTGGCCGCGCCGTCATCGCCGGCTTCTTCGTCCCCGGCACCGATCCGGCCGCGGCCGGGCGCCTGGCCGAACTGCTCGACACCTTCGCCGACGGCCTGGACGTCGCGCACACCGTCCCCTCCCTGGTCGGCGGCCTCGAACGGGCCGGCCTGGCCGATGTGCGGGTCACCTCGATCGGAGCATCGGTGTGGCCCGGCTGGGACCGCTGGCTGGCGGGCATGTGGGAACCGTCCACCTGGCCCCGCAACTTCCTGCGGGCCTTCCACGAAGGAACCCTCGACTACTACACGGTCACCGCGCGGCGCCCCGAGGCGTGAACGCCGGGTCGCCGGGGTTCCACGTCGCCCCGGGCCGCCGGACCGGGGATCAGATCACCTGGCGCGGTGAGAGGGGGCACCGGCGCGCGTTCGGGTGTCGGAGCGGTTCGTCCGGGGTGTGCCGAGGGGCGGGGGCGCGGGTTCGGCCTGGTGCTGTGACCGGAAAGGTTTGCCGGTAGGCCCGCGGCGTCCGGTGCGACTGCGTTCGCTGCGCTCACTTCGTCTCGGCTCTTGCCTTGATCCTTCGGATGCCGAGCGCATCGCAAGGCGGAGGGTCACGGCTTGTACTGGACGTACTTGCGTGGTCCGACAACGCGGCGAGGCGCCGTGCCGGGCGTCGAGGGCCGGTGAACCTTTCCGGTCACAGCACTAGCGTGGCGGGTCGACGGGGAAGTCGCGGGCCCGGGGTCGTGCGGTCGGCGGCCCTGTGGTCCGGTCGGTGCCAGGAGAGGGAGACGGTCATGAAGGCCATCGTGTTCGAGGAGTTCGGCGGGCCGGAGGTCCTGCGGCCGACCGAGGTCGAGCTGCCGCGGCCCGGGCCCGGGCAGGTGCGGCTGCGGGTGGTGGCGGCCCGTGCCCAGGCCGACAGCGAAGCCGGACGGCTCGCCGGGAAGATCGTGCTCAGACCCTGACCCGGCCCCGGTCAGCCTCCCGGGCTCCGGCTCCGGGGCCCGCGCGACGAACGCGAACGCGGCGCCCCCGGGCCGGCCCCGGCCCACCCCCCGGACCGGCCTGCCCTTCACGCCTTCGGGTGGAGGGCAGGCGGTGGGTCATCTCAGAGCGTGTCCTTGACCTTGATGTAGCCGCGCTGGACGACGAACTTCTGGTTGGTGTTGGTGGAGGCGCACTGGTAGAGGGTGACGCTGTCACCGTTGCGGCGGGTGTTGCCGACGTCCGCGCACATCTCGCGTCCGGCGCCGATCGTGTTCTCGACCACCAGCGCTCCGCCGCGCACCACCCAGCTCTGGTTGGCGACCCCGCCCGAGCTGCGCAGACACTCCCAGATCCTCACCCTGTCACCGTTGTTGCGGGTGTTGCCCGTGTCCAGGCACATCTCCTTGGCCGTGCCCACGGTGTCGGCGACCTTGACGCGTCCGGCGTCGATGACGAACTCCTGGTTGGGGTGGTCGAGGCACTCCCAGATCCTCACCTTGGCGTCGTTGGCGCGGGTGTTGCCGACGTCCAGGCACACCCCGGACGCCAGCCGGCCGCCCGCCCCACCGGTGCTTGCGGGCGCTGCGGCGACCGTCGACGCGAACGCGCCGACACAGGTCAGCGACGCCGTCGTGACGGCCGCCGTACGGATGAGGCCCCTGCTGAGAGAGATCACGAACTCTGCTCCGTTCCTTGCGGGTACGCCGGACCGCTCGGCCGGCGGCACCGGTTGCCCGACCTGATCGGCCACGCACGGTGATGTCACTCACTGTATGCGAGTTGGCGCGGATCGTGATGAGACGCCTCGTCGGGTCAGCCGGTACGGAGCGCCGCGAGCTGTTCCGCGAACGGGACGACCTCCGGCTGCTGTCCGGGGAGCCGGAGCGCGGCGCGGCCGGTCATCAGCGCGGCCAGTTCTCCCGCCGCCCGGTCGACACGGGCCGCCGGGCCCTCGGTGCCGCCCCAGTCCTCGGTCGCCGCGAACACCGCGGTCGGGACGACCACGGCCCGCAGGTACGAGAAGAGGGGCCGCATGGCGTGCTCCAGCACCAGTGAGTGGCGGGCCGTGCCGCCGGTGGCGGCGATCAGCACCGGGGTGCCGGTGAGCGCGTCGGGGTCGATCAGGTCGACGAAGGACTTGAACAGGCCGCTGTAGGAGGCGGTGAACACGGGGCTGACCGCGATGACGCCGTCGGCCTCCGTCACCGCGTCGAGGGCCTCGCGCAGCGCGGGCGGCGGGAAGCCGGTGACGAGGTGGTGGGCGATGTCGACCGCGAGGTCGCGCAGTTCGACGACACGTAGTTCGACGGCGCGCGGTCCGACGGCGCCCACCTCGGCCAGGGGTGTCGCGGCGAGGGGTGTTCCGGGGTCCGTCGTGGCGCCCAGGTGCCGTCGGGTGGCCTCGGTGAGCCGGTCGGTGAGGAGCCGGGTCGAGGACGGCCGGCCGAGACCGGCCGTCACGGCGACGAGCTTCAGCGGGGCGGGGGTGTGTGCCATGGGGGTCAGCTCTCCTTCCGCAGGACGGCGGGGTGGGTGGGCGGCGCGGCGGGTACTCCGGCCGGGCGGAGCCGGGCGAATTCCTTCCGCAGGACGGGGACGACCTCTTCGCCGAGCAGGTCGAGCTGTTCCAGGACGGTCTTCAGGGGAAGCCCGGCGTGGTCGACCAGGAACAGCTGGCGCTGGTAGTCGCCGAAGGTCTCACGGAAGGTGAGGGTCTTCTCGATGACCTCCTGGGGGCTGCCGACGGTGAGCGGGGTCTGCTCGCTGAACTCCTCCAGCGAGGGCCCGTGGCCGTAGACGGGCGCGTTGTCGAAGTACGGGCGGAACTCCCGTACCGCGTCCTGCGAGTTCTTCCGCAGGAACACCTGGCCGCCGAGGCCGACGACGGCCTGTTCGGGGGTGCCGTGTCCGTAGTGGGCGTAGCGCCGCCGGTAGAGGTCGATCAGCTTCTGGAAGTGCTCCTTGGGCCAGAAGATGTGGTTGGCGAAGAAGCCGTCCCCGTAGTAGGCGGCCTGTTCGGCGATCTCGGGGGAGCGGATGGAGCCGTGCCAGACGAACGGCGGCACGCCGTCCAGCGGGCGCGGGGTGGAGGTGAAGCCTTCGAGGGGCGTACGGAACCTGCCCGCCCAGTCGACGACGTCCTCCTGCCACAGCTTGTGCAGCAGCGCGTAGTTCTCGACGGCGAGCGGTATGCCCTGGCGGATGTCCTGGCCGAACCACGGGTAGACGGGTCCGGTGTTGCCACGGCCCATCATCAGGTCGACGCGGCCGTCGGCGAGGTGCTGGAGCATGGCGTAGTCCTCGGCGATCTTCACCGGGTCGTTGGTGGTGATCAGGGTCGTGGACGTGGACAGCGTGATGCGTTCGGTACGGGCGGCGATGTGGCCCAGCATCGTGGTGGGGGACGACGGCACGAACGGTGTGTTGTGGTGCTCGCCGGTCGCGAAGACGTCGAGTCCGACCTCTTCGGCCTTGAGCGCGATGGCGACCATGGCCTTGATCCGCTCGTGCTCGCCCGGCGTCCGGCCGTTCGTCGGGTCGGTCGTGACATCGCCCACCGAGAAGATCCCGAACTGCATCCTGCCCACCTCAGATCCCAGATTGGTTGAACTTTAAACTGAATCCGAACCCTACAACCCGGGACCCCGAACAGCTATTCCCGATCCGCCCCGTACACCCCCGTACACCCCCGTGACCGTGGCCGTGGCCGTCTCACCGCTCCCGGGGAGGCGGTCCCGGGGGGTGCGGGCCGTCCCCCTCGGGACTGCCGCTGAGCTGCTCGTCCAGCTCGTCGAAGAGCAGCCCCTCCCGCCCGACGTGGCCGGTGCGGTACGCCACCCGGGCCACCAGGTGGGCGGCGACCGGGCCGGTCAGCAGCTGGAAGAAGCCGATGAGCCCGAGCGTGCCGAGGTCGATGCCGCTGCGGAGCCTCAGCGCGACCCCGAAGAGGACCAGCAGCATGCCGAGCGACTGGGGGTTGGTCGCGGCATGGCCGCGGGAGAGCACGTCGGGCAGCCGCAGCATGCCGATCGCGCCCAGCAGGCTGACGGCCGCGCCGAGGAAGAGCAGGACCGCGCCGGTGGTGTCGGCCGTCTGCGCCCAGCCGCTCACCCGCCCTCCTCCCCCGCCCGGGACCCCGTACCGGTCCCGGTCCCGGTCCCGGCTCCGGTACGGGGTCCCGGGCTGTCCGGCACGCGGTCGCGGACCGCGATGAAGCGGGCGATGCCGACCGAGCCGGTGAACCCGAGGAAGGCCACCACCAGCATGATCGGAAAGTAGTGGGCGTCCCGGGCCACGGCGGACCGCACCCCGATCCCCGCGACCATGAGCGCGGCGAGGACGTCGAGGGCCATCGCCCGGTCCAGCATCGAGGGGCCCCGCCAGAGCCGGTAGACCACCAGCGCCCCGGCGACGAGGATCATCACCGCGGCGGCCGTCAGCAGCGCCTCGTCCACGGCCCGGGCCGTCCTCACCGTCCGCTCTCCCCGGGGGGCGGTTCCCGGCGGACGCGGGCGATCTCGTCACGGTCGCCGAAGGCGCGTACGGTCAGCTCCTCCATCCGCCACACCGACCGCCGGGCGCGGTCCGCCGCGGCCGGGTCGTCGGCCTCCAGGATGTGGACGAAGAGGGTGGCGTTGGCGCGGCGCACCTCCACCACCGAACCGTCGGGGACGTTGGAGACGGCGACCGCCGTCGCGGTGAGCATCAGGTCGCTGCGGCAGCGCAGCGGTACCGCGAGCACGGCCGCCCGGTAGGGCCTGCTGTCGAACATCTGCCGGGCCACCTTCACCCCGGAGGTGTACATGTCCCGGAGCAGATGGACCACCAGCCGTGCGATGCCCAGCGGGTGGAGCCGGAGCCGGAGATCGACCGCCGGCAGCGGGAAGGCCAGGCACAGGACCACGGCCACCACGACCCCGTTGACGACATTGGCCCAGCTCGCAGTACCCCACAGCAGGGTCCAGATGACGGTGAGCCAGGCGATCAGCGGCAGATCCAGTACCCGGCGCCTGCGGCCCACCACCGCACAGCTGTACGGCGGCAGGTCCGGATCGCGGAACTTCAGGGAGATCATGGGGGCGTCACCGGCCGAGCACCGCCTCGATGTAGGGGGAACGTTCCAGGAGTTCGGATGCCGCCCGGTCGGTGAGCGAGGTGAACGGACCGCCCAGCACCGTGTACGCGAGCGAGAGCAGCACCAGGGCCGCCGTCGCCCCGGTCATGGTGGGCGGCAGCCGGTCGGTGGTGGTCGTGATGGTCCCGCCGAAGAGGGTGGCGGTCACGGCCTGTCCGGCGGGCCGCCCCCGGGACGGGCCGGTACGCCCCGGGGACGGGCCGGTGCGCCGACCGCCCTCCGGGTCCATGTCCGCGGAGCCGTCGCCGCAGTCGTCGTGGCTGTCCCGCTCCTCCAGGACCGTGCCGCGCGCGGGCCGGTCCGGTGGCGCGGTCCGCCAGAAGGCGAGGTTCCAGACCTTGGCCATGACGTACAGCGTGATCAGGCTGGTGAGGGAGGCCGCGGCGACCAGGGTGTACGACCAGCCGTCGGCTTCGGCGACGCCGGCCCGCAGCAGTTGCAGCTTCCCGATGAAGCCCGACATCGGCGGGATTCCGGCCAGGTTCAGCGCGGGGAGGAAGAAGAGCACGGCGAGCGCCGGGGCGGCCCGCGCCAAACCGCCGACCCGGGTCAGTTCCGTGGTCCCGGCGCGCCGCTCGATCAGCCCGGCGACCAGGAAGAGGGCGGTCTGCACGGTGATGTGATGGACGACGTAGACGATCGCGCCGCCGATCCCGGCGCGGGAACCGAGGCCGATGCCGAAGACCATGTAGCCGATGTGGCTGATCAGGACGAAGGACAGCACCCGCTTGAGATCGGTCTGGGCCACCGCGCCGAGCACCCCGATCAGCAGCGAGGCGAAGGCGGCGGCCATCAGCAGGTGCCCCAGCCGGTTGCCGGGGAAGAGCAGGGTCTCCGTGCGGAGCATGCAGTACACGCCGACCTTGGTGAGCAGCCCGGCGAAGACGGCCGTGACCGGGGCGGGCGCGGTGGGGTACGAGTCGGGCAGCCAGGCCGCCAGCGGGAACACGGCCGCCTTCACCGCGAACACCGTCAGCAGCGTGGCCTCCAGGAGGGTCCGCACCCCGAGGGGGAGTTCCGCCAGCCGCACCGCGAGCTGGGCGAGGTTGACGGTGCCCGCCGCCGCGTAGGTCAGGGCGACGGCGGTGAAGAACACCATGGACGAGATCAGGGAGACGACGACGTAGGTGGAACCGGCCCGCAGGCGGGACGCCGTGCCGCCGAGCGTCAGCAGGACGAAGCTCGACACCAGCATGATCTCGAAGCCGACGTAGAGGTTGACCAGGTCGCCGGCGAGGAAGATGCAGGACACCCCGGAGACCAGGACCAGATAGGCCGGGTGGAAGACGGCGAGCGGGGTGCGGTCGTCCCGGTCGGCCATGCCCTGCCCGAGGGAGTAGACCAGTACGCACAGGGTCACCGCCGACGACACGGTCAGCATCAGCCCGGAGAGCCGGTCCGCGACCAGGGTGATCCCGAGCGGCGGCGCGAAGTCCCCGAGGTGGACGGCGAGCGGGCCCCGGGTGTCGGCGGCGATCAGCAGGGTCACCGACAGCGCCAGGACGGCGGAGAGCACGACCACGCTGACGACCCGCTGACCGCGCGGGAAGCGGGTGCCCAGGGCCAGTCCGAAGCCGGTCGCCAGGAGGGGCAGCAGCACGGGCAGCGGTACGAGAGCGTTCATCCGGGGCCTTCCTCGGGGTGGGGCCGTCCGTCCCGCCCACCGGAACCGGCACCACCGCCGGGACCTCGACCGGAGCCGGCGCCGGTACCCCCGTGACCTCCGCCGGACCCGCCCGACCCGGCGCCCGGGCCGTCGCGGTCCCACGGGTCCCACGGGTCCCACGGGTTCTCGCGGTCCTCCGGGTCCTCCCCCAGGATGTCGTTCCACAGGTCGCCCGACGCGTCACGGGCCCGTGCCTGGAGGGCGCGGTCCTCGCGGAGCACCGCGCGCAGCCTCCGGCGTTCGAAGCGGTACGCGCTCCGGTCCCCCTCGGGCCCGCGCCCGCGGGGTCCGTGGCGTTCGCGCAGGGCGGCCCGCTGCTCCTGGACCTCGGCGCGCAGCGCGACCCTGCGGTCCTCGATGTCGTCCTGGACCTCGTCCGTGCCGCTGACGCGCTGGCTGCGGTACGCCATCGCCAGCAGGAACGCCGTGGTGGCGAGGGTGATGACGACGGCGGTGAGCGCGATCGCCTGGGGCAGCGGATCGGTCACCCGGGACAGCTCGACGCCCGGGTGGAGCAGCGGCGCGAGCCCGGCGGCGCCGCCCGCGCTCAGCATCAGCAGGTTGATGCCGTTGCCCAGGACCACCGCGCCGATCAGGACCCGGCTGAGCGCCCGCATCAGCAGCAGCACCCCGCCCACGGCGCACAGCACCCCGGCGGTCACCAGCAGGCTGAGGCTGACGGTCACCGGCCCGCCCCCCGCCCGGCAACCTCGCGGGCCGCCGCCTCCCGCTCGATCTGGCGGTCCACCCGGGCGCCGAGCGCCCGCACGATGTCCAGCACCACGCCGAGCACCAGCAGGTACACCCCCGCGTCGAAGACGAGGGGCGTGCCGAGGCGGAAGTCGCCGAAGACCGGCCAGTGTCCCTCGTACGAGAGGGCGTGCAGCACGGTCCCGTCGACGAGCCCGAGCAGCGCCACCCCCGTGGAGAGGAAGAGGCCGAGCCCGGTGAAGAGGCCGGGGTGGCCGGGGGCGGCCTCGCCCAGTTCGTACCGGCCGCCCGCGAGGTAGCGCACCGTCATCGCCACGCCCGCGACCAGGCCGCCGACGAAGCCGCCGCCCGGCAGGTTCTCCGCGCAGAACAGCAGGTAGACGGAGAGGACGAGGATGGGGTGGAAGACCAGCCGGGCCACCACCTCGAAGACCACCGAGCGGTACTCGGGGGCGAGGGTGCGGCCGGCGGCGAGCCAGGTGCGCTCGGGCGCGTTGTCTTCGGGGGCGGGTACGGGGGTGACCGTGCCGGACCCGAACGACCAGGCGGTGCGCCCGGCCTGCGGGCCGGGCACCGAGGCGGCCGGGTGGGCGGTCCCGTACGCGAAGTCGTCCGGGGAGCCGGTCCGGCGGTGGAAGTAGATCAGGCTGGTCACGCCCACGGCGGCGACGGCGAGGACGGCCGACTCGCCGAGGGTGTCCCAGGCCCGGTACTCCACGAGGGTCGTCGCCACCACGTCCTTCACCCCGTGGTGGGCGGTCTCGTACACCAGCGCCCGGCCCGCCGGGTCGGCGCGCCGGGCCGCGGCCACCACCCACAGCACGACCGAGACGGTCGCCGCCGCGGCCAGCGCCAGCGGCACCCGGACCATCAGCCGCCAGCGGCTGATGGTCTCCTGGAAGTACACCGGCATCCGGCGCATGACCAGCACGAACACCAGGAGCGAGACCGTCTCGACACAGAACTGGGTGAGCGCCAGATCGGGTGCGCCCTGCACCACGAAGAGCAGGGCCGTGCCGTATCCGGTCAGCCCCGCCATCACCACGGCCTTCATCCGGCGGTGCACCTGGAGGCAGAGCAGCGCCGCCAGGCAGGTCAGCAGGGCGATCGCGCCCTGGGTGGGCGAGTCCCACAGCCGGGGCGGGGCGGCGCCGCGCCACGGCCGGTCCACGCACAGCACGGTGAGCTGCCCGGCGAGCAGCACCAGCAGGACGGTGGCCAGGTAGACGGGGAGCGACCCGCGCTGGAAGAAACCGGTCACCTGGAGCGCGAGCCGCTCCAGTCCCAGCAGCCCCAGGCCGAAGATCCGGTCGGCGGTCGGCCACGCCACCCGCCGGGACAGCCGTACCACCGGGCCGCGCGCCAGGAAGAGCGCGAGTCCGCCCGCCCACGCGGCTCCCGAGAGCAGCAGCGCGATGCCGGGTCCGTGCCGGAGCGAGAGGCTGTACGGGTGCGCGGGGGCCGGGAAGACGTCGGCGTACGCCCCCAGCAGCCCGTTCAGCCACCCCACGCCGGGGCCCAGCAGCACACAGCCCGCCGCGAGCACCGCGGGCGGGCCGAGGAACGCCGGGCCGACGCGGCGTGCGGGGGTGTCCGCGAGGCCGGGTTTGCGGGCGAACGCCCCCCACAGGAACCGCAGGGTGTACGCGGTGGTCAGCGCGGACCCGGCGACGCAGACGCCCAGTGTCCACCGCTCGGCCGCGCTCCCCTGCTCCAGCGCGGTGAACGCCGCCTCCTTGGCGGCGAAGCCGAGCAGCGGCGGCAGGCCCGCCATCGACGCCCCGGCGAGGGTGGCGACCACGGCGACCAGGGGCAGCGCCCGTCCCACGCCGGAGAGTTCACGCAGGTCACGGCTGCCGGTGGCGTGGTCGACGATCCCGGTGACCAGGAAGAGCGGTGCCTTGAAGAGGGCGTGGGCGAGGATCATCGCCCCGGCGGCCAGCGCGGTGTCGCGGTGACCGGCCCCGGCCAGCACGGTGAGGAAACCGAGCTGGCTGACGGTGCCGTAGGCGAGGACGAGTTTCAGGTCGTTGAGCCGTAGCGCCCGCCAGCCGCCCAGCACCATGGTCAGCGCGCCGAGGACCAGCAGCAGGGGACGCCACGGCGGGGTGTCGGCGAACGCGGGGGCCAGCCGGGCGACGAGGTAGACGCCCGCCTTCACCATGGCGGCGGCGTGCAGGTAGGCGCTCACCGGTGTGGGCGCGGCCATCGCGTTGGGCAGCCAGAGGCTGAACGGCCAGATCGCGGACTTCGACAGTGCTCCCAGCAGGACCAGCACCACGGCCACCGACACGGTCGTGGAGGGCGCGGGCGGGTCGGCGACCAGGGCGGAGATCCGGTAGGTGCCCGCCGCGTTCCCCAGCATCAGGAAGCCGACGAGCATCGCCAGTCCGCCGAAGGTGGTCACGGTCAGCGCCTGGAGCGCCGAGCGGCGGTTCTGCTTGTGCTCGCTGCCGTGGCCGATCAGCAGGTAGGAGAAGACCGTGGTCAGCTCCCAGAACACGTAGAGCAGGACGAGGTCGTCGGCGAGGACCAGTCCCAGCATGGCCCCGGCGAACGCCAGCAGATTGCCCGCGAACCGCCCCAGCAGCGGGGTGCCGTCGGCGAAGTACCGTACGCAGTACAGCAGCACCAGCGCGCCCACCCCGGCCGCGAGGAGCACCATCAGCAGGGACAGCGCGTCCAGGCGCAGCGCGAGCCGGACCCCGTAGTCCGGGAGCCACGCCAGCGACCACCGCACCGACCCGCCGGACGCGGCCCGGCCCCAGTGGGCGGCGGCCCATGCCACGGTGGCGGCGGGCGGCAGCGCCAGCACGACGAAGGCCCGGGGGCCGAACCGGCCGACGAGTGGTCCCGCGCAGGCGGCGAGCAGGAAGTGGCAGAGGATCAGCGCTGCCATGCGGCCCCGGACAGCGGCCCGCTGCCATCGACGGTCACGACAAAGAGGACAGAAGGCACGGGGGTATTGCTATAAGCCCCCGCGCCGCTTCCCGGCCCGGCGCGCCGACGAAACCCTGACCGGCCCCGAGGTCACCCCTGCCGGCCCATCACCGACGGCCTCCGGAACCGGAAGGGACCGCCGCGCGCCGCCGTGACGCCACTCCCGTGGCGCCCGGGGGAGAACGGTGGCGCAGCGCACTCGGCGGGCAGGCGGGCAGGCAGGCTGTTCAGAAGGTGATGAGTTTGACGGCGGTGACGGTGAGGACGTCGGGGGTGCTGACGTAGTGGACGACGATCGCGTCCGCGCCGGCAAGGGTGGCCTCGCGGTAGTCACGTTCGCCGGGTTTGGCCTCCACCGAGCCGTGACCGTACGGGTTGTTCCCGATCGTGGCCTTCATGGCTTTGTCCAGGACGCCGCGGCGCTGGGCAGGAAGCCTGCGGCGGGCGGTGTCGGCCTGGGCGGCGTAGGCGATGCGGTAGGCCATGGGTCAGACGGTCCGGCCGTCGTCGGGAAAGGTGACGCCGGTGTAGTCACCGGCGCGCAGCCGGTCCACCTGGCCGTCCATCTCCTCCACCGCGCCCGGAACCGTACGCAGGGCCCACATCGCCAGGCGGAGCGGGAGTTCCGGGCCCGAGGTGGTGCCGATCTCCACGTCGAAGGACGCGCGCTGTGCTGGGGGAAGCGCGGCGCGGACGTCCTCGATCGTGGACGGCAGCCCGACCTCCTGGTCATGAACCACCGTGGTCCACCTGTCCGGCGTATCGCTCACCGCGCTGCCCTCCACACCTCTGGTCCCTGACAGCCCGCCTGCCACGGCAGCGGGCCGGCCTGCGGCCTCCGTGCCGGCCACGGTACGCGGTGAGGCCCGGCCCTCCCCAGAGCACGAAGGCAGCGCACACACGACCGAATGAGCCGAGGGCCCACAGCGGGAACGTGAGGCAGCCGGTCGCGGTACGACCACCACGGTCAGGCCCTTCGCCAGGCCGAACGGGACCCGGGGTACGACGGGGCGGCCGGTGGCGAGGCAGTGGGCCCGGCGGGTCGACGCCGAACCCCGGCCCGGTGTGGGCGCCGCCGGTGCGGGCCGGGGGCGCCCCGGGGGGCGTCAGGTCCAGTTCCAGAGCAGCTCCGGCTGAACCGGCCGGTCGCAGTTGACCAGGTCGAGACGGGGACTTGGCTGTCCGTTCCGGTTCCATCGGGCGAACGAGCGGTCGTTCTGGTAAAGACATGCGTTCCCGGCGCCCATGAGCTTCCAGGAGGGCGTCCTCCGGTCGGCGCCGTGCCATGCCACGGGTTTCCACTTCTGCTCCGCTTCCGACGGCCGGCACGGCCTCAGCACGGCGCGGCCGGCCACTGCCGCCAGGCAGCGGTCCCCCTTCAGCAGGCTCCTGATGGACCCGTCGGCCCTCACCTGCCACTTCTGTCCGGCGGAGCCGTCGCACGGGAGGATGGCGACCGTCGCGGGCTTCGGCGGGCCTTCCTGCGCGTCCGCGCCGAGGCACTGCTCCGGGTGCGGTCCTCCGGACTCCGTCACCCTGCCGATGGTCCCGAGGATCTCGCCCGGCCCCGGTTTCCTGTGGGTCCGCCGGTACTGCCTGTCCACCCAGCGGCGGTAGGGGTGGGAAAGCACTCCCGCGTAGGGGCCGCTGACGGTGCAGACACTTTCCCGCGGGCATCGGCTGTGCGCCATGTACCACCGGACGACCGCTTCCTTCCCGGCCGCCTGGGCCGGGGAGAGGTTGCCCGGGAGGGGGAACACCGTGTACCCGAGGTAGAAGGCCGACGGAAGGCCCGTCCGGTAGGCGGTCTCCCGGAAGTACCGTGCCGTGATGCCGTGATCGCTGTGGTCCACCCGTCCGTCGACCCCGGTCGTGAACGAGGCGCTGTCGGGGTCCAGCGTCAGTATCCGCTCCGCCCGGGCCCCTCTGGTCAGTGCGGCCAGCACGGACAACAGCTGCTTCTCGGTGTACGCGGGCCTTCCTCGGAGCGGTGTGATCGACCTCTTGGTTCCCTCGAACAGCCGCAGAAGGCTCTCCGGTTCCTGTCCACGGGGCTTCCCGTCGTGGAGGTCGAGGAAGGTGAGCCGCAGGTCGGGACGGTTCCCCCCGCCGAAGAGCCGGAACGAGCGCACGAGCCGGCCGCCGGCGCGCACGTCGTCCCGCTGCCAGAGGCCGGGGGCGCCGGCCATCTCCGCGTACGCCTTGCGGATGCCGTTCTCCCTGTTCATCGCATAGTTCTTCGCCTCGTGCGGGACTTCTTCCCCTCCGTCCCCCGCCGTGAGGTAGACCGTGGAGACGAAGCATCCGGCCCGGACGGTCCGCATGATCTCCGGGTTGATGAAGAAGAGGTCGTCGTCGGGGTGGGCCACTCCGACGAGGGTCCGTCTGCACCCGGGGGGCTCGGGGGCGCTGCCGGTGCCGGTGCCGGGCGGTGGAGGCACCGCCGACGCGGGCGGGACGGACGGGACGGACGGGACGGCGAGGGCCGTGCAGAGCGCCACGGCCGAGAGCGCCGCGAGCGCCGCGCGCGTGCGTCCGTACCGCTTCATGACCGCTCCCGCGCTCCTCGTCAGGCCCGTGCGTGACCGTGCGCCCGGCCCCCTCGGCAGCGGGCGGCCTGCGACCACTACTACGCCACCCCTTCCGGGCGCGCACCCCGGCAGGGGCGGCGAGGCCGCCGGGCCGGGCCGCAGGAGGCGGGGTGCGTGCCCCTTTCGGCTCAGCGCGCGCACGGCGGGACCGTCGCGTCGGCGCACCGGGGCCCGGAGCGGGGGCGGTCGGTGGGCGGGCTGTCCGGGGCGGGAACGGAGGTGCGCCGGGGTCGCCGCCCGCCCCGGCCGTGGATAGCGTCGACTCCTGCCGCCACCCAGGTCGGGGCGGGCACGGGGAGGGCAAGCCGTCGGGACGGGAGGCCAGCATCGTGAAGTCCGTACGGCGCGGCCCGGGCGCGGACCACGGGCGTGGAGCGGCGGAACCCGTCCGGGCTCCGGCGGGACACCCCGGGTGAGCGTCCGGGGAACGGCGGTCCGCGCGGGTTCCCCGCGCCGCGCCGCGGGCCTGGCCGCCGTCCTCGCGATGGGCGCGTACTGCCTGGCCATGGCCGTGCACGGGACGTACCCGTTCGGTTCCCGGTCCCGGGCGGTCAACGATCTCGGAAACCAGTTCGTGCCCTTCCACGCCCGGCTGTGGGACCTGATGCACGGCACCACCACCGGGGACCTCTTCTTCAACTGGGGAAGCGGTTACGGGGTCCCCTTCCTCGCCGATCTCTTCGCCTACCTGATGAACCCGTTCTCATGGCTCGTCGGGGTCTTCCCCCGCAGCATGATCGAGCTTCCGGTCTTCCTGGTGACGCTGCTGTGCATCGGCTGCGGCACGGCCCTGATGACCGTCCTCCTCCTGCGGATGCGCGACGGCGTCCCCTGGCAGGCCGCCCTCCTCGCGGTCGGGTACGGCGTCAGCTCCTGGACCACGGGGGTGGGCTGGGCGGACCCCATGTGGATGTGGGGTCTGGTGTCCTTCCCCCTCCTGGGGATCGCCGGGGACTGGTGCGTGAGGAGGCGGCACTGGACGGCGGGGGCGCTCCTGGTGGCCGTCTGCTGGGCGGGCAACTTCTACACGGCGGCGATGGCGACCCTGTGCGCGGGGCTCGTTCTGGCGGTACGGCTGGCCCTCGACTCCCGGCCGGTGCGCGAGCGGGGCCGCTCGGCACTGCGCGCCCTGTCGATGGCCGCCGTCGGTGTCCTGCTCGCGGCACCGGTCCTCACCGTCTCGTGGAAGGCCGCCCGGCTCGCCCAGCCCGCGCCCGACGCCGCCTACGCGGGGGCCCCGTCCTTCCGCGCCTACCTGGCGCACCTGCTGCCCGCCGGTTACGGCGCGGGCGCCCCGCAGGCGGCGGTCGGTGTCCTGGCCCTGCTGCTCCTGCTCACCTTTCCCTTCCTCGGGCGCGCGCCGGTCCGGGAGCGGGTGCTGTGGAGCGCGCTCGTCGTGGCCGTCGCGCTCTCCTTCGTGTGGAGGCCCACGCTCCTGCTGTGGCACGGGGGCGCGCTGCCCAACGGCGGGCCGTACCGGGCGTCCATCGCCCTCACCGCGGTCTCGGTGGTGACCGCCTGGCTCGCGCTGACCTACCGCCCGCGACCCCGTGAGCTGGCGGCGGGGGCATCGGTGCTGGCGCTGGTGCTCGCCCTGGCCGCCGGTGGCGGGTACGTGTCACGGGCCACGTGGGCGCTGACGGTCGTGGGGGGCGCGCTCACGCTGGCGCTGCTGTGGCTCCTTCCGCGCGCCGGGGGTGCGCGCCGACGGCGCCTGGTCGCGACGGGGCTCACGGTCATGGTGTTCGCGGGCGCGGCGGGTGCCACCCTGGGTGTGACGGTGATCCGTGACCGCAGCGACTGGTGGCGCCCCAAGCGCACCTTCGACGCCCGGTCGCTGGCCGCGTACCTGGCGGTGCGCTCCCATGCCTCGTGGCCGCAGGGGCGCAGTGATCCCGGGCCGCACGAGTTCGCCGACAACGACCCCCTGCTGCTGGACGGCGAGGGTGGTTCCTACTACAGCAGCTACGTCCCCGCCAGGAGCGCGGCGGCGCTGTCCGCGCTCGGGGCCGGCTGGTACATGGGAGGCCGTCACCTGGTCTCCTTCGACGATCCGGTGGGCCGGGTCCTCATGGGGGTCACCAGTCACCTCGAACCGGCCCCCGCGGCCTTCGGCCAGTTCACGCAGCACACCGGCTCCGTACCACCGGTGGTGACCCTGCGGGCCCCGGGCACCGGGCTGGACGGTGAGGGCCGCGCCGACGCGTCCGTCTTCGACCGCCGCAACCGGGCGCTGGGGACGGCGGTGTACACCGTTGCCGGGCTGCGCCCCGCGCCGGGGACCGCGCCGGTGAGCACACCGGACACCGGGCCGGGCCGGTTGCCGCCGGGCCGGTCCCGGGTCCTGACGGCCAGGTGCCCCGCCGGAACCGACGCCTACCTCCACGCGCCCTGGTACTCCGGTTCCGTCACCGCCCTCGGCACCGTCACACGGACGTGGGGGGAGGCCCCGATGACCCGGGGCGGCCTGGTCCGGCTGGGGCGCGTCACCCGGGGCGGTGACTTCCCGGTCGGGCTGGCTCCAGGGCCGGCTCCCGGGCCGGACCGGTCGGTCGCGGGTGCGGTGGTCGGCTGTCTCGACCACCGGAAACTGGAGCGGGCGGTCGCCGAACTGACGGCCGGTGCTCCCGCCCGGGTGAGCGCCGCGGGACATTCCATCAGGGCCGACTTCCACGGACCCCGCACGGCGGTCGCGGTCGTCTCCGTCCCCGCGGTGGAGGGGTGGGAGTGCGCGGTCGACGGCGGCGCACCCCGGCCACCGGCCACCCTCGCGGGACTGATCGCCGTCCGGATGACCGCCGCCCGCAGCGTCGCGTGCTCCTACCGCCCTCCCGGCCTGGTACCGGGCGTGGTCCTCAGCGCCTGCGCCGCCGCCGCGCTGTTCGCGGTGTCCCTCACCGCGGCCGTGTCCGGTCTCAGCCCCGGGTCCGGGTACGGGTCCGGGGTGCCAGCAGGTCGTCCAGTTCGGCCGCGAAGAGCAGGGCGGGGTCGAGGTCCATGCCGGTGAAGTGGCCGGCGAGTTCCAGCGACAGGACGCCGTGCAGGCGGGTCCAGAAGGTCAGGAACCGGTGGAGGGCCCCGGGCGGGGCGGGGTGGCCGGCGGCCCAGTCCCGGTGGTCCTCCAGGTAGGCCCCGAAGGGGGTCGCGGCGGCGCTGCCCGGGGTGAGTGCCGCGCACGCGTCGAGCAGGGTCGTCATGATCTCGGAGGAGATGGCGGTGATGTCCGGGGGCGCGTGGTAGCCGGGTACGGGGGTTCCGTAGACGAGGAAGTACCGCTGAGGGTCCGCCAGGGCCCAGCCGCGCAGGGCGTGTGCCAGCCCGGCCAGGTCGCCGCCGGCGGCGGAGGCCGTGCGGAGGGTCCCGGCGAGGCTTCGGTACGCCTCCCGGACGAGTTCGGTGATCAGGTCGTCGCGGCTGGCGAAGTAGCGGTAGAGCGCCGGTCCGCTCATGCCCATCTGCTTGGCGATCGCGTTGAGGGAGAGCGCGGACGCGCCCGCCGTGGCGATCTGCTCCCAGGCGCGTTCCGTGATCTCCGCCCGCACCTGGGCCCGATAGCGCTCCCGCGGGGTACCCGCACCTGTCGTCGCCATGGCCCGCCACCGCCCCCATCCCTCTGGCTACATCCTCAAGTGTTGGCGAGAAGCTATCACGCACCCCATTGACCCATCCTCCCGCATGACGTTATAACTTCTAACGAACGCATGAGCATCTATCGCCGACGGAGGAGAACTCCATGTCCGACAGCATCCGCAGCATCCGCGACACCGGTGTCCGCGCCGCTCTGTTCACCGTCCCGCTCGTCCTCGGCCTCCTCGGCACAGCCGCCGCGCCCGCCGGGGCCACCGGCTCCCCCGCCTCCCACCCCGGCAACTCCCTCACCTGCCGCGGGAAGGGCGTCGATCCCGACGCCCTCGTCCGCCACCGGACCGGGATCGTGATCGACGCCCCGCTGCGCACCGTCTGGAAGCTACAGACCGACGTGGAGAACTGGCCGTCCTGGCAGACCCCCGTCGAGACCGTGGAACGCCTCGGCCACGGCCCCTTCCGCAAGGGTTCGGCATTCCGGTGGACGGTTCCGGTGCCCCCCAACCCCGCGACTCCCGCCACCAGCCTGGAGATCACCTCGACCGTCCGGCAGATCGAGCGCGGCGCGTGCATCCGCTGGACCGGCCCCGCGATCGGCGAAGGACTGCGCATCGACGGCGTCCACGTATGGAACTTCACCGAGGTCAAGGGCGGTGGTGTCCTCGTGAGCACCGAGGAGACCCACACCGGCCCCCAGGTCGAGGCGGACGTTCCCCTCGCGACCGGGATTCTCCGCGAGGGCCTCGAAGCATGGCTGCGCGACCTGAAGTCCGCCGCCGAAGCCCACCCCCACGACACCCACGGTCACGACCACGGCCAGTCGCGCTGACCGAGGACGAGACGAGCCCCGTACGGATGGTGCCGTACGGGGCTCGGAGCGTGGCCGCTGGGCCTACCGATCGGCGGCCCGGACGAGGGCGACGGGGAGATCCCGGCGCTGCGCCCCGGGCCGGCTCAGCGGGTCACCAGCCGTTGCCTATCTCGCGGCCCGCACTGAGGTAGTCGGTGCCGCCGGTGCCGGGGTAGACGTACAGGTTGCCGTTCCCGTTGTTGCGGGTGACGACATCGGGCTTCCCGTCACCCGTGTAATCCGCTACACCCACGAACGTGAAGTTCCCCCAGCCGATACCGATCTGGACACCCCCGCTCACATACCCGGTACCGCCAGTGCCGGGATAGACCCACACGTTGCCGTTCCCGTCGTTACGGGTGACGACATCGGGTTTTCCGTCACCCGTGTAATCCGCGACACCCACGAACGTGAAGTTCCCCCAGCCGATACCGATCTGGACACCCCCGCTCACATACCCGGTACCACCGGTCCCGGGATAGACCCACAGATTGCCGTTCCCGTCGTTACGGGTCACGACATCGGGCTTCCCGTCACCCGTGTAATCCGCAACGCCCGCGAACGTGAAGTTCCCCCAGCCGATACCGATCTCGACGCCTCCGGCCAGGCGGCCCGTCCCACCGGTGCCGGGGTAGACGTACAGGTTGCCGTTCCCCTCGTTGCGGGAGATGACATCGGGGTTCCCGTCACCGGTGTAGTCCGCGACACCCGCGAACGTGAAGTTCCCCCAGCCGGTACCGATCAGGGCGCGTGCCCGGCTGCTGTAGCCGTCCCCGGCCCCGGGGAAGAGGTAGAGGTTGCCGCTGGCATCGTCCCGGGCGATGGTGTCGGAGTAACCGTCGCCGTCGTAGTCGGCGGTTCCCGCGAAGGTCCATCCGGCGCCGGGAACGTAGGCGGGTGCCGAGGTGAGAACGTTGCCGCGGACGTAGGCGCCCAGGGAGTTGCCCGCCGCTGTTCCGGCATCGGCGTCCCAGCGGTAGTGCACGCCGAGGTAGATGCGGCTCAGGGCGTTCTCCCTGGCCGCGGCGGTGAAGGTGGTGAAGGTACGGGTGGCTCCTACGGCTTGGGGGTCGTCGGTGGTGGCGGTGAAGGTGACCTGGTCGCCGAAGACGCCGCGCATCACCCCGGCCCAGGCCGCGCCGAAGGTGGCGTGTCCCGAGATGTAGGCGGGGAAGGGCGGGCTGAAGCGCTTGCCCGCCGGGTTGACGGACAGGGGCTGCCAGGCCGGGTCCGGGATGATGGCCGGGCTGGTGCCCGGGTCCGCGAGCTGGATCGCGCTCTGTGGACGCCACAGGTCGATGCCGGTCGTGTACTTGGCGTCCCAGGCGACGATCGAGGCGTCGGCCAGGGCGACCGCGACCAGGGCGAACAGCCTGGCGTTCTCCGTCTGGGTCAGCCCCTTCTGCTGGACGACCGTCTGCGTGATGTCGAACAGCTGGCCGGGCGGCTTGTAGGTGCCGTCGGCGTCGTTGGCCCAGAAGAACGCCTGTCCGGTCTGGTCGGCGGTGCGGGTGGTGGAGGTGACCGAGCCCAGGGACTTGACCTCGTTGACCTGCGTGGCGTAGGCGGGGTCGGCCAGCAGCGCCGCGTAGGAGGTGGCCTGGGCGGGAGGCCGGGGACGGAACTGCGCGCCGGAGGTCATGGCGAAGGGGGCGAGCCGGCCCCAGTGGGGGTTGGCCGGGGCCGACTGCCCGGGGTCGGTGGGCCGCCAGGCGCCAGGCACGTTGTCCAGGGTGTAGGACGGGTCCCAGGCGGGTGTGGTGCTGGGCCGGCTCTCGACCGCGACCCGGGCCACCTCGCTCCCGACGGCGGCTCCCTGGCCGCGGGCCGTCTCGGTGACGGAGGCCGGGATGGTGGCCCGTGCCGTGGCCAGGGCCCGGCGGAAGTCGGCGGCGAAGTCGTGGCCGGGGTTGAAGCCGGGGAAGAGCCCGGTCAGGGTGTCGTGCGCGGCCTGGTCGATCGCCGCCTCGACCGACGCGGTGCCGGGAGCCGGAACCACCGTCAGGTACGGACGGAACCGGCGGTCGGCGGCGGGCAGGACGGAGTTCACCGCGTCCCAGATCGCCGTGTGCATCACGGCTCCCGCGTGCGCCAAGGGCCCGGGTCCGGTATTGCGGGTCTGCCGGTACGCGTCGAGCAGGACCTTGTTCCAGAAGATGACGTGGTCGGTGGGCCCGGACGCGGCCACCGCCTTGCCCGGCGGTGCCAAGGTGGCGGACCCCGCGACGGCCAGTACCGCGACCGCCAGCGTGCCGATCCGGTGACGTGTGCGAACGGGACTCATGTTCCCCCTGGTCCAGAGATGTCGGTCGCGCCGGAACACGCATCAGATTTCGGCCAGGAACGGCTGTCGGCCGAACCCGACTTCCACGGAACCCAGTTGACAGGGGGGCAACCGCACACCAGACGCATAATTCGAACGCCTGCATGACAGACAGGCTAACGGGGCCGGGCCCCGCGAGAAGCGTTTTGGTACGACTGGCAACGAGGGGGGTGGCGAGGGGCGAGGCCGGTGGGGGCCGCGCCGGCGCCGGGGCCGCCGCGCGCGGTGGGGGCCGCCGCGGTACGCCCGGTGGACGGGCCGCCGTCATTCCGGGGTCCGCCCGGCCATGGAAGCTCGGGAACCGGAGCGCGCCAACAGGCTTCCGGCGTGTGGAAACGGAACGTAGCGGAATGACCACCGCGTCACATATGGAGATCCTGTGAACGACCCAACCGTGATCGCGGTCTGATCATCTTCTCGGCCGAGTCCGCCATTTCGCCGGAGTGGCGGCTCGCCATCGAGGAGGTCCGCACACCGCATGAGGCTGCCCCGCAAGCGTCGCGCGCACCGCACCGGAAGCCCGGAACGGACGGGAGGGACGGGAGGGACGGAACGGGCGGAACGGGCGGAAGGTCCGAAGCACACCCGCCGCCCTTCGCGCAGAGCGAGGAGCCGCAGGAGAGCTGCCCGGACGGTCCGCCGCCTCCGCATCGACTTCCCCAGGAGCGGTCTGCGGGGCTGGCGGCGCTGGACGCCCTCCTGGAAGCTGACCTCCGGCCTGTTCCTGCTCTCCACCGGCGCCCTCACCGGCCTCTTCACGGCCGTCTACCTCCAGGTGAAGATCCCGGACGCGCACGACTCCGCGCGCCGGCAGGCCACCGTCTACTACTGGGCGGACGGGAGCCGAATGGTGAGCGTGGGTGATGTGAACCGGCAGGACGTCACGCTCTCCCAGGTGCCCGAGTCCGTCCAGCGCGCCGTGATCGCGGCGGAGAACGCGGACTTCTACAGCGACTCGGGCGTCTCGGTGACGGGCATCGCCCGCGCGGCCGTCAGCATCGTCAAGGGCAAGGAGACCCAGGGCGGTTCCACGATCACCCAGCAGTACGTGAAGAACACCTACCTGAGCCAGGACCAGACCGTCCAGCGCAAGGTCAAGGAGTTCTTCCTCGCCCTGAAGGTCAGCAACCAGCAGTCCAAGACGGAGATCTTCGAGGGGTATCTCAACACCTCGTGGTTCGGCCGTGACGCGTACGGCGTCCAGGCCGCCTCGTACGCCTACTACGGCATCCCCGCGAAGGAACTGAACCCCAGCCAGGGCGCTCTGCTGGCCGCCGTCCTCAAAGGCGCCGAGAGCTTCGACCCGTCACGCAGCGACGGCAACCGCCAACGGGCCGAGGACCGCTGGAGCTGGATTCTGGACCGTCAGGTCCAGACGGGTTCGATGAGCGCTGAGGAACGCGCGAAGTACACGGAGTTCCCCGAGCCGAAGCCGCCCGCCAAACCGACCAGCCAGGCCGGGCAGGTCGGTTATCTCGTCGACATCGTCAACAAGTACGTCAAGAGCCGCAGCGGGCTCACGGACAAGGATCTCGCCAGTGGCGGCTACCACGTCCACACCACCTTCGACAAGACCAAGGTGCTCGCGCTGGCCAAGGCCGTCGAGAAGGTGCGCGCGGAACGCCTGGACCCCAAGACGCGCCCGGACGACGACCACGTACAGGTCGGCGCCGCCTCGGTACGCCCCTCGGACGGGGCGATCGTCGCGGTCTACGGAGGCTCCGACGCGATCACGCACTTCAGCAACAACGCGGACACCTCGGGCGTGCCCGCGGCCTCGGCGTTCAAACCCTTCGTGTACGCCGCCGCTCTGGAGCAGGGGCTCACCAGCGGGGAACGCCCCGCCATCGAGGGCTCCGAACCGGGCCCCCTGCGGCCCCGGCCGCAGGGGGCGCCGACGATCCCGTACCTGAACCTCTACTCGTCCCTGGTCGACTCGGACCACACGCCGTTCGTGGAGATCGGCAAGAAGATCGGACTGAACAAGATCAAGGAGATGGCGGTCGCGTCGGGACTGCGTGAGGAAAGCATGGCCAAGCTGGAGCCGACCTTTGCGATCGGCACCTCCACCCCCAGCGCCGTCCGGCTGGCCAGCGCCTATACGACCTTCATCAACAAGGGCCGGGCCACCGAGCCCTACTCGGTGACCAAGGTCGAGCGGGACGGCACCGCGGTGGACGGCTTCGACCGGCCCAAGAAGCGGCAGGCGATGAGCCCCGAGGTCGCCTCGATCGTCGGCGCGGCCCTCCGTCAGGTGGGCCGGACCGCGCTGGGACCGCCGAAGGCCCAGAACGCCCCCTTCCCGGCCTGGGCGGGCAAGACGGGCACCAACGACCGTATGAAATCAGCGTGGTTCATCGGCATGACGGAGGAACTGAGCACCTCGGTCGCGATGTTCCGCACGAAGCCCGACGTGCCGCAGCTACTGCCCATGCAAGGGGTGGGCGGCCCCGACTCCGATCGGGGCAACGCCTTCCCGCCACTGATCTGGGAGGCTTACCACCAGGCGGTGGCGCCTGCCCCGGCGGCCCCGGCGGCCGGTTCCTCAAGCCCGTGAGGAGCTCCTGCGGAGCCTCAGGAACCGCTGTCCGCCTCCTGGTCGAGGGGCCGCAGGAAACGGCGTTCGTAGCGCCGGATGCAGCCCGTCCGGCGGGCCAGCTCGATCGCGGCCCGGCACTCGGGGTCGGTGGCGCTGTCCGCCCGGTAGCGCTCGTACTGCGCGAAACCGGGGAACGAGAAGAGCGCGTACGCGATGTCGCTGTCGCCCTCGCTGGGGAGGAAGTAGCCGTGATGGGTGCCGCCGAAGCGGTTGACGAGCACGACCCACCGGCGGCCGTACTCCTCGAAGTCCTCGATGCGGTCGGGATCGATCTCGTACTTCAGATGAATGGTGATCACACGACGACATGATCCCCGATCGGCCCCCGCCCCACCACCCTCGACCGTCCGGCGCGCAGCGGCGGTGCGCACCCGGTGGGACGGCCCACCCCGCCGGGACCCTCCGTCAGCCGTCGGCGCCCGGCTCGCGGCGCATGCACCACACCCGGGGGCCGCCGTCGACACCCGGCAGTTCCACGGTGGTCCGGAAGCCCAGCCGCTCGTACAGCCGGACGTTCCGCCCGGTCGCGGTCTCCAGGTAGCACGGCTGCCCGGCCAGGTCGGCGGCGGCGAGGCCGGGGCGGATCACCGTGGCTCCCAGCCCCTGGCCCTGCGACCCGGGGTCCACCGCGACGGCGCCGAGGAACCACACCGGCTCCTGGGGACGGTACGGTTCCACCGCGCTCTCCGCCGCCTCGTAGGCCGCCGCCCGGTCGCCCGCCAGCTCGGCGATCAGCGGACCCACCTCGGCGAACCCGGGGCCCGGGTCCTTCTCGGGGGTGGTCCACACGGCGACGGCACGGCCCTCCCCGCCGACCCACACCCGGCCGTACGGCATCCCGACCCGGGTGAGGAACAGCTCCTGGAGCCGCCGTACCCGCTCCTGGTGGCCGTCGGCGGCCACCACGTGCCGGGTGTACGGGTAGTCCGCGAACGCGCTCGCCAGCGTACGGACCGCGGCGGGAAGGTCCGCGGGGGTCGCGGGACGCACGAGGCCGGGGGCACGGGAAGCCGGGGTGCCGGGGCCGGGATCGGGGCCGGGGGTCGTCATGAAGGTCTCCTCCTCGGTCGGGGTGGGCGGACCGCACCGGAAGAGCCGCCCGGGAGGAACGATCAAGCAGGGAGCGGGGTCCCCGCAACCGGGTTTCCGACGGGCGGGCCCGGACCCCGGTGGCAGGTGTGCCGACCGCGGCGGTCCGGCGGCGGTCCGTCCGCGATCCGTGGCGGTGACGTCCGCCGCACCCGGGCGGGGGTTGTGCGCGCAGCTGTAGCGGGCGTCGAGTTCGGTCGTGGGCTGCTTCGCGGGCCGCTGCGTCGACGTGGCAGTCCTCCTTCCTCTCCTCCCCCACCCTTCCCCCTTCTCTCTCCCCTCCCTCCGTCCCTCCCTGATGACCGGCTGCCCGCTCATGACGGTGGATCGGCTCATCGGCTCATCGGCTCTCCGGCTCGCCGACGCGTCAGTTCGCCAGCTCTCCGAGGAGTGCCCAGGTGCGGAGCCGGTCGGCCTCTCCGGCGAGGTCGGTGCCCGCGAACACCACCTCCGTCGCCCCGGCGTCCCGGTAGCGCCGCACCTCGGCGGCGACCGTCTTCTCGTCACCGATGACGGCCACGTCGGACGCCCGCCGGCCGCCGGAGAGTGCCACGGCCCGGGCGTAGGAGGGGACCTGTTCGTAGAAGGCGAGCTGTGCGGTGGCCTTCTCGCGTACGGACTCCACGTCGTCGGTGACCACGCCGTGGACGAGCGCCACGATCCGGGGTGCGGGGCGTCCGGCGGCCTCGGCCGCCGCGGTGACGGCCGGGACGATGTGCTCGGCCAGGGCTCGGGGGCCGGCCAGGTAGGGCAGTACGCCGTCGGCGAGTTCGCCGCTGACGCGCAGGGCCTGCGGGCCCATCGCGGCGACGAGCAGCGGCACGCCGGCCTCGGCTCCCGGTACGCGCGCGGGGATCGGTGTGGTGGCGGTGAGCAGCTCGCCGTGGAAGTCGGCGGTGCCGGTCTCGGTGAGCTGCCGCAGGGCGGTGAGGAATTCCCGCAGGCGGGCGACGGGGCGTTCGAAGGGGATGCCGAAGCCGGTTTCGGTCAACAGCCTGGTGCCGAGGGCGAGTCCGAGGTGGTAGCGGCCGTGCGTCGCGGCCTGTGCGGTCTGGGCCTGGCTGGAGACGATCAGCGGGTGGCGTCCGAAGACGGGGACGGCGGACGTGCCGACCTGCAGGCCCGGTACCTCGCGCCCGACGATCGCGGCGAGCTGCGGGGAGTCGGCCCCGAAGGTCTGCCCGAACCAGGCGGACCGCAGCCCCGCGTCCGCGGCCTCCCTGGCGAGCCGCACGGTGGCGTCGATCTGGTTCTCGGGGCCGGTCGTGTGAAGCGCTACTCCGACAGTCATGTCAGGGTGAACGGGCGGCGGCCTGCCCCGCATTCCGCTCCCGTGTGACAGTTTCTTGTCGGCCGTGTGTACGCGGACTGCGCACGCGCAGTACACGTACACAGCGCACCTACACGGCACACCTAAGGCTTCGAACCGGCACCCGCCCGGATGGCTACGGGGTTGTCGGCCAGGGGTTCTGGGAGGGGGCGGTGTAGGGGGCCGGGTTGAGGACCGGCTGGTCGGCCTGGGTGGCGATCCCGCACTGGTTTTCCTCGTTACGGGCCATGCGGATGTAGCCCAGCATGCCCCAGGTGATCCCGTAGTCGTTCTTCACCGTCCAGTACTCCCTACCGTCCAGCTCCGTGCCGTATCCGACGATGAGGACAAAATGGTCCAGAGCCTGAGCGCCGTCGTGAGGCGGCTTCTCCCCCCCTGTTCAGCACTCAAAGTATTGAGTTGATCACACCGTCGCGCAGCAGTGTAAAAAGAGAGCTCATGTGACCGAATCCGGTCGACAGCACACACATTCCTCGGGGGGAACCGACCATGCGTACCCGTGCGCTCCACAGAGCACTCGTCACCCTGCTCAGCGCCTCCGCCGTGACCGCCCTGGTCCCGGCGGTGGCGTCGGCTGCCGGTCCTGACCAGTGCATGATCAGTAGGACCGGCTACACCTCGGACCTGCGGCCCGGCCAGCACCTCGCGTCGGGCGCGAGCCTGATCCCGACACCCGGCAAAGCCGAGCTGGTCATGCAGCCCGACGGCAACCTCGTCATCTACGCGAGCGGCAACCCGGGCGGGTACAGACTCGCGCTGTGGAGCAGCGGCACGTACGGCAACCCGGGCGCCTACGCCACCATGCAGGAGGACGGCAACTTCGTCGTCTACAAGAAGGACGGCGGAGAAGGCAAGGGCGGCGCCCTCTGGAACACCGCGACCTACGGCGACCGGGCCAACAGCTACGTCAACGCCTCGATCAGGGACGACGGCAACTTCGTCGTGAGCGGCCGCGGCGAGAACCTGTCCTGGAGGACCGAGACCATGCGGTGGAACGCCAAGGTGTGCTCGGGCGACATGTCCTGGAGCCCGGGCTTCTGGGCCGAGTCCGCCACCGTGTGGCTGGTCCTCCAGAAGGACAACAACCTCGTCATGTACCGCAAGAGTGACGGCAAGGCCATCTGGGGCAGCGGCACGTACGGCAACCGCAAGGCCCTGACCCTGGAGATGGGGGACAACGGGGACCTGACCCTGCACGAGTACGGGCAGAACGAGACGGTCCGCTGGCGCACCGGCACCGCCGGCCACACCAACGCCTACGCCCTGCTCCAGGACGACGGCAACCTCGTCGTCTACAAGAAGGGCGGCGGCGAAGGCAAGGGCGGCGCCCTCTGGAACACCGGCACCTACAACAAGGTCTGACCGGTCCGCGGGCGGATACCGAAGGGGCGGGGTGCGACGGGCACCCCGCCCCTTCGGCGTACGTCGTTCACCGCGCGGTGACGGGTCCCCGCACCGGCCGGATGTCCCCCGTTTCCGTATCCCGGCATCCGGCCGGTGCGGGATTCCCCCGTGACCTGATCCTGCCCGGCCCCCGCCCACGTTTTCACTGCCGGTCACCGGCAGTCTTTACGCCTCCTTGATGCCGGTGGCGAGGTGCTCCACGACGCGTGTCACCCTTGTCCCTGCGTCAAGGACGCACCATGGAACCGCCATGGACTCGCCATGGACGCGTCAGGATCGGGGAGGGCCGTGGCAGACCGGGAGGCACCGGAGAAGTATCTGGAGGGGTATGCCGAGATCCTCCTCGACGCCTGCGCCACAGGCCGTCGGCTCACCCGCACCGAGCTGGAATCGCGCCGGACGGAGGGGGAGCGGGCGGCGGAGGCCGGATGCGCGCTGCGTGGCCTCATACGTGACCACCTGGCCGCGGCCCAGGCCGTACGGCCGCTGCCGTCCACCGGCCTGCTGCTCGCGGCCGTCGAACAGGCCGTCGACGCCTTCGCCGAGGGGTACGAACGGGCGCAGCACCAGGCGGTCCGCCAAGCGGAGGCCGCGCGCCGGGAGTTCATCGACGACCTGCTGTACGGGGGCAGTGATCTGGGGAGGCTGGCGGAGCGGGCCGAGCGGTTCGGGCTGCGGCTGTCGCAGGCTCACGCGGTCGCGGTCGCCGAGGGCCCCGAACCGTACGGTGACGGCTACCCGGTGGCCCGGGGGATCGAGGAGACGGTCCTGGCCCGGTTCGGCAACCGGCAGATCCTGCTGACCACGAAGGACGGGCGGCTGATCTGTGTCGCGCCGGGCGATCAGCCGGACGTCCTGGCGTACTTCGCGAAGCGGGCGTACGCGGCCACCGGCGGGGGCCGGATCGCCATAGGCCGCTCGCACCCGGGGGCCGGCGGAGTCGTCCACTCGTACGAGGAGGCCCTCAACGCCCTCGAACTGGCGGAGCGGATGGCCCTGGAGGGGCCCGTGCTGCACGCCGCCGACCTGCTGGTCTATCCGGTCCTGACCCGGGACCGGCAGGCCATGGCCGACCTGGTGGAAAGCGTGCTGGGCCCGCTCCGGAAAGGGCGCGGGGGCGTCCAGCCGTTCATCGACACGCTCACCGCCTACTTCGACAGCGGCTGCGTGGCGACCGAGGCGGCCCGCCGCCTGTCGCTGAGCGTGCGGGCGCTGACCTACCGGCTGGAGCGAATCCACACCCTCACCGGCGCCGACCCGGCCGATCCCGCGAACCGCTACACGCTCCAGACGGCGGTGATCGGCGCCCGTCTGCTGGGCTGGCCGGGCGAAGCCGGGGCCTGAGCACGGCCCTCGGGGCAGCAGCCGCAGCCGCGTGCGTGATGCGTACGTACGTGCGTTAAAGCCGCGTAAAGATTGCCGAGGTCAGGCAATGTGCACACGCGGGTCCCGGTGGCACGATCCCCACATCGGCGCAAACACCAGTCGCACGGGGAGGCGTTCATGGGCTTGTTTCTGGTTCTCGGCATGGTGGGGATCGTGCTGCTGGTCGCTTCCCTGGTGCTCGACGGAGTCCTGGAGGGCGTCTTCGACGGCGCTCCGGGCGGACTGTTCGACGGGTGGCTGTCGCTTCCGGTGGTCGCGGGCTTCGTCTCCGCGCTCGGTTTCACGGGGGCGATCGTGCTCGGGTCCACGGAACTCGGCCCGGGAGCGGCGACCGCCGCCGGGGCCCTCGCGGGCGCGGGGACCGGCTGGGCCACGTACCGGACGAGCCGGGCCCTGACGCGGGACCGCAGCGGGGCGGCGCCCCGCCACGGCGACCTCGTGGGGTCGACCGGGACCGTGGTGACCGCCGTTCCGCCGGGCGGCTACGGGGAGGTCCTGCTCCGGCTGGCCGGGCAGCCCGTCAAGTACGCCGCGACGGCGGACGGCCCGCTGGCCCGTGGCGCGGAGGTCTGGGTGACGGCCGCGCCATCCCCGACCTCGGTCGCCGTCCGCGCCGTAGAACACTGACGCGGCCTTCCGTCGGCCCGTCCACACACCACCGTCATCACCATCACCACCGTCACCACCGATCTGCCGCCTCGGGGGCAGGAGGGGTTCCCTCATGAGTCCAGTCGTCACCGCGGTCGTCGGAGTCTTCGTGCTCCTCGTCCTGCTCGCCCTCGTCGTCGTCACGCGCTACAAGGTCGCGGGCCCCAGCGAGGCGTTCATCATCACCGGCCGGCGCGGCAAGAAGTCCACCGACCCGGCCACGGGTCAGACCACCACCGACAACAGCGGCCAGAAGGTCGTCGTGGGCGGCGGGGTGTTCGTGGTCCCGTTCGTCCAGCAGCGGTACACCCTCGACCTCTCCAGCCGGCACATCCCGATCGCCGTGCGCGGCGCGGTCACCCTGCGCGGCGTCAAGGCCAACCTCGAAGGCGTCGCCATCGTCAAGGTCGGCGGCAACGAGGACGCCATCCGTGCCGCCGCCCAGCGCTTCCTCCAGCAGCAGGGCGGCATCGTCGGCTTCACCCAGGAAGTGCTCTCCGGGGCCCTGCGCGCCATCGTGGGCCGGATGTCGGTCGAGGACATCATCCGTGACCGCGCGGCCTTCGCCGGACAGGTCGCGGAGGAGGCCGAGGCCAGCCTGTCCGGACAGGGCCTGGTCCTGGACGCCTTCCAGATCCAGGACATCACCACGGAGGGCTCCTACCTTGAGGACCTCGGCAGGCCCGAGGCCGCCCGCGCCCGGCAGGAGGCGGACATCGCCGAGGCCAACTCCCGCCGGACCGCCGAGCAGGCCCGTCTGAAGGCGGAGGAGGAGATCGCCGTCGCGGAGCGCACCCTGTACCTGCGCCAGGCCGAGATCAAGGCCGAGACCGACGCGGCAGCCGCCCGGGCCAATGCCGCCGGACCGCTCGCCGAGGCCGACCGTCAGCAGCAGATCCTCGCCGAACAGGAGAAGGTCGCCGAGCGCCAGGCGGCTCTGACCGACCGTCAGCTCGACACGGAGGTCCGCAAGCCCGCCGACGCCCGCCGCTACCAGGCCGAGCAGGAGGCCGAGGCCAAGCGCGTGGCCCGGGTCAAGCAGGCCGAGGCCGAGCGCCTCGCGGCCATCGCCGCCGCCCAGGGCGAGGCCGAGCGGGCGCGCCTGACCGGTGAGGGCGAGAAGCAGCGCCGGTCCGCGCTGGCCGAGGCCGAGGCGATCGAAGGTGCCAAGCGGGGTGAGGCCGAGCGCGCCCGGCGTGCGGCGATCGCCGAAGCGGTACGGCTGGAGGGCGACGCGGAGGCGGCGGCCATCTTGGCCAGGGGCTCGGCCGAGGCCGAGGCGATGCAGAAGAAGGCGGACGCCTTCGAGAGCTACGGCGACGCGGCGATGGTCCAGATGATGGTCGAGGCGCTGCCGCAGGTCGTGGCCAAGGCCGCCGAACCGCTGTCCGCCATCGACAAGTTGACCGTCATCTCCACCGACGGCGCGAGCAAGCTCTCCCGCACGGTCGCCGACAACGTCGCCCAGGGCATGGAGCTCCTCGGCTCCACCACCGGCGTCGACCTGGCCCAGCTCCTCAAGGGCCTCACGGCTCCGGAGCGGGGACCCTCCTCCGCCGTCCCCGCCGCCGTCCCCGTCCCGGCCGACGGGAAGATCGAGATCGCCGGCTAGCAGGCTGCCGTTCCGTTCAAACGCACGCACGGGGGCGCACTCGGTATGCCGAGTGCGCCCCTTCCGTGCTCCGCGCGCCCTACCGATGCCCGGGGGCCACCGTGATGATGAGCCGACCCCAAGTGATCCAGACGACTCCGCACACCTGTGCCCCGGCCAGGTGGACGTGCGGTGAAAGGAGTCCACGATGTTGCTCCTCATCTCCCCGGACAGCGTCGAAGAGGCCCGCGACTGCGCGAAGGCGGCGGAGCACCTCGACATCGTCGACGTCAAGAAGCCCGACGAGGGCTCGCTCGGCGCGAACTTCCCGTGGGTCATCAGAGAGATCCGCGACGCGGTCCCGGCGGACAAGCCGGTGTCCGCCACCGTCGGGGACGTGCCGTACAAACCCGGCACGGTGGCCCAGGCGGCGCTCGGGGCGGCGGTCTCCGGAGCCACGTACATCAAGGTCGGCCTCTACGGATGCACGACGCCCGAGCAGGCCGTCGAGGTCATGCGGGGGGTCGTCCGGGCGGTGAAGGACTACCGGCCGGACGCGTTCGTCGTCGCCTCGGGCTACGCGGACGCCCACCGGATCGGCTGCGTCAACCCGCTCGCGCTGCCCGACATCGCCCTGCGCTCCGGCTCCGACGCGGCCATGCTCGACACCGCGGTCAAGGACGGGACCCGGCTGTTCGACCACGTTCCGCCGGAGGTCTGCGCGGAGTTCGTCCGGCGGGCCCACGAGGGCGGTCTGCTCGCCGCTCTCGCGGGCAGCGTGAAGGTGGAGGACCTCGGGGCGCTGACCCGCATGGGCACGGACATCGTGGGGGTGCGCGGGGCGGTCTGCGAGGGGGGCGACCGTACCGCAGGAAGGATTCAGCCGAGGCTGGTGGCCGCCTTCCGGGCGGAGATGGACCGGCACGCCCGGGAACACGCGGCTGCCGTCACCGCCACGAGGTGAGCGCCGGCATGGCGGCACATCGGCCCCGGCGCGCGCCCGGAGCCCTCGGCGAGCGTTTCACCGTCCTCGATCCGGCGACGGGCGAGGCCTTCGCGGAGGCCCCCGACCAGCGGCCGGACACGTTGGACGCCGTCGTCGGCCGGGCCCACGAGGCCTGGCGCGGCTGGCGGGCCGACCCCGTCGCCCGCGCCACCGCGTTGCGCGCGGCGGCCGACGCCGTGGAGGCCGCCGGGGCGGACCTCGCGCCGCTGCTCAGCCGCGAGCAGGGCAAACCCCTGGCCGAGTCGTACGCGGAGACCGCCCGCACGGCGGCCCGCCTGCGCTACTTCGCCGGACTCGCCGAGCACGCCGAAACCGCCGGACACACCGGAATCGGCCCCGGGACCCGGCTCCCCCCGGACGGCCGGCCGGTGCGCAGCGAGCTCCGCTGGCGCCCGCTCGGGCCCGTCGCCGCGATCGTCCCGTGGAACTTTCCCCTCCAGCTCGCCTCGGCGAAGTTCGCGCCCGCGCTCGCGGCGGGCAACACCGTGGTCCTCAAGCCCTCCCCCTTCACCCCCCTCGCCACACGGCTGCTGGGAACCGTCCTGTCCACCGCGCTCCCCGAGGGCGTGCTGACGATCGTCACCGGTCACGAACCCCTCGGCGCCCGCCTGGCCTCCCATCCGGGCATCCGCCACGTGACCTTCACCGGTTCGGTCCCCACCGGACGGGCCGTCGCGCGGGGCGCGGCGGCCTCGCTCGCCCGGGTCACCCTGGAGCTGGGGGGCAACGACGCCGCGATCCTGCTGGAGGACGTGGACGTGGAGCGGATCGCGGACCGGCTGTTCTGGGCGGCGTTCCGCAACTGCGGGCAGGTCTGCATGGCGGTCAAACGCGTCTACGCCCCGGCCCGGCTCTACGCCGATGTCGTCGAGGCCCTCGCGCAGCGCGCGAAGACCGTCGTCGTCGGAGCCGGTCTCGATCCGGGCACGGAGCTGGGCCCGGTCAACAACGCCCCCCAGCTGGCCCGGGTCGAGCACTGCACGGCCCGGGCCCTGGCGGACGGCGCCCGAGCCGCGGCCGGTGGCCACCGGCTGGACCGGCCGGGGTACTTCCACGCCCCGACGATCCTGGCCGACGTCCCGCCCGGCAGCCCGGTGGTGACGCGGGAGCAGTTCGGCCCCGTCCTGCCGGTACTGCCGTACGGGAGCCTCGACGAGGCCGTCGCGGCGGCCAACGGGACCGGCTTCGGGCTGGGCGGCTCGGTATGGGGGAGCGACCTCGACCGGGCCGGGGCGGTGGCCGACCGGCTGGAGTGCGGGACGGCGTGGATCAACCACCACGCCGAACTGTCCCTCGCCCAGCCCTTCGCGGGCGCCAAGGAGAGCGGGGTCGGCGTCGCGGGCGGACCGTGGGGGTTCTACGGGAACCTCAGGCCGTTCGTCGTGCACCGCCCGGAGGAGTCGTGACGATGAGGTTCGGCGCGGCGGTGCTGCGCTCGCCCGGGGGCCGGTTCTCCGTCGAGGAGGTGGTCCTGCACGCGGGGCCGGCCGACGGCGAGGTCCTGGTCAAGATCGCGGGGTGCGGGATGTGCCGGACCGATCTCGCGGTCCGGCGTTCGGCGGGCCGCTCACCACTGCCGGCGGTCCTCGGCCACGAGGGGGCCGGGGTCGTGGTGGCGACGGGCGGCCCGCACACCGGCCTGCGCGACGGCGACCACGTCGTGCTGAGCTTCGACTCCTGCGGACACTGCCGGAACTGCCTGGGCGCCGCCCCCGCCTACTGCGACTCCTTCGCCTCGCTGAACCTCTTCGGGGGGCGCGAGGAGAACGCCGCCCGCTTCACGGACGCGGCCGGGGGCGCGCTGGCGCCCCGGTGGTTCGGCCAGTCCTCGTTCGCCGAGTACGCGGTGGTCGCGGCGCGCAACGCCGTCCGGGTCGATCCCTCACTGCCCGTCGAACTGCTCGGGCCGCTCGGCTGCGGCTTCCTCACCGGCGCCGGAGCCGTCTTCCACTCCTTCGCGGCCGGGCCCGGGGACACCGTCGCGGTCTTCGGCGCGGGGGCGGTGGGCCTGGCCGCGGTGATGGCGGCCACCGCCTGCGGGGCGGTGACCGTGGCCGTCGACCGGCACCCCGGACGGCTGGCCCTCGCCGAGCGGTTCGGCGCGATCCCGCTGCACGCCGCGTCGGCCGACCTGCCCGGCCGCATCCGGCGACTGACGGACGGCGGCGCGCGGTACGCACTGGACACCACGGCCTCCGCCCGGCTGATCAACGACGCGCTCCGGGCCCTGCGCCCGACGGGCCACCTCGGTCTGGTGGCCCGGCTCCACACCGCGCTGCCGCTCGAACCGGGGACACTGGACCGGGGCCGGAGGATCTCCCACATCTGTGAGGGGGACGCGGTACCCGGGCTGCTGATCCCACGGCTGACCGGCCTGTGGCGGGCCGGACGCTTCCCCTTCGACGAGCTGATCCGTACGTACCCGCTCGCCGACATCGACGAGGCCGAACGCGACTGCGAGGCGGGGCGCGTGGTCAAACCCGTCCTGCTTCCGGGGGAAAGCAACCGGTAAACCGGTGAACGAGGGGTTCGAAGCTGTTCGTGGTCTCAACTCACCCAAGGGAGTACACGTGGCCGGTACAACGCCTCGGAGCACCGGTGTGGACGGCATGGAGAGTGCGGAGGGTGTGGAGGGTGTGGAAGGGGGTGTGGGTGTGACCGCGCTCCTGGTCGCCGCGGCACGGGCGATCGAGGCCCACCGCCACGACGCCCTGGCACGGGACCTCTACGCGGAGCACTTCGTGCTCGCCGCACCGGCGTCCGCCGGCTGGCCGGTCCGCATACAGCAGGTTCCGGACGGGGACGCGAACCCGCTGTGGGGGCGGTTCGCGCGGTACTTCGGTCTGCGCACGAGGGTCCTCGACGACTTCCTCCTCCGGTCGGTGCGCACGGGGGGTGCCCGTCAGGTGGTCCTGCTCGGGGCGGGGTTGGATTCACGGGCGTTCCGGCTCGACTGGCCTCCCGGCTGTGTGGTCTTCGAGATCGACAGGGCAGGCGTGCTGGCGTTCAAGCACGAGGTGCTCGACGGGCTGTCGGCCGCCCCGAAGGCGGCGCGCGTCCCCGTCCCGGTCGATCTGCGCGCCGACTGGGTCACCGCGCTGGCCGACGCCGGCTTCGACCCGGCCGTACCGAGCGTCTGGCTGGCCGAGGGGTTGCTGTTCTACCTGCCCAGCGCCGCCGAGACCCACCTCATGGACACGGTGGACCGGCTGAGCGCGGGAGGAAGCGCGCTGGCGTTCGAGGTCAAGCTCGACAAGGACCTGCTGGAGTACCGCGACAGCCCGCTCTACACCGCGACGGCGCACCAGATCGGCATCGACCTGCTCAACCTGTTCGCCAGGGAGCCGCGGCCCGACTCCGCCGGTGACCTGGCGGGCAAGGGCTGGTCCACATCGGTGCGCACCCCCTTCGACTTCACCCGCCACCACGGACGCGGCCCACTGCCCGAGCCGAACGACGCCCTGGCGGGCAACCGGTGGGTGTTCGCGGACAAACCCCGGCCGTGACACTGCCGCCGGCAGGCATCATCCTGTCTGCTCGGACGGATGACGGACAGGTGGCGGACGCGTGACGGACGACGGGGGGGCGTCGAGGGCCGCTTCGAGCACCTCGGGCGTCCGGGCCGGGTCACGTCGAAGCAGGCCCTACTGGACTCGCTGGCGCTCAGCGGCTTCGACGACTGGCTGGTCGCCCGGCTGCACGGACGCCCGCTACAACGACCGGGGCACGGTCCGTACGCTCACCGGCTGCACCGCCAACGTGATCAAGGGCCGTGCGCTCGCCTTCCTCAACAAGGCCGCCACCGACACGCGCCCGTGGTTCGCCCCTTCGTCGCCCCCTACGCCCCGCACCAGCCCAACACCCCGCCTCGCCGCTGACCGCGTGAGCTGACAGCCCGGGCCGGAACGGGTACCACCAAGAGCAGGCACCACCCGTCGATCCCGCCCCGCCGTTCTGCCCCCGTCCCGCCTGCCACACCTCCGGCGGGCGGGACGACCGCACCGGCCGGTGCCGCGTTGTCTGCGACGGCTCAGCGGCTCAGCGGCTCAGCGCCAGAGTTGGGTGGCAGAGCCATTGCATTGCCACTGGTTGGCATCGGCGCCATTCGCGGTGGAGTCACCCCGGATCTCCAGACACTTACCCGAATTCATATTCACGAGACTTCCGTCAGCCGCCCAATACCATTGCTGGGTGGCGGAGCCATTGCAGTCCCACTGATTCGCCCGGGCACCGTTCGCCGTGGAATCACCTCGAATTTCCAGACACTTGCCCGAGTTCGCGTTGGTGAGTGTGCCCCAACCGGTCAGGTTGCTGCTGTACCATTTCTGGGTGGCGGAGCCATTACAGTCCCACTGGTTGGCAGCAGCGCCATTCGCAGTGGAGTCACCCCGGATCTCCAGACACTTACCCGAGTTCCTGTTCACCCAGGTGTAAGGTCCGGAGTTCGCGGAGTCGACGGAAATGGATGCGGACGCAGGCGCGGCGGCAGCGCCTATGACCATGACGATTCCTGCGGCCAGTGCCGCAGTTTTCCCCTTACGTGGTTTCACAGCTCTCCCTCGGTGGCGGTGCAGTGAGGGCCCATACCTACCATTGCGAGGCTCGGATGAACAGGCCGCTGACCGGATGGCAGGAAACCGCACCCCGTGGCCAGATCGCGGGCCTTGACATTCCCCTTTCATGCGGACGGAAAGACGGGGACGCGCATCCTGTACAGGCCGTACGGGCGGTGAGGATCTTCCTTCTGAGGCAGTACTCCTACGGCTCCTTCACCGCGCAGCTGGTATGCGCCGTGCCGAGCTGACGGCACCCCGGTCACGGTTGCGCCCACGGTCCGGACCAGGGCGGACCGGACCGGGACGAAAAGACGGATTCCCCGACGGCGCGCAGGCTGTCGGGGAATCCGGTCGTGCGGGGGGGCTCCGGTCCCGGGTCCGCCGGTTGCGGACACGGGACCGGGGCGGGGCCGGGTGGACGGACGTCCGGATGGCGCCCCGCCAGTGGGCGGCGCCTAGATACGGACGCGGTAGCCGGGTACCCCGACGCCGCTGGCGATGACGCCCTGGTCGGCCCACTTGATGACGCCGGTCGTGGCGTCGGCGGTGTGGGCGTAGGCGTGGACGGCGCCGTTGTCGTCGACGACGAGGTAGTCGGCGCGGGCGTCACCGTTGATGTCGGCGAACCGGACCTGGCTGCCCTGCCAAGAGCTGGAACCGGAGGCGATGTAGTCCTGGTCCTGCCAGCCGCCACGGCCGTTGCCGCCGGTGTTGACGAAGCCGTGGGTGGCGCCGTTGTCCTCGACGACGAGGTAGTCGGCGCGGGCGTCACCGCCGATGTCGGCGAACCGGACCTGGTCACCGGTCCAAGCGGCGGAACCGGAGGCGATGACGCCCTGGTCGGCCCACTTGATGACGCCGGTGGTGGCGTCGGTGGTGTTCAGCAGGGCGCGGGTGGCGCCGTTGGCGGACACGACCACGTAGTCGGCGCGGGCGTCGCCGCCGATGTCGGCGAACCGGACCTGGTCACCGGTCCAGGCCGAGGAACCGGAGGCGATCACGCCCTTGTCCTGCCAGCCGCCGCGGCCGTTGCCGCCGGTGTTGACGAAGGCGCGGACCGCGCCGTTGGGGTTCACGATGAGGTAGTCGGCGCGGGCGTCGCCGCCGATGTCGGCGAAGCGGATCTGGCTGCCCGTGAAGTCGGCGGAGCCCGAGGCGATGTACCCCTGGTCGCTCCACTGGCCGGGGCCGGTGTTGAGCCAGGCGCGGACCCCGCCGTTGTCGTCCACGACGAGGTAGTCGGCGCGGCCGTCGCCGTTGATGTCGACGTCGTAGTCACCGTTGCCGGTCGCCCGGCGGGGCGGGGCGGGCTTGACGACGACGGTCTCCTTGACCCAGCCCTTCTGGGCGACTCCGACGATGCCGCCGCGGAAGGCGTTGCCCATCTTCACGTAGCCGCTGTTGTTGGGGTGCAGTCGGTCGTTGAGGTCGCTGGTGGTGAGCGCGCTCATGCTGACCTGGGAGATCTTGTAGCCGCGCTGGGCCCGGTCCGCGACGATCCCCGGTATCGCCCTGTTGTAGGCGTCGACGCGCTCCTGGACCGCGCGATCGACGGCGGGCACCAGGGAGGCGACCACGACGGTGGTGTCGGGGGAAGCGGCGTGGATCTGGTCGAGGAGCCCGCCGAGCCGCTGCGGGGCGGTGGCGACCTGGTAGTTGCGGTTCATGTCGTTGGTGCCGATGTGCAGCAGCACGACATTGGGTTTCGCCTCGGCCAGCCAGGGCTCGATGTTGGCCTGGATCTGGTCGATGCGCCAGCCCGAATGGCCCTCGTGACGGGTGCCGTCGGCGTCCTGCTGGGAGCCGACGAACTCCACGGTCCGCACGTCGGTGGCAAGGCTTCTCGCCAGGGCGGGACGGTATCCGGTGCGCGTGTTGCTGCCGACGCCCAGGGTGATCGAGTCGCCCAGCGGCATCACGGCCAGCCGGGGCACGGTCGCCCCCCAGTCGGGGAAATGCCCGAAGGCGAGATCCAGGTTGAAGATGTCGGTGTTGCCCAGGAGGGCGTCGACGGTCTGGATGCTCTCGTCGTACCCCAGCACATAGCTTTCGAGGTTGCGGATCATCCCGTTGTTGTACTCCCACGCCTGGGACCGGTCGCCGTAGACGCACGGCTGCGTCTGTGCCCGCCCATGGGCCGACCACACGTCCATACAGTTATGGGTGGACGCGTTCCTGATGTGCATGCCTCCCGGCACACCTGAGGGCTGGAAGTACCACTGCTCCTCCAGCGGCGCGAACGGGTTCTCGGGCCGGAACCCTTCGTAGACTCCGGTGCCGTGGGGGTACAGGGGGTGTCTCGTGACCGAGTCGGTGATGATCGTGTTGTAGCCGGGCGTGTTGCGGAAACCGGCGGTGTCCCAGTTCCCCATGTTCACCGGCTCCATCAGCCAGTGGGAGGTCTCGCGCAGCGGCCCGTAGTGCACACCGAGCGCGTTGGGCCCGTACTCGGGTGCGTGCCGGAGCTGCCCGCCGGCGGCGTTGAACAGGTTCCTCAACTGCGGGTCCCACGACCACAGCTGGCCGAGGTTGGCGGGGGAGGCGCACTCGATCTGCCGCAGGCGAGGGCTGGAGGGGTTCCCGGTCATGTCCAGACACTTGCCCGAGGCCAGGTTCTGGAGCTGTGTGTAGGTGGTGCCCTCGAAGTGGTTCAGTCCCAGCACCTTCCACACCTGGCTGCGGCTGTGGCGCAGTTCCGTGTGCTCGATGAGGGCGTCGTTGTCCGTCCGGTCGTTGGCCACGCCGATGCCCTGGTTGTGGAGGTACCAGCGGAACCGGTAGGTCTGGTCCTTCTGACCCCCGGCCCCCAGGACTCCGAAGGCGACCGGCCAGTGGTCGCTCGTGCCGGTGCCGGTCATGACCGCGGCCGGCCATGTCGCGACGGCGAGGTTGGTGACCAGGTAGTCCAGTTCGGACCTCCCGTTGGGATGCGTGACCTGGCCGCTGCTGATGATGTTCTCGGGGCCCGTCAACTGGTTCTGGAGGTTCGCCGGGTCACGGTTGAAGTCACCGAGGACGGCCCAGTCGGTCCCTCTCGCCTCCGCTTCGGCCCGGACCCTGCGGACCAGGCTGGCCGCGTCGCTGCCGCCGTCGGCCGAGGCGTGGATCGAGGCGTACAGCGTGTCGCTGCCCAGGTCGTAGAGGGCCAGGGCGTCACGGTAGTTACCGGCGACCACGATGGGTTCGAGCGGCTCCGAGGTGACCATCCCGATCTGGCGGCTGTTCTGCCGCATCAGGTACAGGTAGCGGTACTCCGGGCGGAGGTCGGTCCCGATGTTCCACAGGTACTCGTTGATCTCCGCCGGCGCCCCCGGGTCGGGCGGTATGAGGCTGGCGCCACCCGGGACGTACGGCGTCCTGTTGCCCGCCGCCCCCTGGTAGGGGAACTCCTGCAGCGCGACCACGTGGTTGTCCCGGGCCAGGTTCCTGAGCGCGTCGAAGTTCTCCCGCTTGTTCTGCATGTTCCAGGTGGCCAGCCGCTTGTCACCGGGGGGCAGGGCCTCGGCCGTGGACGGCAGGCTGATGACGCCGAGGAGGCCGGCGAGGACCGCCAGGACGCACTGGACCACGAGGCGCCGGTACCACCGGGTGCGTGACGCCGTGCGCGGGCGCGGCGCCGCCGCCGCCGGGGGTGGATCGTGCTGGTGGGGAGGGGGGACGTGGTCTGACATGTGGGGTGTTCCTGTACTTCCTGTAGTGGTGCGGATGTGCTGGGTTCATGGCCCGGTCGGCCCGGTCGGCCCGGACGGCCCGTCGCCACCGGCCGCGTGGTGCGGCCGGAAGGGCGGGGCGGGGACGGCCGGTACGAAGGGGGGCGGAGCGGGTCGGCGGGACGCGGGGCGGGGCGCGGCCGTACGGACCGGTTCAGGGGGGCTGCCGCTGCCGTACGGGGTCCCGGCCGAGCCGGCCGGCACCCCCGGGGCCGCCCCCGTACCCTCTTCTCCCGCGCCCTCCCCCGGGAGCCGCGCACGGGCCCGGTGGGGCCGTGGTCGTCGTCTCCCGTCGTACTGCCGCCGTGCTGCCGTCGTGTGCTGCCGTCGGTCGGCCGGCATCGCTCAGACGGTGTGCCGCTCGTCCGTGGCGGTGGCCGTACGGGCACAGCGCGGTGCGGGGTCCGGCTGCCGTGGTGCGGCGGCGGGACCGTGTCCGGGTCGGGCGGCCCTCACGTCGGTGCGGGCGGCGGGGAAGGGATTGGGCCGCCGCCCCGGGAGGTGCGCCCCGTAGCCCCAGAGCCGACAAGTCTGTTGAGTACCTGTCACGGAAACCTCTCTGTGGGTGTCGGGCACGCGGCGCCGTGAGGGATGGGCCCGGACAACCGGGTCGGTAGGGCGGTGGATCGGGGATCGGGGGCCGGGGGGACGGCTCATGCTCATGACGAAGCCGTCCCGAGGGGTCCGAGAACTCCGATTGCACCACTGCGACAGCGGTCCGGACCAGGTGGTTCCACCGGCAGAAGTAACGGTCTGCCATAGTTCTGCCGGTACGTCACGACCGATCGGGTGGGGCGGCGCCCCTCAGGGAGATCCATCATGGAGAGCGGTCCATCGGCGCCGGCCGGCTTCGGGGCACTGCTGCTCGCTCTGCGCACGCGTGCCGGTCTGAGCCAGGAAGGTCTGGCCCAGGCCGCCCAGGTCGGCGTCCGTACGCTCGCGGACCTCGAACGCGGACGGTCCACGGGCCCGCAGCGCCGCACGGTGCGCGCGATCGCCCGGGGGCTGGGGCTGGACCCCGCCGAGGCACGGTCCCTCGAACAGGCCGCCCGGGCCGGCCGCCCCCGCCCCCGTCCACGTGAGCACACCGCCCCGCCCGCCCCGCCCGGACCGGCCCTGCTCGCCCTGCCCCGCGACCTCGGGGACTTCACCGCCCGCGAGGCGGGCCTCGCCCGTCTGCGCACCCTGGCGCGGACCGCCACCGCCGACCATCCCCCGGTCGTCGTGGTCAGCGGTCAACCGGGCCTGGGCAAGACGGCGTTCGCCGTGCACGCGGCCCACCGGCTGGCGGAGCACTACCCCGACGGCCGGTTCGTCCTCGACCTGCGCGGCATGGACCCCGAGCCGCTCAGCGCCCGCGACGCCCTGGCCACCCTGCTCCGGGCCCTGGGCCTCGCCCCGGACGCGATCCCCGCGACCGAGTCCGAGCGGGCCCTGCTGTACCGCGCCGAAGTGCGCGAGCGCCGGCTCCTGCTCGTCCTGGACAATGCCGCCGACGAGTCCCAGATACGCCCGCTCCTTCCCGGCAGCGGCCCCTCGATGGTGATCGTCACCAGCCGTCACGCCCTCGCAGGTCTCGAAGCGGTCCACCACGCGCCCCTGGGCACACTGAGGCACCAGGAGAGCATCACGCTCCTGACCCGCATCGTCGGGGTCCCCCGCGTCCAGCGCGAGGCCCAGGCCGCCCGCGACCTCACCGACCTGTGCGGCCACCTTCCCCTGGCGGTCCGCATCGTCGGCCAGCGCCTCGCGGCCCGACCCGCCGAGCAACTGGGCAAACTGGTCGGCCTCCTGGCCCGGGAGGAGACCCGCCTGGACACGCTCCAGGCGGGCGGCCTGCGGATACGGGCCGCCTTCACCCTGTCCTACCGGCGGCTGACCCCGCCCGCCCAGAACCTGTTCCGCCGGGCCTCCCTCGCCGCGGGCCCCGACTTCAGCCCCGAGACCGCCGCGCAACTGGCCGGCGTCCCCCTGCGCGAGGCCGCCCGGCACGCCGAGGAACTCGCCGATGCCGGACTCCTGCGGCCCGACCCCGCCGTCGCGCGCTACCGCTTCCACGATCTGCTCAGGCTCTTCGCCACCGAGCGGGCCGCCGAGCAGGACAGCCCCCCGGACCTGCTCGCCGCACGCGCGCGCACCGCCGACTGGATGCTGCGCCGGGCCACCGCGGCCGCCCTGCGCTTCGACGCCGACCACTCCCAGGACGCGCCCGCCGACGACCCCGACCCGCTCCACGGGCCGGCCGACCAGGCGCAGGCCCGCGCCTGGCTGGAGGCCGAACGCGCCGAGTGGATGGCCGCCCTGCGCCACGCGCACGGCACCGGACGCCACCGGCAGGTCCTCGACACGGCGCAGGCCATGCACTGGTTCTCCGACCTGAACCAGCACTGGGAACAGTGGGCCGAGGTCTTCACCCTCTCCGCCGACGCGGCCCGCGCCCTGGGCAGCCGCCGGGAGGAGGCTGTCCACCTCAACTACCTTGCCTGGTCCTACAGTTACGGCATCCACGACCACGCTGCCGCCCTCGCCACCGCGGGCCGCGCCCTGGAGGCCGCCCGTGACAGCGCGGACCGGCTGCAGGAGGCGTGGGCCCTGGGCTACCGGGCCGGCGCCCTCCACCGGCTCGGCCGGGCGGCCGACTCGATCGCCCACCTGCGCGAGTCGCTCGCCTGCCTGACCCCGCTCACCTCGCCCCAGGCCCGCCTGGCCGAACTGTCCGTCGTGAACCTCCTCGGCCGGAAGCTGCGCGCCGTCGGCGACGTCGAGGAGGCCCTGACGCTCCACCGGCGCAGCGCGGAGCTCTGCCGGACCGGTATGGCGGGCCAGCCCCCGGACCTGGTGGCGCAGTACCACGCGGTCGCGCGGCAGGAGATCGGCAAGGACCTCTCGGCGATGGGCCGCTGGGCGGAGGCCGAAGCGCCGCTGCGCGAGGCGCTCGCCTGCTTCGAGGCGTCCAGGATGCCGGCGTGGCGCGAGTCGGCCCGCCTCGACCTCGGGGTCCTGCTCCGCCGTCTGCGACGCGACGACGAGGCCCGCGCGACCCTGCGCGCCGCCCACGAGGGACTCGTCCGCCTGAAGAGCCCCCTCCAGGACCAGGCCGCCACCGAACTGCGGGAGGCCCAGGGCTCACACCCACCGACACCGTCCCCGACACCGGCCGGGAGGGCGTGAGGGTGCCCCTGGCGCACGGCCGGGCCGGTTCGCGGCGCGGCCGTGCACTGCCAGGGGCAGGGGTCGGCTCCGTCCCGGCCGGCTGCCGGGGCGGAGCGAGGGGGTCTACGGGGTGGGGTTCAGCGGGTGCTTGCGCGCCGGCGCCGTCGGAGTACGGCGGCTCCGCCCACGAGGGCGAGTGCCGTGCCGGAACCACCGGCGAGGAGCAGGGTGGAGGACGGGGCGCCGTCCTCCGTGCGCGGGAGGCTGTAGCCGCTGGAGTAGCCCTTGGTGGCGTACTCGGTGCCGGGCAGCTTGTCGGCGTAGCGGGCCTTGACCAGTTTCTGGTAGTCGCCGAGCGACACCGACGCCTGGCCGCCCAGTCCTTGCCGGGCCTGGTCGTTGAGCGGCTCGACGGTGAGGAGTTTGAGCTGGTACCAGCCGCGGATCTGCGGCTCGGTGAAGACCAGCGTGCCCGTGGTGGCCTTGCCTGCGTATGTGGCGTCGCTGTCGCCGTCGCGCACGGCCGCCAGGTGCCAGCCGCCGCCCTGGCTGGGGGCGAGCATGACGGTGGCGGTGCGGCCGTTGACGGTGGCGCTCAGCGAGGAGACCAGCTGTGTCAGCTTGATCGCCTCGGTGGGCAGTGGCTTGGTGGTGCCCGCGACGAACCCGGGGGTGATCTCGTTCCGCGCCACCGGGTCCTTGATCGTGAAGGTCGGGAGGCCCTGGCAGGGCTCGGCCGTTTCGGGGATCGTCTGGACCGGCCCGCCGGTGTCGCCGGTGGGCACCGGGGTGCGCAGGAAGCGACAGACGGTGTTGCGGACGTCGATGGACTTCACCGCGTTGAGGGCGGCCTGGTAGTCGGGGATGTCGACCGGGAGAGGGTCCTTGGCCGGGGCCGCGTGCGTCGGAGCGACGACGCACAGCAGCGCGGACGCGCTCATGGCGATGACGAGGGACAGACGGGAGGAGCGAGAGGCCGTCCGCTTGCTGGACGTTGTGGTGCCGCTGGTGCCGCTGGTGACGTTGGTGCTGCTGGTGTCGCGCATGTCGCCTGCCTTAGCGGGAGATACCGATGCGGGAGTGGGTCCACTTGGACGAGCTGTTGCTCACGTAGTCGTTGTAGTTCCACCACGTGTACGTGGTGGTGTCCGGCCACGGGTCGGCCACGGCGATCGTGTTCTTCGTCGTGTCGAAGCCGTAGACCACGTTCATGTGGCCGCCACCGGACGTCCACCCGATGCGGGCACCGATCGGCCGGGCCGCCTTGACGTCGGTGTACACCTGGTTGAACGTGGCCGCGCTGCTCAGCCCCGAGCCGGTGTGGGTCATGCCGAGGCTGCTCCAGCCCTTGGCCATGTCGTCGAGCGTGGCGGGCTGGTTGTTGCAGCCGTAGTAGGGCTGCGCCCGGTCGCAGAAGTCCGTCTGTGTGGAGCCGAAGCCGTGGAACTTGGCGATGGTCAGCCCGGAGGCGACCCAGCACCACTGGGTCTTCTCCTGCTTCAGCATGGTGATGCTGTCCTGGCCCGCCTCCGCGTGAGCCGTGCCTCCCGCGACCGCGAGCGATCCCAAGGCGGCCAGCGCGATGGCCGACGCCGTGGTTCCGTACCTGAACCTGCCCATTTTCCTGCCTTCCCCTGATGGGTGCAACGAGATGAACGGGGCAATCTGGCAGGAATATGACAGCGCATCATGTCTGCGGTACACAGGTGACGTGCAGGAAGTTGCCCCCTACTGATTACTTGTCGGATATTCATCCGAATCGGTCACTTGGTGCCTGCTTCCGAACCCCTTTTCGGATCTTGCGGGCGAGACAAGATCCGAAAAGAGACGGCCTACCCCCAGGTCAGCGGGTCGAGGTGGAGGGAGAAGCGCAGGCGGTCGTGGTCGAGGGTGAGGCCGTACCGTTCGGCGAACGCCGCGTCCGCGGACCGCGCCCGGTGCTCGTCCGGCCATGTCTCGCGGGCATTGGTGAGCAGCAGTGACAGGTCGGCGTGGCGGCCGGCCAGGCCGAGGCGGCCCAGGTCGATGAAGCCCGACACCTTCAGGGTCTGCGGGTCGAGGACGATGTTGGGCAGGCACAGGTCTCCGTGGCAGACGACCGTGTCGGCGGCCTCCTGGTCCCGCCGCCGCGCGACCTGCGGGACGAGGCGGGCCCGCAGGTCCGCGGCGGACACCTGGTCGGCCGGTACGCCGCGGACGGCGCTGGTCACCAGGCAGGTGCCCGCATCGCCGGAGTGCCAGTCGAGCACCCGTGGCCCCGGAACGCCCTGCTCGCCCAGCAACGCGACCCGGTCGCGCTCGGCCCTCAGGCCGGTGGCGTCCGCGGCGCTCACGCACTTGGCGTACCGGGCGCCGTCCGCGCTGCGGAAGACGGCGGCGTCCGACTCGCCCGTGGTGACGGGCAGCCAGTCGCCGTCGCCACCACCCGCGCCTAGTGCTGTGACCGGAAAGGTTTGCCGGTGAGCCCGCGGCGTCCGGTGCGGTACATCGCAAGGCGGAGGGGCGCCCGTAGTACTGGACGTACTTGGGCGACCCGACAACATCGCGAGGTGCCGTGCCGGGCGTCGCGGGCCGGTGAACCTTTCCGGTCACAGCACTAGCAGCACCGGTGACACGGCCCGGGGCCCGGGAAGATCGCTCATGGCGGCCACTCTCACCAGCCCGGCCGGCCCCGTTCGGCGCCGGGCCGGGGCCTCAGGGGCCGGGGGCGGGCAGCGGCGGTGGGGCGGGTTCGGTGAAGGCGAGGACCGTGTTGTGGCCGCCGAAGCCGAGGGAGTGGCTGAGGGCGAGACGTATCCGCTGGCGGCGGGGCGCCCCGTGGACGACGTCGATCGCTTCCGTGGCGCGGTCCGGGGTGAGGAAGTTGGCGGTCGGGGGTGCCTGGCCGTGGGTGATGCTCGCGACGGTCAGGGCTGCTTCGACGGCCCCGGCCGCTCCCATGGTGTGGCCCAGCGCGCCCTTGGCCGAGGTGACGGTCGGCGGGCGGGCGCCGAACAGGTCGCGGATGACGGTGGCCTCGGCGCGGTCGTTGAGGAGGGTGCCGGTGCCGTGGGCGTTGATGTGTCCGACGTCCTCGACGCCCGCGCCCGCGAGGTGCAGCGCGCGCCGGATCGCCGTACGCAGTCCCGTGCCCCGCGGGTCGGGTGCCACGGGGTGGTGGGCGTCGCTGGTCGTCGCGTGGCCCGCGAGGGTGGCGAGCGGGCGGGCGCCGCGGGCGTGGGCGTGGGCGGTGCGTTCGAGGACGAGCAGGCCGGCGCCTTCGGCGAGGACGAATCCGTCGCGGTCCCGGTCGAAGGGGCGGGAGGCGGCGGCGGGTTCACCGGCACGGCGCGACAGCGCGCCCATCTTCGCGAACGCGGCCGAGCACAGGGGGGTGACCATGGCGTCGGTGCCTCCGGCGAGGGCGATGTCGCAGGCTCCGGAGTCGAGGAGCAGGCAGGCGAGGATCAGGGCGGTGGCCCCGGAGGCGCAGGCGGTGGAGGTGTGGAGGGAAGGGCCGGTCACACCGAGCAGGAGGGCGAGGTGTCCGGCGGCGGACAGGTTGGGCAGGTAGCCGGTGAGGGCGAGGGGGGAGAGCGAGGCGGGGCCGGTCGTGAGGAGCCTGCGGTGGGCGGCCTCCAGGGTGGCGATGCCGCCGGTGGCCGAGCCGACGACCACGGCGACCCGGGCCGGGTCCCAGTCACCGGGGTCCAGGCCCGCGTGGAGCAGCGCCTCCCCGGCGGCCACGACCAGCAGGTGGGTGCTGCGGTCGTAGCGCCAGGGCTGGGGAATCCCGGAGGTGTGGGCGCCGAAGCCGGGGACCCGGCAGGAGAAGGGGGCGGGCAGGCCGTCGAGTTCGGGGTCGTGGCGGGCGGCGGAACGGCCGTCGCACACGTACTGCCAGGTGGCCGCCGTGCCGATGCCGCCGGGGGTGACCAGTCCGGTACCGGTGACGGAGATGGCGGAGGCGGTGGAGGAGGCGGAGGGGACGGTGGTGGCGGTGGCGGTGGTGGCGGTGGCGGTGGCGGTGGTGGGCACTACACCGCTCCGGGGCCCGGTTCGCCGGGCTGGGGCACGAGGAGCGTGACGACGGTGTGCACCAGTTCGTCGACGGTCACCTCGGAGGACGCCTGGCCGTCGTCGAGCGGGATGTTCCAGTGGTCCTGGAGGGTGACGTAGAGCTCGACGACGGCGAGGGAGTCCATCCCCAGTTCCTCCAGGGTGGTGGTGGGGCCGAGCCGGTCGGCGGGGATCTCGAACTTCTCGGTCAAGGTGGCCACGATGTGGGTGTGGACGGTGTGGGTGTGGACGTCCATGTCCGGCTCCTCGCCAGGTCGTCGGTACGGAGGGTGCAGAGGTACGGAGGTACGGAGGTACGGAGGTACGGAGGTACGGAGGTACGGAGGTGCGGAGGTGCGGAGCAGGGGTGTGCCGTGTCAGGAGGGCCGGGCGGGGGCGGGCTCGTGGTGTGGTGGGGCCTCGGGCCAGGTGAGGGCGACGGACGCCCAGGTGAGGCCGCCGCCGAAGGCGGTGAGGACGGTGGGTGCCCCGGGTGTGAGGGAGGTGTGGACGGTGGGGTCCGCGAGGACGAGGGGGATGGACGCCGCCGCGGTGTTGCCGATCTCCCGGATGTTGCCGAAGCGGCGGTGCGGGGCGATGTCGAGGCGGTCGGCGACCGCGTCGAGGATGCGCTGGTTGGCCTGGTGGCCGATGAAGGCCCGCACGTCGTGGGTGGTCCAGCCCGCGCGGTCGATCGCGGTCCTGGCCGAGCCGGTCATGCGGCGCACGGCCTGGGCGTAGACGGCGCGGCCCCGCATCCGGAAGAAACGGGCCTCCGGGGCGGTGTCCGGGTGGTGCGGGGGGTGGCGTGAGCCGCCGCCGGGCACGGTGATCAGGTCGTGTCCGGCGCCGTCCGATCCCTGGTCGGCGGCGAGGATCGCGCCGGGGTCGCCGGGGTGTCCCGTACGCAGGACCACGGCGCCCGCGCCGTCCCCGAAGAGCGCGGCGGTGTCCCGGTCGTGCGGGTCGACGATGGTGGAGTAGGTGTCGGCGCCGATCACCAGCGGGGTGTGGCACAGCCCGGACCGGAGCAGGGCGTCCGCGGTGATCAGTGCGTAGAGGAATCCCGAGCAGACGGCGGCGAGGTCGAAGGCCGGGACCTCGCCGAGGCCCAGCCGGTGGGCGACGGCCGGGGCGGTCGCCGGGCAGGGGTGGTCGGGGGTGGTGGTGGCGAGCAGGACGAAGTCGGGGCGTTCACCGGCGGACGCGACGGCCGCGCGCCCGGCGGCGGTGGCGAGGTCGCCCGTGCTGGTGCCGGCGGTGACGCGCCGTCGGCGGGCGATGCCGGTACGGGTGCGAATCCAGTCGTCGGTGGTGTCCAGGGCGCCGGTGCGGATGACGTCCTCGTTGTCGAGGCTGCGGCCGGGCAGGCAGCCGCCGATGCCGGCGATGACACCCACGGCACCCACGGCACCCGTGGCACCCGTGACGCCTGTGACGCCCAGGGCACCCGCGGCCCCGACGGCGGGCCGTGCGGCCACGGGGCGGGGCGGGGCGGTCACGGGGCGGCGAACGGCGAGGGCGGCTTCGGGATGCCCGCCAGGCCCCCGTCCGGCACGCTGACGCCTCCGTCGAGGACGAGGGCGTGGCCGGTCAGGAAGGAGGAGGCGGGAGAGGCGAGGAAGAGCGCGGCGCGGGCGACTTCCTCCGGTTCGCCCCAGCGTCCCATCGGTACGTGGCTCATGAGCCAGTCCGAGACGGGCGCGGTCTCGCTGGCGAACTCCGTCATCCCGGTCCTGATCCATCCGGGGCACAGGGCGTTGACCCGGATGCCCTGGCGCGCCCAGGACACGGCGAGGCTGCGGGCGAGCGAGACCTGCGCGGCCTTGGACGCGGCGTACGCCTCCATCATCGGTGCGCCGATCAGGGCGGCGACGGACGACATGATGACCAGGCTGGCGCGGCCGGAGGCGAGGAGGTGGGGGTGGGCGGAGCGGCACAGCTGGGCGGTGGCGTTGAGGTTGACGGACAGTACGGTCTCCCACTGGGTGTGGTCGGACGCCTGGAACGGGGCCATGGCGGGGGCGTGGTCCGTGGCGACGGGCAGGATGCCCGCGTTGTGGACGACCACGTCGAGGCCGCCGAGCGCCGCCACCGCCTGGGCGACGAGGCGGGGCGCGGCCGTGGGGTCGGCGAGGTCGGCGGCGAGGGCGACGGCCTTGCGGCCACGGGCCTCGACCGCCGTGCGGGTCGCGATGAGCGCCGCGGTCGAGCGGGCGCTGATCACCAGGTCGCATCCGGCGTCGGCGAGGGCCTCGGCGCAGGCCCGGCCGATGCCCCGGGAGGCACCGGTCACCAGGGCGCGGGAACCGTCGAGACGGTAGGGGGCGGGAAGGGTGGGGTGTGGCCCGGTGCCGGTGCCGGTGCCGGTGCCGGTGGGGCGGGCAGTGCCGGTGGGGGTGTCCGTGGTCATGGGGTGTACTGCTCCGTCCGGGGTGCGGGTGCGGTGGATGCGGGTGCGGTGGGCGAGGGGGAGGCGGGTGGGTCGGCCTCGTCGGGGAGGGATGTGGGGCGGATGCGGACGGCGGGTGCTCCGGTCCAGGTGAGGAGGGCGCTGCCCCAGGTCATTCCGGCGCCGAACACGCTGATCAGGACGCGGTCCCCGGGGGTGAGCGCGTGCCGGGCGGCGGCGGTGGCCAGGGCGTACGGGGCGCTGGCGGCGCCGATGTTGCCCACCGTGTCCCCCACGACGACGAACCGTTCGTCGGGGATGCCGAGCTGCCGGCTGAGGCGGCGCAGCAGGACCGGGTTGGGCTGGTGGGCGATGACGCAGGCGATGTCGTCGAGGGTCAGCCGGTTGCGGGCCAGGGCGTCGCGCACGAGGCGGGGGAAGACGTCGCGGATGAAGCGGCTCACCGTGCGGCCGTCCATGCGGATGTGGTGGCTGCCGTCGGCGAGGGTCCGGGCGCTGGCCGGGTGCCTGCTGCCGCCGCCCGGGATCAGGACGCTGTCCGCGAGGGAGCCGTCGGAGCCGAACTCGAAGTCGGTGAAGCCCTGGTGCGGGCCTACGGGGGCGAGGACGGCGGCGGCGGCGCCGTCCGCGAAGAGCACCGAGGTGCCCCGGTCGTGCGGGTCGAGGAACTTGGAGTACGCCTCCACGCCGACCACCGCCGCGTACCGGGCGCGGCCTCCGGCGGCCAGCCAGTCGTGCGCCACCTTGACGGCGAACAGCCAGCCCGAGCAGGCCGCGCCGACGTCCAGGGCGACGGCGTGGTCCGCGCCGAGCAGGTGCTGGACGCGGCAGGCGGTGGAGGGGCCGAGCTCGTCCGGTGTCGAGGTGGCGCAGACGAGGAGGCCGAGGTCCGCCGCGTCCAGGCCGCCCGCGGCGAGCGCGGCCCGCACCGCGGACGCCGCCATGTCGGAGGCGGCCTCGTGCGGTGCGGCGGCGTGGCGGGTACGGACCCCGGTCCGCTCGACGATCCACTCCTGCGTCACCCCGGTGTCCCGGGCGACCTCCCGGTTCCCTCGGACACGGCTGGGCAGGTAGGTGCCCATGGAGCGGATGCCGATGGGCCGGCGGGGCTCGTCCGTGGCCGGGTTCATGGTGTACCTCCGTGCCGCCAGGTGAGGCGGGAAGCGAGGGAGCGGGTGTAGTCGTGGTCGGCGAGCGGGGTGTCCATGACGTCCGGGGGGAAGGCGAAGGCCGCTTCCAGCAGGGGGAGTTGCGGCATGATCCGGTCGCACAGCAGATCGGCGGTCTCCGGGAGGGACGCGGACACCGCCGCGTCCAGGGTGCCCGCGGTGAGCAGGGAGCCGGACCAGCGTTCCGCGGCCCGTACGCCGCTGAGCGCGGCCAGTGCCTCCAGGGCGTCGCGCAGGCCGGTGTCGAGGTACGGGCCGCCGGTGTCGGCGTGCGGGCCGAGGCCGGCCAGGGCCCGGGGGACGTCCTCGGCGGCGAGTGCCTCCCCGTAGAGCTCGCCGAGTTCCCCGGCCGCGGCCAGCAGGGGGTTCCACAGGTCGAACTCCGCGGGGCCACCGGCCGCGCGCCGGTCACGGGCCGCGCGCAGACGGGCGGTGAGGACGCTCTGGTGGGCGCGGGCCGTACGGGGCCACCAGCGCGGGTCGGCGGGGGCGAGGTCCGCCGGGTACGGATGCGCGTCCGGACGCGGGTCCGGGCCCGGACCAGGGTGCGCGTCCGGGTGCGCGTCCGGGTCGGGGGCATCGGCGGCCAGGGCGCGCCCGAGGTCGTAGAAGATGAGCTGGCTGTCGCCGCCCGCCGGTTCGAACGCCTGGTGGAAACCGTGGTAGGCGGCCAGCCGGTTGACGTCGAGGTGCCCCGAGAAGCCGCAGCCGCGCCGGCACTCGGCGATGATCCGCAGCGCGGCGCGCACGGCGTGGGCCTTGTACGCGGACAGGGGCCGGCTCACGACGGACCAGGGCGCGAAACCCGCCTCCACACCGGAGGCGCCCGTTCCGGCGGTGTCCGTTGCGGCGGCGCCCGTTCCGGCGTCTTCCGCTCGTCCGGTGTCCGTTCCGTTGGCGTTCGCGCCGTTCCTGGGGCCCGGTGCGAGGGCCGTGGCCAGCAGGGCGCGGGCGCGGGCCGCCGCGCAGGTCAGCGCGAAGGAGTCGGCGAGCGCGCCCAGGACGGCGCGCTGCTGGGTGCGGTAGGCGAGCAGGGGCAGGCCGGGCGCCACCCGGGCCTGGGTCCGGCGGCCCCGCGCGTAACGCACCGCGGACACGGCGGAGACCCGTGACACGGCCGCCGCCGCGGAGGGGAGCGTTCCCCACAGCCCCTGCCCGACGCACAGGCTCCGCTGGAGGCGTGCGCCGGGCGCCCCGAGGGGGTCGTGGAAGGCGCCCGCCCCGTCGATCGAGGCGCTGTCGCGCAGCCAGCGCGCGTACGGGACGCGTACGCCCTCGAAGGCCACTTGCGCGTAGCCGAGCGGGAGGGCGCCGATCTCCAGGCGGGAGGAGACGGCGACACCGGGCAGCGGTCCCCGGCCGCGGGTGATGTCGACGAGGAAGGGGAAGACGCCCCGGTCCTGTCCGCCGACGACGGCGCGGGCGAGGACGACGACGGTGCGCGGGCCGTCGTCCACCGAGAGGCCGCAGAACTTGGCGGCGGCCGGGTCGGGGGTGGTCAGTACGAACTCCCTGGGCCCGGGGTCGAAGGTGGCGCGGGTGCGCGTGTCGAGGTGGCTGTTGGCCTGTCCGGCCTCCGTGATCAGGTAGCCGCCCCTGGTGTCGCCCGCCTCCAGGGCGTCGAACTCGCTCTTGAGTTCCTCGTGGTCGGGCGAGAGGTGCGTCATGGAGCCCAGGCCCAGCACCGTGTGGGTGACGATCGCCATGGTCAGGGCGGGGTCGGCGACGGCCGTCCAGGCCAGGAGCGCGGCGAGCCGGTCGGGGTCGCGCAGTATCCGCCGCGCGGGGGGCAGGGCCCGGCTGAGGGCGCGCAGCCGCCGGGTGACGGCCTGTTCGGGGTCCGGCGGCGCGCCGGTTCCGGGGGGCGGGGCGGGGCGGGCGAGCGTGTGGTGGAGGGAGCGGAGGTAGTCGGGGGCGCACGAGCCGTGGACGAGCCGGTGCAACGGGCCCGCGCCGGGCGCGTCGGGGGGTACGGCGGGTTCGGGGGACATCGGGCAGCTCCTGCGCGGGGGACGGGGCGGGATGGCGGGCGGGCGTGACGGGGCGGGATGACGGGATGACGGGCGTGATGGGTGTGACGGGTATGACGGGTGTGCCTCAGAGGAGGGTGGTGAGGAGGGCGGGATCGTGTCCGGTTTCGGCGAGGGGGGAGATGACGGTGGGTTCCCGCGCGGCGAGCACGCGGGCGACGCTGAGCGAGAGGGCCCTGCCGGTGCCCGCCTCGTAGAACCGCGCCTCGCCCGCGCCGTCCGGGCCGTGCGGAAGGTCGAGGCCGTCCGGGCCGTGCGGAAGGTCGAGGCGGTGCAGGACGTCCGGGAGGCGGGCGGGGCGGACGAGGCAGTCGGCCAGCCCCAGCGCCAGGTCGTCGTGGGCCTCGTAGGCCCGTCCCGCGACGGCCGAGTGGACCGGGCAGGTCGTGGCGCGGACCGGGTAGGCCCGTACGCGGCGCGCGAACCGTCCGGCCTGGACGGTGAGCGCGGGATGGTGCGAGCTGAACGGCAGCCGCAGCCGGGCGCAGCCGATCCCGGCGTCGCGGGCCTGTTCCTCGACGTCCTCCAGTGGGCCGAGCGGGCCGCTGACGACGGTCTCGGTGTCGTCGTTGACGCAGGCGACGGCGACCGCGTCGGCGGACGCGGCCCGCAGGAGCGAGCGTGCCCGGGGTTCGTCGCAGGCCAGGACGGTCAGACCGCCGGGGCACGAGGTCAGTACGACGGCGAGGTCGTGGGCGACGGCCGCTCCGTCGGCCACGGTGAACGCTCCGGCGGCGGTGAGCGCGGCGATCTCGCCGAAGCTCACGCCCAGGACCGCGTCGGGCGGGGCGCCGCGGCGGCGGCTCAGGGCCCGGTGGACGGCGACCGAGGTTCCGAACAGGGCCAGTTGCTGGGTGCCGGTCTCCGCCTGTGCCAGCGCCCGGGTGGTGGGCGGGGAGTCGCCGAGCAGCCACGGGCCGAGCGGGCGCAGGCCGCGCTCGTGCGCCACCTCGTCGACCTCTTCGAACACCTCGGCGACGGCCCGGCGCAGCGGGCCGCTCACCGCCGTGGCGCGCAGCAGGGCGCTCACGGCGAAGTCGCCCTGTCCGGGGAACAGATGGACCGTGTACGACATGGCCTCTTCCTCTCCGGGTGCGGTCACGCCTGCGCCTGTGAGCCCTGCCGTACGCCAGGGCGTCGGCCTCACTGTGAAGAATGCGCGTCCGGTCGCGCACCTGTCCGTCGTCCGGCTCGGTGCTTACGTCGAAAAAACGCGGATGTCGAAACCCGGTCCGTCGTGGCCGCCGCGTGACCACCGCGTGACCACCGTGGCCGCCGCGTAGGCCGGGTGAGCCGCAGCCGCCGGGACCGGGCCGGGGCAGCCGGGAACCCACCACCTCGAAGGAGAACCCGTGCGAACACCACGTACCCCCAACCAGGCGCTGCGGGACCTGATCGGTCAGGCCCGGTGGAGCGGGGCCCAGCTCGCGCGCGAGGTGAACGCGCTGGCGGCAGAGCAGCAGTTGGTGACGCGCTGCGACCGCAGCACGGTGGGTCACTGGCTCGAAGGCACCGTGCCGAGGCCGCCCGTCCCGCAGCTCGTGGCGGAGGTCCTCTCGCGCCGCCTGGGCCGTGAGGTGACGGCGGTGGAGGCGGACCTCATACGGTCCGGTTCGCCGTACTCCGGAGTCGTGGCCGCGCCGCTCCCCCGTGATGTCGTCGACCAGTTGGAGCGGCTGGGCATGGTCGCCGGGAACCGGGCGCTGGGCCGGACCGTCGTCTTCTCGCTGTCCGCGCTGGAGTTGCCGGGCTGGGAGGGGGCCCGCGCCCCGGCCACCGGGGCGCGGGACACGCAGGCACAGCCACCGGCACCGGCGCAGGGCGTGGGGGCGCGGCTCCAGGGCGTGGGCTGCGGCCCGCCGGACGTCCTCGCGGCGCAGAAGCTGCTGGACCTGTTCTCGCGGGCCGACGCCACTTTCGGCGGCGGCCGGGTGCACGACGTCCTGCGGGCCTACCTGGCCACGAGCGTCGTGGCCTGGCTCCGTCAGCGGACCTCACCGGCCGCCCGCCGCCGCCTGCTCGTCGTCGCGGGGCAGCTGTGCTACCTCTGCGCCTTCGCCCACTACGACACCAGCCTGCACGGGATCGCCCAGCGGTACTACCTCATCGGCGCGGCGCTGCTGCGCGAGGCGGGCGACCGCGTGGGCTACGCGCTGTGCGCGCGGGGGCTGAGTGTCCAGGCGCACTCGCTCGGACACCACGAGCAGGCGGCCGGTCTGGCGGGCGCCGCGGTCCGTATCGGTCTCCCGTACGCTCCGGCGCACCAGCGCGCGTTCCTCCTCGGGCAGCTCGCGGTGGCCCAGGCCCACCGTGCGGACCAGTCGTCGGCGGCGCGTCACCTGCGCGCGGCGGAGCGGCTCCTGGAGCGTGCGACGGACGGGGACACCCCCATCGGCTCCTTCCACGAGGGGTCCCTCGCGTTGCAGCGGGCTTCGGTGGCGCGGGCCCGGTCCGACCACCGGCAGGAGGCCGGGCAGCTGCACCTGTCGTTGCGGTACCGCCCGCGCCACGAGAAGCGCTCGCTCGCCGTGGCGACGGCGCTGCTGGCCGAGGCCCAGCTCGATCTGGGCCACCTGGACCTGGCCTGCCACACGTGGCGGACCTTCGTCGCGGGCTGCCCCGACATCGACAGCTCCCGTGCCCGGCGGCATGTCCGCACGATGGTCGCCCGGCTCCGCCCGTACGCCGCCCACCGCGCCGCCGCCGACCTGTGCGACCTGGCCCGCGACCTGCCCGCACCCCACGGCCGGGCCCGTTGACACCACCGGCCGGCGGCCACCTCCCCGGCCCGCGGGCCGGGCGGCCGCTCCTCCCGTCGGACGGGGACGGGAGGAGCGGCCGGCGGGTCGTCATGGACCCGGTGCCGGGGATGCATGGATCAGAAACGGTGGGGCGTGGGCTGCGGGACCGTGGGCCGCGTGGTCGTGCGGCCGGAGTCCTGCCGGGCGTTGCCGTCGGCCGTGGTCACCTGGCAGGTCACGTCCCGCGACGGGAGTTTCCCGGTCAGGAGGTAGGTGTTGGTCACGTTGTCCGCGCACTCGTTGAGGCCGTAGACGCCGTGCCCCTCGCCCTCGTCGACCGTCACCAGGCGGGAGCCCTTCAGGTCGCGGTGCAGGGCCTGTGCGGTGACCAGCGGGGTCTGGGAGTCCCATTCGTTCTGGACTATGAGCGCCGGGACCTTGTTGTCCACCACCGTCGCGGGCTCGACGGCCTCGTCCCAGAAGGCACAGGGCTTGATGTTGGACGTGAAGCCACCGTAGAGCGGGTGCTTCGCCGCGTCACGGATCGCGTCCTCGCGGTAGGTCTGCGGGTCCTTCGGCCAGGAGCGGGTGTCACCGCAGACGACGGACCAGAGCGAGGAGGCACCGTTGTCGGTGTCCTCGTAGGACGGAAGCTTCGGGGTCGGCTTCCCGGCGGCGGCCTCCCTCAGCATGGCGACCAGCTCCGCGCCGTCCTTGACGGTGAAGAAGGAAGCGCGTGCCATGCCCCGGATCTGCGCGCCCGTGAACTGCGTGTCGCCGATCGTGACGGGCTCGGCGTCAGCCTGGCGGACGATGTCCCAGAACGTCCTGCCCACCTCGTCCGGGGTGGCGCCGAGCCGGTAGGTCGCGTCGCGCTGCGCCGTCCACCGCGTCCAGCGCTCGAAGGCCGGCCCGGCCTCCTCCGCCCACGTCTGCATCATGCCCCGCCAGGCCCGGTCCGGGTCGACCGCGCTGTCCAGCACGAACCGGTCGGAGCGCTGCGGGAACATCTGGGTGTAGACGGCGCCGAGGTAGGTGCCGTAGGAGACCCCGAGGTAGGAGATCTTCTTCTCGCCCAGCGCCGCGCGGATCACGTCCATGTCCCGGGCGGTGTTGCGGGTGGTGAGGTGCGCGAGCTTCTCCCCGCCGTTGGCCCGGCACTTGTCGGCGACGCTCTTCGCCCAGGCGACGTCCCCGGCGAAGGTCTCGTCCTTGTACTGGCGCGGCCACGCCCTCTCCGCCGGATTCACCCCGCACTCGACCGGGGAGCTGCGGCCGACGCCCCGGGGGTCGAAGCCGATCAGGTCGTACGTGGCCTGGACGGAGACGGGCAGGTTCTTGCGCATCTCCAGCGGTGTTTCCACGCCCGGTCCGCCGGGGCCGCCGGGGTTGAAGAGGAGCACGCCCCGGCGCTCGCCGGGGAGGCTGGTCCTGATCCGGGACACCTCCACGTCGAGCGTCCTGCCCCGGGGGTTGCCGTAGTCCATCGGGACCTTGACCGTCGCGCACTGGAGCGAGGCGGACAGTTTGATGTCGCAGCGCTTCCAGCTCAGTTTCTGCTGCGCGGAGGAGTCCAGGGACCCGGCCTCCGCCGCGGACGGGGCCTGGGCCGAAGCGGCGGCCGGTGCGGCCGTCGCGAGGCCGGGAGCCAGGGCCGCCAGGATGGTTGCCGCGATCAGTGGTGCGTAGCGTCGTCCCCGCACGGCGGGTTCCTTCCGTCGATGATGCTCGGACAGGAACAACCTTTGCCGGTCGTGGAGTTGAGCGAATCACCCAGAAGCGCCAAGTTCTCTTCGGTACTGCGGTCCTATGTCCCTGGGTCGGGCATCATCCGTGCGGTGGAGGGGCGTCTCGGCCAGTGGCCGGTACGCCGCCCCTCTGGTCGACATGGCATGGGCATGGTTAGCTGTGGAACGCGATCCCCACGGATCACGCTCTTCACCCTGTGTCCCATGGATCGCCCCGTTATCACCTGCGGGATTCCACCGACCCGAGGAAGAGGTTGTTCATGCGCTTAGCCAGTCGTCTCACCGGATTGGCCGCGGCCGTCGCCGCGCTCACCCTGGCCCTCGTCACCCCGGTCTCCGCCGCGCCCGCCCCTGCCGCGCCCGCCGAGCGGGCCGTCACGTCGGCCGGTCCGGTGAAGCTGTACATCGGCGGCCTGGGGAGCGGCCCGTACAACGTCGCCGTGCAGTCGGCCGTCGCCACCGCGGCGGACAGCGCCGTGGCCAAGGGCTTCGACCCCTCCCAGTGCACCCTGGTCAAGGGCCCCACCATCGTCAACCAGCTTCCGAACGGATACGTGCAGGTCGCTGTCGAGTACCTCTGCTCGGGGGAGCCGTACGCCCCCGGTCCGACCTTCATGCTCAACCGCTACCACAAGAGCTCCGACACCCAGAGCAACAGCTGGTACCACCCCAACGGTTACCAGTTGCAGGGGCCGCTCGGCGGGCTGTACACCTACGCGGCCCCGGGCACCACGCCGTTGTACCTCTGCCAGGTCAGGGGCGACCACTTCACCAGCACGGACGTCAACTGCGAGGGCCAGCAGTACGTGACCCGTCTCGGCTGGCTCCACACCACCCCGCAGGCCGGGGTGGGCACCGTTCAGCTGCTCCGCTGCCTGCGGAACGAGAACCGCCAGATCTTCGACTCCATCCAGGCCAACTGCGAGGGCCAGATCCACGGCGGTGTCCTCGGGTACACCCTGGCCTGACCTGGGCCCCTGGCCGCCCGGGCGACGTGACCACCTCGGCCACCTCGGCCACCTCACCGCCCGGCCGCTTGAGCACCTGACCGCCGCCGGGCACCCGGCCCGGTGGTCCCGGCCGCCGGAGTTCCCGGGTGTGCCCCGCCCCGCCGGGGCGGGGCACACCCGTACGTGTGGGGCCCGCCCGCACGCCGCACTCCACCGCACCGCGCCTCGCCGCACCCCACCGCACCTCCCGAGGAGCGGGAAGATCGCGGCGACCGTCGGGGTGATGGCCCTGCTGGGCGCGGTGATACCGGACCCCCCGGACGACCGTACGGACGCCGCCGGGTCCGCCCGCCCGGCACGCTCCCCCGCGAGCCGCTACCCGGCCTTCCCGGGGCCGCCCGACGATCTGGCGGCTGAAATCCTGCGGCGCGGAGGCGACCGGGACATCTGATTCGGTGAGCAGAAGACCACTCAGCGGGTGGGGCCGGGCCAAGGACAGTGCGGAGGGTCGCCGGCGGCGTGGGTCACAGCCTGAACAGTGCGCCGCGCCAGGTCCATCCTGCGGCGAGGACGGCTTCCCGCAAGGGGGTCTTCAACTCCGTGCTGTCGAAGCGGAACACCTCCGCCTTCCGCACGCTGCCGTCGGTGTCCCGTTCGGCCTTCGAGCGCCAGGAGACCGTCCTCGCCTGCCCACGGGAGGACTCGGCCGGCAGCGCCAGCCGGGGTGTGCCCCCGACCCAGGTGACCTCCCGCTGCTCGTCGACGCTCCGTACTTCGTGGTCCGCCGGGGCCAGACGCATCCGGATCTTGAGGGTCCGGGTCAGCCGGGTGCGGACGAAGAAGGTGTGCCAGGCGGGCTCCTGGACGCGCCACTCCGCCACCAGGTCGGCCTGCTCGGAAGGGGTCGCGTCGCGTACGACGTACGGCACGTCCGGCCCGTTGACCGCCAGCAGCGCGGCCCGGACCTCCCCGGCGGATCGTGGCGCGACACCGCGGCCGGGGTGCCTGGTGCCGGTCAGCTTGTCGAAGAGTCCCATCGAGTCAGCCTAGGGAAGTCGTACTGCCCGGCACAGGATCTTCTGCGGACGCGGACGCGGACGTGTAACGCGGACGTGTAACGCGCTACGCCCCAGCTCCTGGCCCTGCCGCCGTGTCGGGGCGGACCGTGCGCAGGAAGTCCTGGAGCCGATCTCGCGGCGGTGAGCCACCACCACGGACCCGGTGGCCTCGCGCAGGCGCTCCACCGAAGCGTCGGCGATGTTCTCCAGCGTCGCCCCGTCGGGCCGGTACTCACCGGCGATGGTGATGTTGGCGGTGAATCCGGCATCCGGCCGGGGATGCAGCGCGACGAAGGCCACGCCCGGAGCCCCGACCTCGTCCGGCGGGGCCGGGAACCAGCCCTCCGGCAGGCGGAATTCGATCGGCAGTGGCAGTGTCGTGGGCATCTCGCGCCTTCCTTCCAGCGAAACGTACATCCGTCGAACCAGCCGTCGACGGTGTCCTTGGCCGAGCCGACGGCATCTCCTACCGCGTTGGCCGCGTCGCCCGCGGCGGCGGTGACCTTGCCCGGGTCCACCGTGAACTCCGCGCCCACCTTCCCTCCGAGGCCGAGGGCGAGCCCGACTTCGCCGCCGATGCGGAACTTCCCGTCGTCACCCTTGCCGAAGGTCACATTGGCCTCCGCGCCGGCACCGGCCCAGCCCTCGGCCAGTGACCGCCCTCCCACGGAGGCCTCGGCCTTGCCGCTGAGGCCGCTTTCGGTGAATCCGACGTTCGCGGTGGCTCTGGCCCCCGCGTAGGCATCGGCGATACCGGACAGCTTCATCGACCCGTTGGTCAGCGATCCTTCCGCGGTCACGTGGCCGAGGTCCGCGAAGGCCCGGGCCGTACCCTCCTTGCCGTACTTGGGGCCGGTGACGACAGCTCCCGCACCGGGCCCGGTGGCCGAGGACTTGCCGTCCGCGACCCACCCGTCGGTCTTCGTGGCGGCGGCCTTCTTGGTGTTCGGCTCCAGCTCGGTCTCGATCGTTCCCGCCGCCGCCTTCCTCTCCGCCGGTGTCGAACCGAAGTCCTCGGACCCGCCCGGGGCCGAAGGGCCTGCCGGTCCACTGTTCAACCGCAGGCCCACCTGGCCGAGTTCCCCTGACATGTCATGCCTCCCCGTCACAGGTTTTGACCATATGCATGGCAACCGCACACCGGGGAAGCAGGTGCCCGGCGGGAGTGCGCAGGTACGGGCCGGGCAGCGCCGGCCGGGGTGGTGGGCCGGTCTCCCGGGTACCGCGATCAGACGGTCAACCTTCGGCCCCTGTTCGCGGTCCTTGACTGCGACCGACGGTTTCCGGCCGCCCCCAGGGCCGCCGGGGCCGTGGCCTCGTGACCCCGCACGTCCGCACGTCCCGCACGGCCCGCAGCAACGGCACGGCAACAGCAACAGCAAGGACAGGGAGCGCACACATGGCAGCACGACGAGGTACCGCGCGCACGGGTGTGGTGGGACTCGCGGTGGCGGCGGTCGCCGCGACCGCGTTCACGGCGCCGGCCCAGGCATCAGCATCAGCATCAGCATCAGCATCAGCATCAGCATCAGCATCGGCGGGCAGTACCGGACACCCCGCCGGCCGTACCGGGCACGAGGGGACCCAGCGGGCGATGGACGCCATCGTGCGGGGTGGAATCCCCGGCGTCTCGGGCCACGCGCGCACCGGGGACGAGGTCTGGAAGGCGGCGTCGGGCGTCGGTGACCTCGCGACCGGGGCCCCGCGCCGGGCCGACGACCGGTTCCGCGTCGCCAGCATCACCAAGACCTTCGTGGCGACCGTCATGCTCCAGCTGGAGTCCGAGCGGCGGCTCGGGCTCGACGACACGGTGGAGAAGTGGCTCCCGGGGGTGGTGCGGGGCCATGGCCACGACGGCCGGGCGATCACCGTACGGCAGTTGCTCAACCACACCAGCGGGGTCTTCGACTTCATCAACGACCCGGCGTACGAGCGGACTTACCTCCACGCGGGATTCCTCGAACACCGCTACGACACCCGGCCGCCGCAGGTGGCGATCGACGCCGCGATGGCACATCCGCCGACCTCCGCGCCCGGCACCGCGCACGCGTACTCGAACACCAACTACGTCCTGGCCGCACTGATCCTGGAGAAGGTCACGGGCCGGAGCTACGAGCACGAGGTCCGCGAGCGCGTCATCAAGCCGCTCGGGCTGCGCTCCACCGTCATGCCCGGGAACAGTTCGCTCATGCCGAAGCGGAGCACCAAGGCCTACTCGAAGCTGGCCGATCCCGCCGGCAGGACGCACGACGTCACCACCCAGAACGCCTCCCAGACCTGGGCCGAGGGCGACATGATCTCCAGCGCGGGCGACCTGACCCGGTTCTACAGCGCCCTGATGCGCGGGAAACTGCTCCCTCCCCAGCAGCTCAAGGCGATGAAGACGCTCGCCCCCGGCTCGAACTACGGCCTCGGCATAGAACAGCTCACGGCGAGCTGCGGCGCCAAGGTGTGGGGACACGGCGGCGGCTGGATCGGCTCGCTCTCCTACGCGGTGACCACCGAGGACGGCGGCCACGCCTTCGCCTTCAACCTCAACGGTGACTGGAGCTCCGCGGGCATGGCGGAGGTCATGGAGGCGGAGTTCTGCGGCACGGCAGCCGGTGAGAACCCGCCCCCCTCGCCCCCCTCGGCGAACACCCCCACGACTACCCTGCGGGACGCGGCCGGAACCGGCTGACGGGTGCGGTCGGGGGTGTGGCCGGGCCCCGACCCCACCCCCGGGGACCGCGTCAGGCCGTGCGGGCGCGGAGGCGGCGCAGCATGCGCGGGTCCTCGAAACCGACCGAGCGGGCGGCGGCGTCGATCGTCGCGCCGTGGCTGATGAGGTGCTGGGCGCGTTCGAGGCGGAGCGTCTGCTGGTAGCGCAGGGGGGTGAGCCCGGTGGCGCGGCTGAAGAGACGGGTGAGGGTACGTTCGCTCACCCCGACGGCCGAGGACAGGGCGGGCAGGGGAAGCGGCCGGTCGAAGCGGGTGTCGATGAGGTCCTGGGCGCGGTGCACGGTGTCGTCGAGGTGGGAGCGGTGCCGGAACATCGCGCTGGACTGCGGTTCGTGGCCGTTGCGGCGGGCGTAGACGACCATCTCCCGGGCGACCCGGGCGGCGACGGCCGGGCCGTGCCGGGACGCGACCAGGTGCAGGGCCAGATCGATGCCGCTGGCTATGCCGGCCGAGGTGATCACCCGGTCGTCGGCGGTGAACAGGACGTCGCGGACGACCACCGCCCCGGGGTGGCGCTCGGCCAGTTCGTCCTGCACCTCGTGGTGGGTGGTGCAGCGGCGGCCGTCGAGCAGGCCGGCCCGGCCCAGTGCCTCGGCCCCGGCGCAGACGCTGGCCACCGTCCCGCCCCTGGCGTGGTGGTCGCGCAGGACCTGGAGGGAGGCGGCGCCGATGGCGGGTCCGGCGGCCGTGGGGCCCGTCCGCCAGCCGGGCACCACGATCAGGTCCTCGGGCCCCAGCTCGGGCCAGTCGGACCCGGCCACCAGCGGCAGCCCCTGGGCCGTGGGGACCTGTGGCTGCTCGGCGACGTAGGAGAGCGTGTAGGGGTGCCCGAAGTCGGCGGCCGTGGAGAAGACCTGTGCGGGGCCGGCCAGGTCCAGCAGGTGGACTCCGGGCACCAGGAAGAAGACGATGTGGCTCACGATCCGGTCATCATGCCCGATGTCCCGCCCCGGCCTCCAGCCGGTCGACCGTCGCGATGGTCGCGAAGCGTCCGGCGAGGGCGTACTCGGTGCGCCTGATGACCTCTTCGGCGGGCAGGGTGCGCGGGTCGGCCAGCAGCTCGGCGACGCTCTGGCCGGCGGGAGCGTCCCGGTGGGGGATGGGATTGGTCGCGGTCGCGTCGATGACGAAGGTGACCTGGTAGCCGAGGTCACTGGCGACGCGGGCGGTCGTCTCCACGCACTGTTCGGTGCGGATGCCGCAGACGGTGAGTTCGCGGATACCGCGCGCGGTGAGGAGTTGCTCCAGGTTGGTGGTGGTGAAGGCGTTGTGCGAGGTCTTGTGGATCAGCGGCTCCCCGTCCGCCCGCTCCAGCTCCTCCATCAGCCGGACATGCCCCAGGGCCGGGTCGAAGACATCGCCGCTGCCGGGCTCGGAATGCAGTACCCACACCACCAGCTCCCCGGCCTGCCGGGAGAGCTGGACCAGGCGGTTCACCTGGTGGGCGATCTTCAGGTCGGAAGTGGTCTCCCACAGCGGACGGGCGCGGAAGGACTCCTGGACATCAATGACGATCAGTGCTCGGGTCATGTCCTCAATCCTGACCGTACGGGCGGGCCGACGACAGGCCGCATCGGGTCCGGCAGCGGACCGATCCGGTCACCACTGCTTCGGGACGGTGACCAGTGGTCGGGGCCGCCGGGCGGCCACGGCCGGGACGCGAGGAACTGCGCGAGGCCACGCCCCCCGTCCACCCCCGGCCGCTCCCCCGTCCGCGCCGGGCATGCCGTGCTCGGTACGGCGAAGGGGCCGGGCAGGCCCGAGCGGCCGGGCCGGTCCCGGCCCGGCCGGGGCGCGGTGTGTCGCAGGAGTCGGGTCAGAAGGGCTGGTTCAGAAGGGCTTGGTGGGGAGGTACTTGCCGTTGAGGGTGATGACGGCGCGCTCGCCGCCGTCGGGGTCGGCGACCTTCTTGACGTCCAGGGTGAAGTTGATGGCGCTGATGATGCCGTCGCCGAACTGTTCGTGGACCAGGGCCTTGAGGGTGGTGCCGTAGACCTGGAGCATCTCGTGGAAGCGGTAGATGGTCGGGTCGGTCGGGACGGTGCCCGGGATCGAGCCACGGGTCGGAATGGTCTGCAGGAGGAGCGCCGCGTCGTCGTCCAGGCCCAGGAGCGTGGAGACGGCCTCGGCCGCGGGCCGGGGCAGCGGGTGCTGGCCGAGGACGGCGGCGGTGACGAAGGCCACGGACAGGCCGGTCACGTCGGCGATCTGCTGCCAGGACAGGTCCTTGCGCGTCTTGGCGTCGACGGCGGCGATGGCGAGGTTCTGGCGGGCGGTGGGGTCGAACTGCGCGTGGATCATGGGAAGGGTTTCCTTTCGGGGTGCCGCCGTACGGACAGCGGCCGGGGGGAGGGAGCGTGCGTGGGGAGGTAGGGAGGTGGGGAGGGGTCAGTGGGTGAGGGCGGCGGCCGGGCGGTCCCCCACAGGGCCCGCCTCGGGGCGTGTCCGTGCTTCGGGGGTGATGTCGGTGACGGTTCCGGAGGCGATGTCGTAGACCCAGCCGTGGAGGGTGAGGGTGTCCCGGGCCAGGGCGCGGGCGACCGAGGGGTGGGTGGCGAGGCTGGTGAGCTGGGCGCGGACGTTCTCGCGGACCAGGGTGTCGACCCGGTCCGGGCCGGTCTCGGGGAGGCGGGCCAGTGAGGCGTCGGCGTGACGGAGCCAGCCGGCGACGGCCGTGGTGGTGCGCAGGTCGGTGCCCTCGGCCAGGGCCGTCATCGCGCCGCAGGCGGAGTGGCCGCAGACCACGACGGAGGTGACGCCCAGGACGGCGACGGCGTACTCGATGCTGGCCGTCACCCCGTCCGGGCCGGGTGTGTAGGCGGGGACGAGGTTGCCCGCGGTGCGGATCACGAACAGCTCGCCCGGCTCGCTCTGGGTGATCAGTTCCGGTACCACCCGGGCGTCGGAGCAGCCGATGAACAGCGTCGCGGGCCGGTGGGTCGCGGCCAGGTGGGCGAAGAGACCCGCCTTGCCGGGGAAGACGTCGTGCTGGAAACGCGCGACACCGTCGGAGAGATCGTGCATGGTCACTCCCTCTGCTGAGATCCGCCCCGTGGGGCCTGACGTGTTCCACCATGCATGACCTGTACCTATAGTGTCCAAGGCGCAGAATCGATATCTGCCATTGATCTCATCTATAACTCCGGACGCAACCTCGGGCACCAGCGACCAGCGACCAGCGACCGGTGACCGGTGACCCACCACCAGCCACCAGTCCCCAACCACCCACCACCAGTGGAAGCCGTGCGACGGGCTCAGTCGGTCAGGGGGAGCCGGTCGCCGGTGGCGCCCGCTTCCAGGGCCGGGTAGTGGGGATGGCTGAAGTAGTGGTGGACGTAGATCTGGTCCGCCCACGGCGGGTCGAACGGGATGAAGGGGCGCAGGCCCAGCACCCGGCTGATGGCACGGTCGTCGTGTTCGGCGTTGAACTCGGCCATCGCCGCCGCCTCGCCGATCTCCGCGATCGTGCCGGGCAGGTCGTCGAGGTAACACGTCACCCTGGGCAGCAGCCGGCCGGGGTCGCCGCCCCGGAAGAGGTTCAGGGCGGACACCGTGGACGAGTAGTAGTCCAGGTCGAAGGAGACGAACCCGACGGGGTGCGTACGCAGGGTGTGCGCGTTCGTCTCCAGGTACCGGGGAACGGTCTCGGTGACGTCGCCGATCACCACGTCCGCCGCGCCACCGAGCCGGGAGACCAGGCGGGCCTTGTCCATCGGGTAGAAACCCGCGCCGAACAGGTACGGAAGGTCCCGTACGCTCCTGCCGGGCGGCAGCCCGTCTCCCGCGTCGAAGCCCACGATCCTCACCTCGACGCCGGTGGCTTTCGCGTAGTAGCCGGCGTGCTCCGCCAGTGCGAGCAGTCCGCTGCCACCGGCGACGCCGAACTCCACGAGGGTGACCCCCGGCAGGCCGAGGCGGGCGGCTGACTCCGTGGCACGGCGGACGCCGTAGGCGTAGTGGGGCCGTTCGACCAGCCCGAACCGGTAGGCGGCGTCCCTGCTGACGCCGGGCAGGCGGCGCAGCAGGCGCGCGACGGCCATGTGCCGTGTGCCGGACTTCGACCAGTCCCACAGCACATCCGCCCAGCCGCCACGGGGAGAGGTCCCGTACGGATGCCCCTTCTGCGCGGAACTCGGAGCCGGTCCTCGGGCTGAACGAGGCGCCTGGCCTGAACTCTCGTACACATGTCCCCCCGGACAGTTCGCTGATCCGACAGCAGCAAGACATACCCCTGTCGAAACCCCGGCGAACTCCCCCGCCCCGGAACACTCCTGCGCCCACGGACGCCACGGACACCACCGACGGCACGGACGCGCACCCGCGCCGGTGTCCGCACCACCTCTCCGGCGGCGTCACCGGCGGCGGCGACGATCGCGGCCAGGGCCGTCCCGTCGCGGGTGAGGCGGCTGCTGGGGAGCGCGTCCGGGAGCGGGCGGTCGGGGCTCCGGCGGGCTCTCGTCACCGCGCAAGGGTGAACACGTGTCCATCATGACAGCTCAGAGGGCGTTTTCGTAGGACGAACAGCACAGCGGTATGCCCTTGTTCGCCACCCTGTGGGGCTTTCAGAATCACCCTCATGACGCACACAGCGCACATCAATCACCACGCCGTCCTGCGAGCCCGGGTGGCCCTCCTCGGATCGGGCACGCTGCCCGTCCGGGAGCGGGTCGCCGCCTACCGTGTCCTCGTCGACGTGAGCCCGCTGGCCTACCTGCCGTTGCTGACGGTGGCTCTGGAGAGTTACGGCCGGGTGGAGTTCGCCCATCGCCCCGAGATCGCGCTGGCCCTGCTGGCCGAGGGTGTGGCCGCCGCGCGCCGGATGCTCGCACTGGAGCCCGGACGGACGGAACTGCTGCGCGACGCGCTGACCGCCCACCGGGCCCAGCTGGCCCTGATGGGACGCGAGAGCGGACACGGGGGCGACCGCGAGGGCGAACGTGCGGACGAACCTGAGGGCGAACTCCGCTCCCTGGGCAAGGAGTTCACCCCCCTCCGGTGACGGAGGAGGCCCCGGCCCCTCGGCCTCCATCGCCGCCACCGACGCGTCCACCATGGACTGCACCCAGGGGCCCAGCCGGTCCAGCTGGCGGGGGCCGAAGGCGTGGGTGACCACGCGGCGGATACGGCCCAGCACCGGCGGGTCCATCAGGTTGATCGCCTCGCTCTGGGCGATCGGGGCCGGGGTGATGCGGGGCAAGTCCCTGCCGACCAGCGCGGCCCGGCTGAACCGGCGGTCGGCGGTGACCAGCTGTACGTCGGCGTAGCGGGTCACCAGCCGGCACGGGCCGGTGCCGTAGGGCATCTCGACCCGCGCGACGGGTTCGTCCCGTCGCAGGGAGCCCAGATACGGATCGGGCTCCAGTGCCACGTCGTGGCGGAACAAGCAGGTCTGACTCACAGGCTGATCAAACGACCGGTGATCTGCCCGGTCACGGGGTCGGCCACAGCCCCGGTCACGGGTCGGTCGTCGTCCCGGGCGTCCTGGTCACCGGGTCGGTCACCGGGTCGGTCACCGGGTGTCCGGCGGTCCGGTCCTGTGCCGGGTGGTCGCCACCAGCAGCTCTTCCCCGCTCGATGTGCCGAGGCCGTCCGTCCTGCCCGCGAAGTAGCGTCGGTCGAGCATGGCCGCCGACACGTGCCGGACGTCCTCGAATCCGGCGTCACGGGCCAGTGCCAGCATCTGTGGCGGGGTGAAGAAACTGATGAACGGCGTCCCGGCCGCGCGGGCGCCCCGCTCCGCGGCCCGGAGCCCGGCGCGGTTCTCCTCTCCGAGGAGCTCCGGCGGCAGCTGGAACGTCATGGCCAGGGTGGAGCCCGGGGCGAGTGCGGCGAGCCGGCGCAGTGTGGCCGCGTTCGCGTCCTTGGTGAGGTACATGGCGACACCGGCGGAGGCCACCACCGCGGGCCGGTCCGCGTCGAACCCGGCAGCCGCCAGTCGGTCCCACCACGACCCGCCCGCCTCGAAATCGACCGGCACCAGGTGCAGCCAGTCCGGGACGCCGAAGCCGAGCCCGGTCAGGCGGCGGCGCTTCCATGCCTGGGGGCCGGGCCGGTCGACCTCGAACACCCGCAGGCGGGAGGCGATCTCCGGTCTGCGCTGGGCGAAGGTGTCCAGGCCGGCTCCCAGGACGACGTACTGGCCGACGCCACGGCCGGCCTGTTCGACGACCAGGTCCTCGATGAAGCGGGCCCGCGCCACGACCGCCGCCCGGAACCACCTGGTCGCGCGCGGGTCCATGTCCCCGCGCAGGCGCCAGCCTTCACCCGGGTCGGCCAGCCGCAGGCCGACCTCGTCCTCGAACACGTGGGGCGGCGGATCGGCCTGGACGTGCAGGGCCCGCCACAGGGCCACCCGTACCGCCGTGCTGTCCGGCTCCGCGCACTCTTCCTCAGCCATGCCCTCACCACCTGTTCCCGGCCACCTGTTCCCGGCCACCCGCCTCGATCCGCCTGCCCGCGCCCACCGCCGCCGCGCCACCGGTAACGGTCCCGCTGGACGAACGAGACGAACGAGACGGACAAGACAGACGGGATGGACGCGACAGACGGGATGGACGCGACGGATCGTACAAGGACCGACGCTCCCGGCCCGGCAGGCCGGCGCCCGGCGGTGGCGGGTCCCGCTGGATCGGTGACCGGAAAATCCGCGCGCCATCAGAACCGCCGGCTCCTACGATCGGCGGATGACGAACCCCCTCTATCCCGCCAAGCCCCGCCCCGGAGACCTGATCGCGGTGCTGTCCCCCTCGTCCGGTCTGCCCGGTCTCTTCCCGCTGCCCTACGAGTGGGGGATACGGCGGCTCCAGAACGACCTCGGGCTGAAGACGGTGGAGTATCCGACGACCCGGAAGATGGGTGCGACACCCGAGGAACGGGCCGCGGACATCCACACGGCCTTCACGGACCCGGACGTCAAGGCGGTGATCGCCAGCATCGGCGGCGACGACCAGATCACCGTTCTCCCCCACCTCGACCGGGCTCTTCTGCGTGCCAACCCCAAGCCGTTCTTCGGCTACAGCGACAACACCAACCTGCTGCTGTTCCTCCGAGAGCTGGGCATCGTCAGTTACCACGGCGGCTCGGTCATGGTCGAGCTCGGACGGCCCGGTGCGATGCATCCGCTGACCGCGGACTCCCTGCGGGCGGCGATGTTCACCTCGGGCGAGTACGAACTCACTGCTCCCAGTGCCTACGGCGATGTCGACCGCCCCTGGGAGGACCCGCACACCTTCGCGTCCGAACCGGAGATGGAACCCGCCGACGGCTGGTCCTGGCACAACGCCGACCGGGTGGTCGAAGGGATCAGCTGGGGCGGCAACCTGGAGATCATCTCCTGGCTGCTGATGGCCGACCGGGCGGTGCGACCGGTCGACGCCTACACCGGCAACGTGCTCTTCCTGGAAACCTCCGAGGACATGCCGCGCGCCGAAGAGGTCTACCGGATCTTCCGGAACATGGGCGAACGCGGACTGCTGCGGCAGTTCCCCGCGCTGCTGATGGGCCGGGCGAAGAGCTGGTCGTTCCAGAACCGGTTCGACGCCCGGGAGAAGGCGCGCTTCCGGCGGGAACAGCGGGAGGCCGTCCTCCGGGCTCTTGGGCAGTACGCCCCCGAGACCCTGGTGGTGTTCGACGTCGACCTCGGTCACACCGACCCACAACTCGTGGTCCCCGTCGGAGGACGCATCCGGGTGGACGGCCCGGCACGCCGGATCGTCGTCACCTACTGAACCCTCGCCCCTCGCCCCTCCATGGCCCGGCACCCCGCTGAACTGCGCGGGGTCCCGCCGTCCGGTCTGGCCACCGGAAACACCGTGACCAGTTGCCGGTTGTCGGTTGCCGGTTGCCGTCGTTGGACATCCACGGGGAGGCCAGGTGGGGTCAGGGGGTGGTGGGGGGTGACGGTGTGGTGAAGCGGATGAAGCCTGCGGTGCGGGGGGAGAAGGTGAGTGCGGCCTCGCCGATCGCGTCCCGGATGCCCGCCGTCACGTCGGCGTCCGGCTCGCCGAACACCTCGAAGCGCTCCACCCGGCAGTGTTCCACCACCTCCTGGATGTACGGGTCCGCGAGCTGCCAGTGGGTACGGACCGCGTCCGAGTCCCGGAAGAGCTGGAAGCTGTGCGCCGTCATCCGCGGCTCGTCGATGAAGACCTCGACCATGAGTTGGGGCCCGTGCTCCCCGGCGAACCGCACCGCCCTGGCGATGGCGTCGCGGAAGCCCTCCAGGTGGTTGTCGGTGATCCGCATGGTGTTGTGGAAGAGCAGGACGGCGTTGTCATTGCCGTTGCCGTTGCCGTCGGTGTCGATGTCGGTGTCGATGTCGGTGGCCATGGAGCGATACTCCGACCTCGACCGGGCTTGAGGTCAAGCCCCGTGCGTGCCCCCACTACAGTGGGCCGGGTGATCGATGTCGGCTCACCCTCCGCGGACGCGTTCGAAGCCCAGCGGCGCTACCTGGGCTCGGTCGCGTACCGGCTGCTCGGTTCGGTCACCGACGCCGAGGACGTGATGCAGGACGCCTGGCTGCGCTGGCAGGCCGTCGACCGGTCGCGGGTGGCGGAGGTCCGTCCGTACCTCACCACCGTGGTCACCCGGCTCTGTTACGACCTGCTCGGCTCCGCACGGGCCCGCCGGGAGTCGTACTACGGTGAGTGGCTGCCCGAGCCGCTGGTCTCCGAGGAGGACTCCCCCGCCGGGCGGGCCGAGACCGGGGAGTCGGTGTCGCTGGCCGTGCTGACGGTGATGGAGCAGCTCACCCCGGCCGAGCGGACCGCCTTCGTCCTGCACGACCTGTTCGCGGTCGGCTTCGACGAGATCGCCGCGGCGCTCGGCCGGACCCCCGACGCCGCCCGCCAGCTGGCCTCCCGCGCCCGTCGCCGGGTCCGGGACGGCGGCCGTCGCGGCGCGGTCGACCCGGCCGAGCACCGCCGGGCCGTCAGCGCCTTCGCGACCGCCGCGACGCAGGGGGATCTCACGGGCCTGCTCGCGGTGCTCGATCCCGATGTGGTCTGGCACTCGGACGGCGGCGGCATCGTCACCGCCGCGGTGCGGCCGGTCCACGGTGCCGGGAAGGTGGCCCGGCTGGTGGCCGGTCTGGCCGCCAGGTGGCTGACCACGCAGGCCCGTACCTCGGTGCGCTTCGCCCAGGTCAACGGCGAGCCGGGCATGGTCTGGTACGAGTCCCCGGACCGGGTCGGCGGTGTCCTCGCCTTCACCGTCCTGGACGGCCGGATCACCGAGGCGCACATCGTGGTCAACCCGGAGAAGCTCTCCCACCTGGTGTGACGCGGCTCACTGTCACAGTCCGGCCGTCCGCTCCGTCTCCTTCCCGAAACCGCGAGAACCCGCGAGAACCCGCGAGACATCGCGTCGGAGCAGGGCGACACGGAGACGAGGGCATGGGCATGGGTACGGACATGGGTACGGATACAGGTACAGCTACGGGTACGGGTATGGGCACGGGGCCGGAGAGGGACGAGCAGCACGTCGTGGTCATCGGCGCGGGCTACGCGGGCCTGACCGCGGCCACCCGCGCGAGCCGCCACCACCGGGTGACCCTGATCGCTCCGGAGTCCCGGTTCCTGCAGAGGATCCGCCAGCACGAGACCGCCGCCGGGCACCCCGAGCACCGGCCCTCCCTCGCGCACCTGTTGCGAGGCCGTCGCGCGACGCACCTCCAGGCCCGGGTGACCGGGCTGGACCCGGTGGCCCGCAAGCTCGTCGTGGACCGCGGTCCGGCCGTCGCCTACGACACCCTGGTGTACGCCCTGGGCAGCCGTACCGCCTGGCACGGGGTGCCGGGCGCCGCCGAGCACGCCTACCCGGCGGAGCGGGCCGCCGAGCTGCGCCGGCGGCTGACGGACGCGGCCCGGCCGGGCACGCTGGCCGTGGTCGGCGGGGGCGCGACCGGTATCGAGACGGCGGCCGAGCTCGCCGAGGCGTACCCGCGGTGGCAGGTCCGGCTGGTCGCGGCCGACGAGGTCGGTGGCTGGCTCTCCGTGCGGGGACGGGCCCACGTGCTGCGGGTACTGGAACGGCTCGGTGTCCGGGTGCACGAGCACACCCGGGTCACCGCCGTCGACGCGGACGGACTGCACACCGCGCAGGGGCCGATCGAGGCCGGGGTGGTCGCCTGGGCCGCCTCGGTGGAGCCGAACGAGCTGGCCGCCGAAGCCGGGCTGACCGTGGCCCCGGACGGCCGGGCGGTGGTGGACCCGTACCTGCGCTCGGTCTCGCACCCGCAGGTGTACGTGATCGGCGACGCCGCCGCCGTCACCGTGCCGGGCACCGGGACGCTGCGGCCGGGCTGCGCGACCGCCATACCGATGGGCGGCTACGTGGGCAGGCGGCTCGGCGGCAAGGAGTCGGGGCCGTTCGCCTTCACCTACACGGCGCAGTGCCTGAGCCTCGGGCGCCGGGACGGCCTGTTGCAGCTCGTCCACGGCGACGACTCGATGCGGCCGACGGTGTTCACCGGGGCGGTGGGGCGGCTGGCCAAGGCGGCCATCGTCCTCGGCGTGGCGGCCGGCCTGCGCTGACCGGCCGGCCGCCGCACCGCGCTCTCCTCCTGGCCGTCGGCCGCACCTGACGGCAACGGGCGCTCGGTCCCTTCGCACCCCTCGGGATCGGGGCGGTGGCTGTGTCACCATCTCCTCCGAGAGGTTCACAAAGCGTTCCGAGAGCGTCCGAGAGCGTCCGAGAACTTTTCGGGAGCGCGAACAGGCGGGCCGCAGCGCCCAGTTGAGCGGACCGAACGAACAGGACGAGCAGGACGAGCAGGGGGAGCATCCATGCTGGCGGAAGAACTCGTCGTCCTGGCCGCGGCGGCCGGGACCGGGCTGGTCCAGGCCATGGTGACGGACGCGTGGCAGCAGTGCCGGGACCGGGTGGCGCGGCTGCTCGGCCGGGGGGACCCGCTGGAGGAGGCACGTCAGGAAGGACGGCTGGAGCGGGCCCGCGAGGAGCTGACCGGGGCGGTCGCGGGCGGCGGCGACGAGGGCGAGCGGGCCGTGGCCCGGCAGGCGGCGGCGTGGGGGACCCGTTTCGAGGACCTGTTGGAGGACGCCCCGGACCACGAGCAGCCCCTGCGCGAACTGCTCGGCTTCCTCCGCGAGCAGGGCGCCGCGGCGAACACCGTCATCGGCACGGTCACCGTGCACGCGACCGCGTCGGAACAGGCCCAGCAGGCCGTGCAGGGGCAGGGGACGCAGTACAACACCTTCGGTCCGGGGCCCGCACGGTGACGGAACCGGCCCCCGGACCCCCCGGCACCGGACCGACCGGACCGACCGGCACCCAACCCACCGGACCGACCCAACCCACCAGCCCCACCGAACCCACCGGCGCCGGTCCCCTGCACACCGAGGCGCACGGCCACGCGCAGCAGGCCGTGATCGGCCAGGGCGTCCAGCACAACTACTTCTACGGAGCCTCCGGCGCGGCCCGGCCGGGTGTGGTCCTCAGCACGCTGGTGCCGCCCCCGTCCATCCTGGTCGGCCACGCCGGGCGCCTCGCCTCGCTGACGGCGCGCTGCCGCTCCCTGCTCACCGCGGGCGGCTCCACCGCGCTCGCCCTGTTCCGCGGACCGGGCGGCTGCGGCAAGTCGGCGCTGGCCCGCGCGCTGGCCGCGGGGCTGGCCGGGGAGTTCACCGACGCCCGGCTCGAAGTGGACCTGGCCGGCTTCACCCCCGGGACCGCCCCGCGCGATCCGGGCGAGGTCCTCGCCGAACTCCTGCGGCTCGCCGGGTTCACCGGGTCCGACATCCCCACCGGCACGGCCGCCAAGGGGCAGCTCTGGCGGGCCTGGACGGCCGGCAAGAGGGTGCTGCTCCTCCTGGACAACGCGCGCGAGCGGGCCCAGGTCGAGCCGCTGCTGCCCGCCCCGTCGACCGACGGGCGCTGTCTGGTCCTGGTGACCAGCCGCAACCGGCTCGACGGCCTGGACGCCGCCGTCCACGTCGGCGTCGGCCCGCTCCCGCCCGAGGCCGCGGTGGAACTCCTCCTGCGCGTCGCCGGACACGGCCCCGGCGAGCCGGCCGGACGGGAACGGGAGCTGGCGGACCTGGCCCGGCTGTGCGGGTACCTGCCCCTCGCGCTGCGGCCGGTCGGCGCCCTCCTCGCCGACCTGGACCCGCGGGTCCTGCTGCGCGTGATGCGGTCCGCGACCCGGCCCCTGGAGCAGCTCGACGACGCCGACCGCGAGGCGGCGGCAGCGTTCGCCGTCTCCTACGAGGCGCTCAGCGCCGACCTCCAGCGGGTGCTGCGCACGTGCGTCTGGCATCCCGGCCCGGACTTCGACGCCGACTCCATAGGGGCGCTCGGCGGGATGGCGCCGGAACTCGCCACCGTGCAGTTGGTCCGGCTGCTCCAGCGCAGCATGCTGACCCGGCTGCCCCAGCACCGGTACGTCTTCCACGACCTGTTCCTCGCCTACGCGCGCATGCAGCTCGCCGCGCAGGACCCGCGCGAGACCGTGGCGGCGGGACGCTCCAGCCTCTACCGGCACCTCGACCGGGTCATCGGCACCGCGCACGCCCTGGTGTACGGGGCGGGCGAGCCCACCATCGGCACCGGCCCCTTCGACAACCCCGACCACGCCCGCCTGTGGATGGGGGCCGCCGCCGGGGAACTGGCCGGGGCGGCCCGTGCCGCGCTCACCGAGAGCTGGGAGCTGGGCGGCGGCCTCGCCGCGCGCACGGCCAAGCTGCTGTACGTGGAAGGGCACGACGAACGGGCCGGGGCCCTGTACGAGGAGGTCCTCGCGGCGGCCGGGCGGGCCGGCGACGAACGCGCCCGCGCGCTGGCCCTCACCGCGCTGGGTGACATCGAGCGGAGCGCCCGCCGGTTCGAGGCGGCCGTCCCCCTCTTCGAGGAGGCCGTCCGCGTCCTGGCCGGCCTCGGGGAGCCGGCCGCGGAGGCCGACGCGTGGCGCGGTCTCGGGGAGACGGCGCGGGCGCGCGGCGACCTGGACGAGGCGGTCGCCCACTTCGGGGCCGCCCTGGCGCGCGCCGGTGACGCGGACGACCCGGCCGGGCAGGGCTACGCGCTGACCGGCCTGGCCCACGTGGCCCGGGTGCGCGGCGACCTGACCTCGGCCGGGCGGGATTTCGGCCGCGCGGTGGAAGTCCAGCGGCGCGCCGACGACGGCATCGGCCTGGCCTACGCGCTGCGGGGCCTCGGCCACGTGGAGCGGGCCGCGGGGGACCTCGACGCGGCGGACCGTCACTTCCGTGAGGCCATGGGGTTGCACCAGCGCGCCGGCAACCGCTTCGGGCAGGCGTACGCGCTGACCGCGCTGGGCGGGATCGCCCGGGAGTCGGGCAGGCCCGAGGAGGCCGCCGTCCACCTCGGCGACGCGCTGGTGCTGCACCGCGCGGTCAACAACCCGGCGGGTGAGGCCCAGGCGTACGGCGAACTCGCGAAGCTCGCCCGTGCCGGGGGCGACGAGGCCGCCGCCCTGGCCCATGAAGCGGCGGCGGCCACACTGGTCCCGGTGGTCCCGCCCCCGGGTCGTTAGCGGGTGTCCGGTTCCACCGCCGTGCCGAAGGTTCCGCCGCGCCGAGGGCCGTGACCCGGGAAGGGCCGTGACGCGGGAAGGGCCGTGAGGCGTACGGGAGCGGGGAGGCGCTGCGTGGTCACCGTTCCCGTAGCTCCCGTACGCCCCGTAGTTCTCGTACGCCCTGTAGCTCCCGTACGCCCCGCGTGGGCGGACCGGCCCCGGGGTCAGGTGCGGAAGGGACCGGTCACCTCGTAGGTGATCCCGCCGGACGACGAACCGCTCGTGCCGCGCTGGCTGGAGAAGTACAGCCGGGAACCGTCCGGGGAGAAGGCCGGTCCGGTGATCTCCGACGACGACTGGCCCTTGATCCGGAGGAAGGGCGCAACCACGCCGTCCGGTGTGATCACGCAGATGTCCATGGTGCCGCCGTCCTCGGCGACGAACAGGTCACCGGAGGAGGAGCCGGTGATGTTGTCGACCCCGGTCAGCGGGGCGTCCCCGTCGACCAGGGAGTCGTCGTAGGCCAGTTCGTACGTGTCGTTGGTGAGGTTCAGCTGCCAGACCCGGTTGTCGCCCTTGGTGGTGAACCACACCTTGTCGTCGGCGTAGTGGCAGCCCTCTCCCCCGTCGAACTTCTTCGCACCCGGCACCTGGCTGCGGGTCGCCTTCGACGAGCCGGCCGGGTCGGGGACGTCCGCCCAGCCGAAGCGGCCGGAGGTGGCGGTGGGGGCGGTGAGCACCTGGAGCCTGCCCAAGGACAGGTCACCCCAGGTGGTGGGGGTGAACCGGTACAGGCAGCCGTTCGACTCGTCCTCGGTCAGGTAGACCGCCTTGCGCACCGGGTCGGCAGCGGCGGCCTCGTGTTTGAACCGGCCCATCGCGTCCCGCCGTACGGCCGGGTTCTTCCCCCAGGGATCGGCTTCGTAGACGTAGCCCCGGCTGACCTCCTCGCAGGACAGCCAGGTGTTCCACGGGGTCCGCCCGCCCGCGCAGTTCTGCCGGGTGTCCGACAGGATGCGGTGGGCGCCCGTGACCGTCCCCGTCGACGAGAAGCGCACCGCGCCCGCTCCGCCGCCCGGGGTCACCTCCGCGTTGGAGACGTAGATCCACCCGTTGCCGTCCGCGTAGCACGCGCCGCCGTCGGGCGCGTCGTGCCAGGTGTACGAGGTGGAGCCGACCCGCTGGCCGGAGCGGGCGACGACCCGGCTGGTGAACCCGGCCGGCAGGAGGATGCCGTTGGCGTCGGCGGGCCGCAGCGCGCCGTAGGGGCCCGCGCCGGGCTGCGCGGGGGCGGCGAGGGCGGCGCCCCGCCAGAGGGAGCCGCCGAAGGTGGCTGTCGACGTGCCGATGACCGCCGTGCGTAGGAAGGTGCGACGTTCCATGGACCGCTCCAGGAGGCTGGTGACCGGCCCGCCGCGCCGGTCGGCGGGCGGGTCCCACGACCAGGGAACATACGCGTCCGCCATGGCCTTGGGGCCAACGCGGGATGACGTGCGGCGGTCGGGCGCGGGCGCGCCCGCTCGGGTACGGGCGTGCCCGACCTCCCTCCGCTCCCGGAGCGTCACCGGCTTCCGTACCGGGACCACCGGGACAGCCGGGGCCACCGGGACGGCAGGAACCGCCCGGCGGGCGCCGCCTCCGCGTCTCCGCGTCCACCGGCACCGTACCCCCGGCGATCGTGGAACGGCCGTCGCCACGGCAGGTCCGGCCCGGTGACGGCGCCGAACGGGGTGCACACCGCCGGGGCCGTACCGTCCCCGTCGCCTCAGCGCTCCGCGAGGGCCTCGGCGACGGCCACGGCGGCCCCGGTGGAACAGATCAGGGAGCCTGCGGTCATGACGGCCAGGAAGATCCAGGCGACCACGCCGCCGGGGGCGTCGGGGCGCGGGCCCAGACGGATCGGTACCTGCCCGCCCGGATCACGGGTCACCTGCACGTACGCGCCCACCTGCGGCGCCCGCGCCCCCTTCAGCTGGAGACGCTCCACCGCGCCGGAACCACCCGTACCACCCGCACTGTCCGGGCCGCCCGTACTGTCCGGGCCGCCCGGGTTGCCCGCGCCGCCCGGGAGTGACACGTCGATCGCGGTGACCTCGTTCTGGACACCGGCCCACGGGTCGGACGTACGGACCCACTGCACCACGGTGGCCTGCGCGGTCACGCCCCGGTCGTGCATCATCTGGTCGTCACGCATGTCGATCCGGACGTAGACGAACACCAGCCACGCCAGGTGCACGACGAGCATCGCCGTCGCCAGGACGGGGGCGTCCTGCTTGACCAGCCACACGATGCCCACCCACATGAACAGCACCGTGCCGATGAACAGCAGGGCGGCCCTCCAGTCGCCGCGCCCCTGCCACACGGCCCACGCGGAACCGTAGACCGCGGCGGGGAAACCCACCAGCACCAGCACCCCCGCGCCGACCGAGAACACCCTCGCCACCAATGTGACCACCCCCACCCGGCCGACCCCCGACCACCGTCCCCAGGACATACCCCGTCCCGGCGGGGTACATCCCGGGGCGCGGCCCCCCGGCACACGCGGTTTACGAGGGCAGGCCGCCGTACGGCACGGTGATGAGTTCCATGGCGTGGCCGGCCGGGTCCATGAAGTACACGCCGCGTCCGCCGTCGTGGTGGTTGATCGTGCCGGGGTGCTTCCGGTGCGGGTCGGCGTAGTGCTCGATGCCGCGCCGGGTGATCCGCGCGTACGCCGCGTCGAACTCCGCCTCGGAGACCAGGAAGGCGTAGTGCTGCGGGGTGATCTTGTCCGCGGGGATCGTGGCGAAGTCCAGCGTGACGCCGTTGCTCAGACCGACCGCGACGAACGGACCCCACTCGGCGGTGATCTCAAGGCCCAGCAGGTCCGTGAAGAACTCCGCGGACTCCCGGTTGTCCCGGGCATGGACGATCGTGTGGTTCAACTCGACTGACAAGGAATGCCTCCGAAGGCATCTCCCGACACCTCCATGCCTCACCCGACCGGTGACCGACACGCGATGTCACCTTCCATCCTAGGCCGTTCCGGCCGTCGATGGCAGCGGGGACGGATCTCGTATCGCACGATCCCCGTCCCCCGCCTTCCCCCCGCCTTCCTCCCCCGCTCACGGCGAGCGGCCTCCGGGCCCGTCGTCGGGTCCCGGAGGCCGGTGTCCGCGGTGGACGCGGGTGCGGGTGCAGGTCCGGCCACGGGTGCGGCCACGGGTGCGGGTGGGCTGCTTGTCCGGGTTGCCTGTCCGGGTTGCCTGTCCGGTGCTACGTGTCCGGGCTACTTGTTCAGGAAGCCGTCGCGCAGCCGCATCTCGTCGTAGGTGTTCTTGTCGTAGTCGTCCGAGTAGGTCAGCGACAGCCGGCCGTTCGGTGCCAGCGAGACCGCGGGGTCGCTCTGGTGGCCGCCCGTGACCACGTTCATCCGGGTCGCGGGCAGACGGCTGCCGGTCGTGGTGGTGCCGTCGGCGTCGACGGCGGCGTCGGGGCGACGGTTCGCCCCGGCGGCGCCGGCATTGATGGTGCTGACCTGGACGTCCCGGAAGCGGATGAGAGGTCGCGGTGGTCACCGCTCTCGTACACGACGGCCAGGTAGGTGCCGCTCGCGGTGCCGTTCGAGGCCGTCGCGCCGGCGTGCTGGTCCCCGGCCGCGGAGACGTTCACCCGGGAGTAGTGCTGGGGCGAGCTGCCGTACTTCGCGGCGTCGATGTCGACGGCGGCGGTGCGCAGCTTGTCGAAGTTGTCGACGTACGCCTGGTAGATCACCGCGTCGTCGACGCGGAGCAGTACCCTCGTCGTTGTTCCGCAGCGCGCCCATCGTCCAGTTGTACGAGCCGGTGTAGACGTTGCGGATCTGCTTGCCCTGGGCGTCCGTCCACTCGGTGAGCAGGTACTTCGAGTGGACGGTGCCCCGGTTGCAGGAGGCGCCGTTCTTGTAGCGGCAGCCGCCGGGACGCATGCTGTACGCGACGACGTCGAGGTTGGTCAGATCGTTGATGCCGTTGTTGTCGCCGCTCTCGTGGAAGTCGCGGGCGACGACGTCCACGGTGCAGCGGGCCTTCCGCTTGGTCTCAAGCGCCTCGTAGATCGCGGGACGGGTGAGGCGTTGGTCCAGCGCGGCCGAGGCGATCCGGATGCGCCCGCCGGCGGCGCAGTCCACCTTGTTGATGTGGTGGGCGACGATGTCGGCGTTCTGGTAGCGATCCCGGTCCGCCTCCTCATTGCGCGGGAAGAGGATGGCCTCGACCGGTGCGGTCGGGTCGTCACCGGTGGGGTCGTACATGGTGAGTACGTTGTCGCCGGCGTGGTTGACCTGGTTGGTGAAGGCCATCCGGTAGCGGGAGGCCAGCTTGGCGTTGCCGGCCACGGTGATCGCGTTGTTCAACTCACCGTCCTGGCCGCCCGCCATGTTCTGCGAGGACTGCCAGACCACGTTCTCGCGCCCGTCCCTCAGGGAGTCGAGCACGACGTACTTGTTGTGGCTGATGGCCCGGTCGTCTGCCACGGGCTCGTTGCCCAGACAGCTGTTGGCGCAGACCGTGAGCGAGCTGTTGCCCTTGAGCTTCGCTTCGAGTGTCCGGCCAGGCAAGAGGAGACCCTCAAGCCGACCCCCAAGGCACCATATTCCAGACGGTAGTTGTCCGAAATGTGCTGTACCTGTGTGGCCATCTGTCCGGCCGGACCGTGTCGGTGGAGGGTGAGATCCATCCGTCCGGGTGGTCACGGTCCCGCCCGCACGCCTCCGTCCGCGTACGGAGGTAGCTTGCCCGGTGACTCGCCGTGACCTGCTGCGCTCCTCCGAAGGACAAGGACTCCGATGACCATCCCCGCCCTGGACCACTCGACGACCCGCCACTCCCTCCCGCACGCCTACTGGATGGCGCGGGCCGCCGGGCTGGCCTCGCTGGACCGGGACGGCATCGAGGCCCAGGCCGCCGCCTGGGGGTTCGGGGAGGTCCGGCACTACGAGTCGGCCCACCGGATGCCGTTCCCCGTCGAGGACACCCAGGCGTACACCATGGCCGACGACCGCATGATCATCACCGGTTTCCGGGGCACCGAGGTCCTGAAGATCTACGACTGGCTCACCGACGTCAGCACCCCGCCCGTCCCCGGACCGGCGAACAAGGGCTTCGTCCACTACGGCTTCCACCAGGCCCTGCAATCCGTCTACCCCCAGATCCGCGACACCGTCCAGGAACTGCGCACCCATGGGCAGACCGTCTGGTTCACCGGCCACAGTCTCGGCGGCGCCCTCGCCATGCTGGCCGGTGCCCGGCTGTACTTCGAGGCTCCACGGCTGCTGCCCGACGGCGTCTACACCTTCGGCCAGCCCCGCACCTGCGAACGGCTCCTCGCCGACGCCCACGACACCGCCTTCAAGGACCGCTGTCACCGCTTCGTCAACAACAACGACATCGTCCCCCACCTCCCGCCCGAGCCGGTCTTCACCCACGTCGACGCGCTCCGCTACTTCGACGCCGACGGGAAGCTCCACGAGAGCATGCCCCTGATCGCCAAGCTGAAGGACCGGGTCAAGGGGGTGCGCGCCGACCTGTTGGCCCCCGAGACCGATGCCGTCAAGGACCACCACCTACGGAACTACCTCGCCGCGTTCGAGAAGAACCTGATCAAGGCCTGATCAAGGCCTGAGCTGGACCTGAGCTGGACCTGATCAAGGTCGGCTGCGCACCGCCCCATCTGCCGTGGGCACGGGCACGGGTGGAGCCGTACGAAGGCCCTCGGCGCGGGGTGTTGCCGAGGGCCCGCGCGCGGGAAAACCGGTTGCGCGGATACTTAGGGTGTTGATGTGACCAAGATCGATATCCGCACATGGCAGGCCGTCCACGCCGCCGACTTCGCCGTACCGCCGACGCCGGGCCTCACCGTGCTCGTGGACGAGCTCGCAGCCGCCCTGCGCGACCCGGACCCCGAGATACGGGACGGTTACCCGTACGTGGTGCTGCGGACCTGGATACGGCGGGACGTGATCGGCGCGGAGCTGCGCGCCGGGCTGGGCGCGGTGATGACCTCGCGGTTCGGGGACGCGGAGATCCAGGCCCGGACGTTCGCCCCGCTCGTCCTGGAGATGATCGTCAGCCAGGGGGACTTCGATCCGGACTGGCTGGCGGCGTTCTCCCGCTGGTACCCGGCGGAGACCGACCTCCGCGGCCACGACCCGGTACTGGGGTGGCTGCACGCGGGCGCGCACGGCGCGGACCTGCTCGGGGCCTTCGGCTGTCATCCGGACGTACGGCCCGCCCAGATGCTCGGCCTGGCCGCCGCGCGGCTGCTGGCCCCCACGGACCACGTCTTCGCGGAGCAGGAGGACGACCGGCTCGCCAACGCCGTCTCCCGCGTGCTCCTGCGGCCGGACCTGAGCGAGGCGGACGCCGTGGCCTGGCTGGCGCCGGTCGAAGCGGACTTCGCCGCGACGCCTTCCGGCCCGGCGCCCGCGCACACCTCTAACTGCATGCGCACGCTGCGGGCCCTCTACGTCCTGGCCGACCTGGGCGTGCGCCTCGGCGAAGACTCCGCTCGGACGCCGCTGCCGCACCGTGAGGCGGTGAAGCGGAGGCTGGCCGAGGTGCTGTCCCTGGTCAAGCACGGCTGATGCCGGCCCGGTCGGGCCGGGCCGGGCGGGGATTCCGTGACGACGAGGACCGACCGGCCGACCGGCCGACCACTGACGTAGGTGGCGCGCGTCTACGGCCCAAGCTGATGAGAACCCCCTGGTCAGGTGAGTCCGGCCCGGGAGTGCTGCTCCGGGGTGGGGGTTGGGCTGTTCGGCGGGGGTGGCGGTTTGGTGGCGGCAAGGTTGCAGGAAGCGAGGTGCCGGGTGTTCCGCCGGGCCGGTGTGGTCCGTGCTCCGGTGGCGCCCCTCCCGCGCCGGGTCGTTCCCGTGCCCGCCGGGTGGTCCTCGTATCCGTGTGGCCCGTGGGTCCGTGGTCCGGTGACGGACCGTGGCACCCCGGTCTGGAGGTGTCCGCCGATGAGTGTGTCCCCGTACGTTCCCCCGTACATGTCTCCGCACATGTCCCCCGGCCGGTACCGGAGGCGGCGCCGACTGCCCATGGCCCGGGCGTACTGTCCCTGCTCGCCCTCGCCGTACCAGCGGGCCTGACACCCGCCCACGCCACCGGCCCCACCCCGCACGCACCCCCGCACACCCGGGCGGCTTCCGGACAGCAGGAGTTCACCACGAACGAACAGTTCACGGTCCCGGCGGGGGTGACCTCGCTGACCGTCTACCTGTGGGCTTCGGGCGGCGAGGGCGGAGCGTCGAGCGGTGGGGCGGCGGTGGAGGCGGGGGTGGTGGAGGTGGCAAAGGCGGCGAGAACGGCAAGATCGGCGGCAAGGGCGGAGCGGGCGGCCAGGGCGGCACCGCGGGCACCGGAGGCAGCGGCGGAGGCGGAGGCAAGGGCGGGCGCGGCGTCCTCCCCGACGACCAGACCGCCGGCGCCTCCGGAGCCTCGGGCACCACGGGCACCACGGGCACCACGGGCGCAACTGCCGGAAGGCCCGGCGGCGGATACGCCGTCCTCACCTGGTAGCCGAACCCACGGGTAGCCGAACCCACGGGTGGCCGGACCTCCGCCCTCCCGGGACCGTGCCGAAGCCTTGAGCGGCCGGTGCGGTCCCGGCCGTCGCCGTGCGCCCCGAGGGCGTCCGCTCCTACGCGCGCGGGGAGATCCTCAGGGGGCCGCTGCGCTCCGTCGCCTACGCGGCCCTCGCCGCCGCGCGCGACGTCGGAGATCCGGCGGCCACAGCCGCCGCCCGCGCTGCGGGCTATGCGGCGGCGACCCCTTACATCCATCCCCTGGCCACCCCTCACCAGGCGAAACACGCCCTTGGGCCCGTGATGTACGTGGCGCGCGCCCGTGAAATCGCGGCGGGCGACGACACCGGCATCGGCGACGAGGAGATCCGGTGGGCGATCGAGCACGCCCCGGCGGCCGTTCGCGGGATCGTGCGGCGGATGCCGGTCTTCAGCCCTGGTCGCAGCCGACTGGACGCGCTCCGCCACCAGCTCGACGCAGCCCTTCGCCGCTGACCGGCGAAGGGCACACCAGTCGGAGAACGTTCATCCGAACAGGTGATTACTCCCCGGATCGGATTCGAGGCCGTGACTTTTCCGCCGGTCAGATAGATACACCGGTCAATAGCCCCACGACGAACAGGTGGACGAACCAACATGAAAGCCAAGCTCGCCCTCACCCTCCTCGGTTCCGCGTTACTGACCGCCGCGCTCCCCGCCACCATCGCGTCCGCGGACGAGGCCCACACGGACTCGCACAACGGCGTCACCCTGATCTCGATCGGCCAGATCGACGACCCGATGGAGGACGTGCTGGAACACGCGGCCATCTTCGGCGAGACCTCCGTCCAGGACTGAGGACCGTTCTCCGGGCTCAGATCCGGAGCGGGCCTCACCAGGCCGAGCGGGCCGCAGCGACACCGAGTCGATGGTGACGGCGGCCCGGCGGGACACCGGCCCACGGGAAGGAACTCCCGTGGGCCGGGCGCCGGTCGGACCGCTACACGCTGTCCGTCACCAGGTCACCAAGTCACCAGGTCAGCAGGACGTAGCCTGTGCCGCCGCCTGTGGCGTCCGAGCCCGACGTGCCCGCGCTGCCGCTGCCGCCGGGGGTCTGGTCCGGGCCTTCGGGCTGGTCACCGTGGCCACCCCGGCCCCCGGCTCCGCCGTTGCCGCCCGCTCCACCCGCGCCGCCGAACCCTGTTCCGGGTGGTGGGGCGAAGGGGCCCGAGGGCGGGACGGCGATCGCGGCGGCTCCGGCTCCTCCCGTGCCGCCGTTGCCGCCGGGGTCCCCGTAGCCGGGCTTCCCCACGCCCCCGTCGCCTCCGGCGGTGCCTCCCGCACCGCCGGACCCGGGGGTTCCGGCACTGCCGGGGGTACCGGCGAGGACGGTCACCTTCGTGCCGGTGCATCTGCTGGCCGACGCCCCCTGACCGCCTCTTCCGGGAGCCGCGGCCGGGCCGGCGGCGCCGCCTCCGCCCCCGGCACCACCCCGCTCGCCGAGTTTTCCGTTCTCACCCCCGCCACCGCCACCGCCCCGGGGGCCACCTCCCGCACCCGTCCCCGTCGAGCCCGCGTTCACGCTCACGGACTGGCTCCCACTGCGCACCCCGGTGAAGAAACCTCGCTCGGAGGGTCCCCCGGCCCCGCCCTGGGTTCCGAAGGCACCGGGACCTCCGCTGACGAACGTGGAACCCGCGAGACCGCCCGCGCCACCGGAGCCCGCGCCACCGCCGACCCCGGGTCTCCCTCCTCTGCCCACCCCGATGAGCATCGGCGCACCTGGCGTCACCTTGATGGTGCACTGCGTGTAGCCGCCGCTGCCCCCGGACCCGCCGCCGCTCCCGCCACTGCCGCCGGCGCCGCTCCCCCCGCCACCGCCACCGACCGGATTCGCCACCCCGAACGGGGACTCACCGCCTCCGCCCCCACCCCCGCCACCTCCTCCCGCGCCTCCGGCGCCACCCCCGCCACCGGGCCCCCAGACGTACACGGTCATCTCCGTCACCTCTGCCGGGACCGTGTACGTCACGGAGCTCACGGTGAAACCCTGCTGCCCGTGCGGTACGGCGGTCCGGGCATGGGAGGGCGCGGCGTCCACGGCCATCGGGACGGCCGCCAGCGCGAGCACGGCGACAGCCGCGTGCAGCCTCGGCGAGACCGGCAGAAGCGGCAGAACCGGCCTGGCCCGGCCCGGTGAAGAGAACAGCATCATCGACATCCTTCTCCTGGGTCTCCGGTGCCGCCCTCCCGCCCCCTCCCGCTTCCTGCCGGGTCCGGGGCGTCACCGGAGATCGCCGTACGAGGTTCCCCCCGGGGCAGCCGGCTTCAACCGACTCCAACCGACTTCGGCCGCATCCTGCCCTCCCCGATCCGCGCACGAGGTCCCGTACGGGATACCGGAGCGTGTTGCGGAACGGATTGACCCGTACGGCAGGCCTCGCCCCTCCTGCCGCACCCACGGCCGGGGCACTCCCTCCCTTGAGATTTCCCTCCGGGTTGTCTTCGGGTTTCCTCCGGGTTCCCTATGGGTCTTCGTCCGGGTTCCCGGGATTCACTTCGGGTGGACCGACCTATTCCCATTCCTGTAATCGTCGTGTCACTATGCGTATATCGGGTGCCGGTCTCCGCGGACGGGTCTCACCTCACTTCCGTGGGGGTGGCCGTCTGCCCCGCGCCGCACCGGTCGAGCCCTGCACCACGCCCTCGAACAGACTCCGGTCGCCCCACCGCACCACCGGTCGGGGCCCGTATCCGGAAGCGCCGCAGACGCGGCGGACTTCCCTGCCGGAGCACCGACACCGTCCACCGGCCGGACGATCACCCGCCGGACCACCAGGAGAGAAACCCGCCGCCCGCAGCAGCCGCGCCGTACGCGGTGGCGGGAGCGTGCGACCGGCAGGCCGCGTCGACACCGAGGTCCCGAAGGCCCCACGGCCCCCGGACATCACGTCGGCATCTCCGAGCGGCACACCCAGCGGATCGACTTCCCCTGCCAGAAAGGGAGTTCGGACCATGACCAGCCAACCGAGCGGTTTCCAGCGGATCACCGGGATGTGAGCACGTTGACCAACATCGTGAACCTGTACTGCAGGACCAACGCGGCCACCTACGACGGCAGCGGCAACGCGACCCTGACCATCACCGTCGGCAACTTCAGCAGCGTGGCCGCCACCGGCCCCGTCTCCCTGAAGGTGATCACCCCGTTCTACGCCAACGTCAACGCCCTCCCGACCGTCTCCGGGGCCACCTCCAGCTGGCTCTACCAGAACACCGCGGACGACGTGCCCTCCATCATCCAGGTCTCGTTCTCCGGCTTCCCCGCCAACTCCAGCCAGACCGTCTCCGTGTCCTTCTCCCTGAACTCGAACGCGCCCAACCTCCCGCCCTTCGGGCGGGCCATCTTCACCACCGACGCGGCCAACACCACCGACCAGGACAGCGACCTGACCCGCAACGTCTGGCTGTTCCTGTTCGTCCGCTCAAGCCTGGGCACACCCACCGCGGGCAACACCAACCTGTACTACACCAGCCCGCAGACCCCGCTGATCGCCGGAAGCGGGACCAGCGCCGTCCCGTTCAACTTCTACAACGGGGCGGGCACCCTCCTCAGCGGCACCGGCCACCCCTCGCACTTCACCTTCTCCACCCCCTTCTACACAGGGGTGCCGTCCGCCGGGCGGCCGTCCGGGTTCACCGCGCTGTACGAGAACAACGACCCCGCCATCCCCTCCGTCTACCAGCTCGCCGTACCCGCAGGAGTCGGACTCCTCGGACCCACCGTCCCCACCACCATCAACATCCCCTTCCAGGTGCAGACCGGCGCCCCACGGCTGCTCACCCAGTCGTCGGCCATCGTCGTCCCCACCTCGACCGACACACAGGGCGACTTCTCCACCGCCCACCACCGCTTCGGCATCCTCTCCGTCGCCGCCGGCGCCGTCTAGCCGAACCGTACGCACCACGGGAGACCAGAGCATGACCAGCCAGTTCATCATTCGCCAGCGGATCACCGGGATGTGAGCACGTTGACCAACATCGTGAACCTGTACTGCAGGACGGACCCGGCCACCTATGACGGCAGCGGCAACGCGACCCTGACCATCACCGTCGGCAACTTCAGCAGCGTGGCCGCCACCGGCCCCGTCTCCCTGAAGGTGATCACCCCGTTCTACGCCAACGTCAACGCCCTCCCGACCGTCTCCGGGGCCACCTCCAGCTGGCTCTACCAGAACACCGCCGTCGACGTGCCCTCCATCATCCAGGTCGCGTTCTCCGGCTTCCCCGCCAACTCCAGCCAGACCATCTCGGTGTCGCTGAGCCTCGCCTCCGGCGCCCCCAACATCCCCTCGTTCGGGCGGGCCATCTTCACCACCGACGCGGCCAACACCACCGATCAGGACAGCGACCTGACCCGCAACGTCTGGCCGTTCCTGTTCGTCCGCGCGAGCCTGGGCACACCCACCGCGGGCAACACCAACCTGTACTTCACCACCCCCCAGATCCCCCTGGTCGCGGGCGGGAGCGCGGCCTACCTCCCGTTCAGCTTCTACAACGGGGCGGGCACCCTCCTCAGCGGCACCGACTGCCCCGCGCGCTTCACGTTCGCCACGCCCTTCTACACACGGGTCACCTCGGCCGGGCGGCCGTCCGGGTTCACCGCGCTGTACGAGAACAACGACCCCGCCATCCCCTCCGTCTACCAGCTCGCCGTACCCGCAGGAGTCGGACTCCTCGGACCCACCGTCCCCACCACCATCAACATCCCCTTCCAGGTGCAGACCGGCGCCCCGAGGGACCTCATCCCCACGACCGCCATCGTCGTCCCCACCGGCACCGACACCCAGGGCGACCTCTCGACCGCCCTCACCCGCTTCGACATCCTGTCCAGCGTCAACACCGCCGTGTAGACCCCGCTGCCGTGCGGACCTCCGCTGCCGCACACCGCTCGTGGTGCCGGGCCACCGGCACCACGAGCGGCGGCGCGCCACCACCGCAGGTCACAGGCGGCCGCGATCCACCAGTGGCCCGCCAGTGGTCCACAGATGGTGCGACGGGCGGGGCCCGGCCGGACCGATGCCCACCCGTCTGGCACGCGTCCACGGGCCGATCGCCGTGAACAGCGCCCCTCGCCGTCGCGCCTACGTCTCATTCACCCCGTCCGCCCGCCGCCCACCGGGGGACGCCCGGACCGATTGCCCTGACTCTTCATCACATCCGGGCACCGGACCGGGGCCCGTCTGGCGGCAACGCCGCCCACACCCCCACCACCGCCTCCGCCTCCGTTTCCCTCACCGTCTCCGACACCGCCGGGACCGGGCTGCCGGGAGGGCCGGACGTCCCGTGGTCCACTGGTTCCCGCACCACCGGCCGGAACCGTTCCGCGCTCCCGGCTCCGGCAAAGGCAGGATGCCGTCACCGGGTTCCGGCGACGGCACGGCCCGCCACCCGTCCTCCGACGAGACGAGCAGGAAGCCCGATGCCGTGAACGACGGAACGACACACCCGCCCCGCGGTTCCCGCTCAGGCCGGCGGGCGGGGTGACGGCGGCGCGGGGCCGGACCAGGGCGGGGTACGGGCTGCGCCCGGTGCTGCCGGGCCCGGACACGGTCCCGACGACGGTGCTGATCGGGGCGTCCCCGTTCAACAAGGTGTACAGCCCGGCCCGGCTGCGCGAGCACGTGACCTGGTCCGTGTCCCAGGGGCTGCGGGTGCACGTGCTGTTCGCGGGGGTGGAGGCGGCCTACCGTCTGATCGACGCCGGGGACTCCCCGCGCAGGGCGGTGCGCCGCGCCGTCCGGGCGACGCACGAGATGCGGGACGCCTGCCGCACGGCACTGGCGGAGGCCGGCGACGAGGACCCGGACGCGTACCTGCACGTGTGGACGAAGCTGGAGGAGCACGCCCGGTACCGGGAACTGCGTGACCTCGCCACCGCCGCCTACCGCGACCGGCCGGAGTTCCGTACGGCCGTCCACGACGAACTGGTGGGGGCGCTGCGCACCAGTCTGAACCGTGAACCGACCCTGGCCGAGCTGGAGAACTCCGCCCCCTACATCCTCGCGGAGGTCCCGCTGTTCGTCGACGCTCCGGCGATCCTCGGCACCGACAGCGTGATGTTCCTCTACCACCGTGAGCCGCCGATCTTCCTGGCCCTCCACCAGGGCATCGTGCCCGGCCTGGCGCCTTCCCCGGGAATGGGCCTCGGTGTCCTCACCCTGCCCGCGGCACCGGCCACCGCCGCCGGGACCGCGCCCGCCGGGACCGGCCGGGACGCGCTGCCCGACATCCTGGACTGGCCGGTCCGGCCGGGCCCCCACGGCACCGCGCCGCCCGTCTTCGCCCGCCTGCGGGCCTCTTCCCGGGCCCACCGGCTGCGGATGCCGTCCGGTGACCTGTTCTGGATCTTCGTGAGGCGGGAGGACATCGTCCGTGTCACCACCGACCGGCGGTTCTCCCGGAACCTCACCGGCCGCGACGTGCCCCGGTTCGGCCCGGCCGAGGACTTCCAGTCCCTGCCGGGCGCCCTCTTCAACACCGACGCGCCCCGGCACACCCGTATCCGGCGCGTCCTCGACCCCTGCTTCGGCCCCGCGCAGGCGGAGGAGGCCCGTGGCTGGCTGACCGCGCTCGCCGGTGACCTGCTGGAACGGATGGCCGACGGGCCGAACCCGGCCGACCTCGTGGCCTCGTACGCAGTGCCGCTGGCCCTCCGTGCCGCATGCCGTGCGCAGGGCATCCCCGGAGAGCTGCAAGAGCGTCACCTCGATGGTCTCCGTGCCCGCGGCGGGCTCACCACGGGCCCCGCCGGTACCAACGCCCTCCCCCTGACCGTGGGGCTGGCCCGTGACTGCCTGGACGCGGCGGACCCCGCCGCGTCCCATCCGGCCGCCGTGCTCGCCCGCGCCCGCGCCGACGGCACCCTGACCGACGAGGAGGCCGTGGGCACGATGGCCCACCTGATCGTGACCGGGACCGGCCCGGTCGTCGGCCCGGTCCCGGTCATGGCCCTCACCCTGCTCCGTCACCCCCGCGAACTCGACCTGCTGCGCCGCGAACCCGGCCGGTGGCCCGCCGCGGTGGACGAACTCCTGCGCCACCACCACAACGGGCCGATGTCGTTGCCGCGCCTCGCCACCGAGAACGTCCAGGTCGGCGACGTGCTCGTCCGCGCGGGCGAGGCGGTGCTCACGCCCTACCTGGCCGCGCTCCGGGAACCGGACCACTGCGAGCGCGCGGCGGAGTTCGACATCCGGCGCGAGCCGGACGCCCTGAACCTCACCTTCGGCGCGGGCCCGCACTCCTGCCCCGGCGCCTCCTTCGCCCGGGTCTACCTCCAGGTGGCCCTCAGGGGCCTGTTCGACCGGATGCCCCGGCTGGGACTGGCCTGCCGCCCCGAGGACCTCCCGTGGAACGACCCGGAGGACCTGTTCACCCGCCCGAGGAAACTGCCCGTCACCTGGTGACCGTCCAGCGGTCCGTACGGACGGCGACAGCCCGGACGCCCACCCCGCCCCGTCAGCCGGAGTCGCCGATGGGTCCGGTCGGTCCGGTCGGTCCGGTGGGTCCGGTCGGTCCGGTCGGTCCGTGCAGGTGGACGGGGAGTTCCCGGTGGCCGTTGGCGACGAGCGACGGCAGCGGACGCAGCCGGTCGGCGGGGACGGCGAGGGTGAGGTGGGGAAAGCGGGCGAAGAGCATCCGCAGGGCGGTCACGGCTTCCTGCCGGGCAAGGGTGGCGCCGAGGCAGACGTGAACGCCGTACCCGAAGGAGAGGTGTGCTTTGTCGGGCCGGTCCGGTACGAACCGGTCGGCGTCGGCGCCGTGGCGGCGCGGGTGGCGGTTGGCGGCGGAGTAGGCGGCGAGGATCGCCTCGCCCCGGCGGATGAGGTGGCCGCCGGGAAGGGAGATGTCCTGGACGGCGTACCGCATCGGGAGGTAGGGGAGCGGCGCCTGCCAGCGCAGGGTCTCCTCGACGGCATCGGCCCAGGAGACCTCTCCCGCGCGGAGGGCGGCGAGCTCCCCCGGGTGGGTGAGCAGCGCCACGACGGTCTGGTCGATGAGGTTGACCGTGGTCTCGTGCCCGGCGCTGATGATCATCAGCAGGGTGTCGAGGAGTTCCGTCTCGGTGAGCCCGTCGCCGTCGGCGCCGGTGTCCCGGGCCCGGATGAGCTGGGTGGTCAGGTCCTCGCCCGGTCGGGCGCGTTTGGCGGCGACCAGGCCGGCCAGGATCGCGTACAGCTCCTCGCTGTTCGTGACGGCCTGTGCTCCGTCGAGGGTGGTGTCGAAGATACGGTCGACGGTGCGCCGGAAACCGGGCAGCCGGTCGTCGGGCAGACCCATGAGGTGGCTGATGACCCGGATCGGCAGGGCGACGGCGAGTCCTTCGCGCAGATCGGCACACCCGCCGGGCGGGGCCGCCGCGAGGTCGTCCAGCAGTTCCTGGACGATCTCCTCGATGCGGGGCAGGAGCGCGTTGACGCGGCGTCCGGCGAAAGCGGGTCCGACCAGCCGCCGCAGCCGTCGGTGGTCGGCCCCGTAGGCGGTGGTCATCGTCCGCACGCCGACCCACAGGAGCAGCGGCCAGTTCCCGGTCCGGTCGGGAAAGCGGGGCCAGTGCTGGTGGGCGTCCTTGGAGACCCTCGGGTCCAGCAGGAGCTTCTTGAGGAGGTCGTAGTCGGTGACCGCCCAGGCCCGTTCCCCGAGGAGGGTGACGGGGGTGAGGGGGCCGCGTGCGCGGAGCGCGGTGTCCTCGGCGTGACGGTCACTGCCGGTGGGGTCGAGGACGAAAGGCTGCTGCTGTTCCATGGACGGTGTCCCTTCGGGGCCGGAGCGCGTGAGCGGTGAAGCAGGGACGCCCCCTGCCGGACCTCCTTCCGGACTTCCTGACAAACCCCCTGCCGAACCTCTGGTGAACCCCTGATGCCCCTGATGACTCTGATGACTCTGATGCCCCCTGACGGACCCCGGTGTCGTCAGCAGATCTCGCCGGGACGTGCCGCTGTGGCTCTGAGCAGATCCCGTACCAGGTCGAAGTCGATGTTCTCCGGTTTACGGAATCGCAGGCAGCCCTTTCCCATGTCCTGTCCGGCGAGCCTTTCCGCGAACTCCTCGCGGACATCGCCGCGCATGAGGTAGAAGGAGATGTACTGCTTCTGGCTGGCGAACGCGATTTCGGCGGTGCCGTCGCGCTCGTACGCGGGCATGCCGTAGGCCATGACCTCGCCGAAGCCTTTCAGCTCCGCCCGGCACAGCCGTCGCAACCTGGCCAGGGCGTCCCTGCGTTCCTCGGGCACCTCGGTCAGATAGCCGTCCACGTTCTTCGCCTCGCTGCGCACCATTCCCCGAGAATAGGCCGGAGCAGGCCGGAACGGCCGGGCTCCTCACCGGGGCCCGGCCGTTCTCGTCGTCCGCCATCGCCTGTCGCGCCGCAGGCCGCTCAGTCGTCGTCCTCGCCCTCACCCTCGCCGGAGACCACGCTGACGAGTGCGGCGAGCATGTCCGCGCTGCTGCCCTCGTGGTCGCTGCCCGCGGTGCCGCTGCCGCGCTGGGAGTTGGCCGTCCGGTCGACCTCGACCAAGGCGTCGGAGTCCGAGTGGAAGCGGGAGTTGTCGATGACGGTGGCGGTGATCAGACTGCCCTCGGCGGCGGCGGGCGCGGCGCCGCCCGCGAGGAAGAGCACCGCCAGACAGCCGACGGCCAGGACACGGGCGCCGGTCACACGCCGACGCTCTCGCGCGCGGCGGGTACGGGGTGGTGCCGGGCGATGTTCTTGGCCAGCAGCCGGGTGGACTCCCCGACGCCGATGCCGTCCTCCCCGTCCGTGGCCGGCAGCCGCCCGTCGGCGACCCGCAGCTCGGCGAGCGCGGTGTCCATCGCCCGGTGCGCGGCGAACAGGCAGGGGGTGCTGTAGATGGCCACGTCGACACCGAGGTCGGTCAGTTCGCCCAGGGAAAGACGGGGGGACTTGCCGCCCGCGATCTGGTTGAACAGCAGCGGCTTGGTGCCGACCACTTCGCGGATGCGCCGAATCCACTCCACGCTGCGGACACCGTCGACCAGCACGACATCGGCGTCGGTGGCGGCCAGGGCCTCGGCCCGGTGCAGGATGTCGGCCTCCTCGGTCGCGTCGGTGCGGGCGACGACCACCAGGTCCTTGCGGGTCGCCAGCACCATGTCCAGCTTCTCCAGGTACTCGGAGAGGGGAAGGACCTGCTTGCCGTCGGCATGTCCGCAGCGGCGGGGGCGCTTCTGGTCCTCAAGGATGACCCCGGAGGCACCCATGCGCTCCAGTCCTTCCACGACGTGGCAGGCCACCTCGGGGTCGACGTACCCGTCGTCGATGTCCACGAGGAGATGGTGGTGGGGGAAGGCCCCGCGCAGCCGCTGGACGAAGGCCATCATGTCGGGCCAGGCGATGAACCCGATGTCGGGCAGCCCGTAGTAGGAAGCCGCGAAACCGAATCCGGAGACGAACATCCCGTCGTAGTGCCCGGCCGCGACCGAGGCCGAATACATGTCGTACACGCCGATCAGGGGTGTGGTGCCCGGCTCGGCGATCTGGTCGCGCAGCGTCTTTCCGTAACTCATTTTCCGGTCTCCTTCGAGGGGTTCCATGGCATGGAGGCAGGGATGAACAGGCCGCGACACGGCGGCTCTTTACCCAGAAGGAATCATTTACTGACGTTCTCTGGAATCTCCTGTTACGAAGACTTTGCTCACACCAACGGCGTAGCCCGTTCACCACAGAAACGTCACTTGTCCCCTAAAACGCCGGTTCCCGACCGGGAACCGGCCGTCCCCGGGCCGTCCCCGGGCCGTCCCCGTCCGGACCGGACCGGGCCGGTGACGGCGGGTCGGGTAGGTTCGCTCGGGTGGAACGGGCCCGGTCCTGCCGTTCCGTACCGGCGCGCGGCGGTACCGGCGTACGCCGCACCTCCGTACACCGCACCTCCGTACCGCCCGGACGGGGGCGGGCGGCGGGCGCCGGGGCTCGGCGCGCGGGGGGCTCCGTCACCGGTGATGATCTGAGATGAGCCAGGAGGAGCGACCCATGAGCCCGAGCCCGAGCCCGCACGCCGCGCCCGCACGGGCCCGGCTGCTCGCCCGTGTCGCGCTGGCCTTCGCCCTCTGCGCCGTCCTGACGCTGCTCGCGGTCGCGGGCCTGCGCAGCGCCGTCGTGGTCGTGGTCGGTCTGGCCGGGCTGGCCCTCGCCGCCGCCGGGTTCTGGTGGTTCCTGTCCCGCCGGGGCGTCCTGCGGCTCGTGGGGCTGCTGATCGCGGTGGCGGCCCCCGTCGCCGTACTGGTGTATTACCTCGACACCGGGCTGTGGACGGTGGCGCTGGCCGCCCTGGTGCTGTGGGCGGGGGCCCTGGGCTGTGCCTGGGAGGCGCTGCGGTGGGACCTGCCGCAGGGCGGCATGGCGGCGGCGCCGGCCCCGCCGCCCCGCCGGCCGGTACTGATCATGAATCCGAGGTCCGGCGGCGGAAAGGTCGGCGAGTTCGGCCTGGTGGCCAGGGCCGAGGCGCTCGGCGCCCGCGTCATCCTGCTCGACACCGCCACCCCGCAGGACGTGACCGCACTCGCCCGTCAGGCCGTCGCCGACGGAGCCGACCTCCTGGGGGTGGCGGGCGGGGACGGCACCCAGGCCCTGGTCGCCGAGGTCGCCTCCCGGCACGACCTGCCCTTCCTCGTCGTCTCCGCGGGTACCCGCAACCACCTCGCCATGGACCTCGGCCTGGACCGGACCGACCCGTCGACCTGCCTGGAGGCCCTCACCGACGGCGAGGAACTGCGGATCGACCTCGGTACGGTGGCCGGGCGGGCCTTCGTCAACACCGTCTCCTTCGGCGCCTACGCGCAGATCGTGCAGAGCCCCGAATACCGTGACGCCAAGGCCGGGACCGCGCTGGACGCCCTTCCCGACCTGCTGTCCCCGCGCGAGGACGGCACCCGTATCTCCGCGCTCGCCGACGAGACCCTGCTGGAGGAGCCCCAGGTGCTCCTGGTCAGCAACAACCCCTACACGACGGGCGACCCGATCGGTACCGGCCGCAGGCCCCGGCTCGACACCGGGACCCTGGGCGTGCTCGGCCTGCGCGTGACCGACGCGGCGCAGGCGGCCGAAGTCGCCGTCAGGGGCGGCCAGGCCGCGGCGGCCACCGTCCTCGAAGCGCGCACCGTCGTCGTCTCCGCCGACGCCCCGACCATCCCGGTGGCCGTCGACGGCGAGGCCCTCGTCCTGCCCACCCCCGTCCACTGCGCCGTCCGGCCCGGCGCGCTGCGCGTGCGCGTACCGCGCGACCGCCCCGGCACACCCCGCCTGGCCCCGCGCCTGGACTGGAAGCGGGTCGGCGAACTCGCCCTGCGGCGCGCCGCGCCCACCGCCACCGGGAGGTGAGGCCCGTGCGCGGCTTCGCGTCGTCGCTCCGTCGTACCGCACTCGATCTCAGCGCCCTCGACCGGGCGCTCTACGCGGCGGTCGCCGCCACCCCCACACCCACGCTGGACACGGCCCTGCGCAGGCTCTCGGGCGCGGCCGACCATTCCAAGATCTCCTTCGCCGTCGCCGGGCTCCTCTCCCTGCGCGGCGGCGCCCCGCGCACGGCCGCGCTCCTGGGTGTGGGCGCGATCGCCGTGGCCTCGGCCGGGGCCAACCTGCTGGGCAAGAACCTGCTCCCCCGGCACCGGCCCGACCGTGACGCCGCCCAGGTGCCGTGGGCCCGCCAGGTCCCCATGCCCGGCTCCACCTCCTTCCCCTCCGGGCATTCGGCGTCCGCCTTCGCCTTCGCCACGGCGGTGGGGTGCGAGCTGCCGTGGACCGCGGCTCCGCTGAGCCTGCTCGCCGCGACCGTCGCCTACTCCCGCGTCCACACCGGGGTGCACTACCCCGCCGACGTCGCCGCGGGCTCCGTGCTGGGCGTGGCAGCCGCCGCGGCCGTCATCCACCTGGCCCGGCGCAGGGCCGGGTGCGGTGGATGCGGTGGATGTGGTGGGTAGGACGGATACCGCGGACGAGCACGGGCCGGCCGGGGTTCCGGGGGCTTACTACAGAAATCCAGGAACCGCCGGTGTCGAGGGTGAAGAAGCCCGGCCGGGTGAGGCCGTTGTCACCACCGCGGAACGTGCTGGTGCAGGTGGGCCCGGCCTTGATGACCAGGGCGCCGGCGCTGACGGTGCAGGTGCCCTTGATCGACGGTCCGCCATGGCCCAGCCCAGGTCCTGGGTGACGGTGCCGTCACCGGCGAAGACGAGTGTGCCCCCTGTCTCCGGAGGTGTGGAGGTGTGGAGGTGTGGAGATGAGCCTGGACAGGGACGGGTGAACGGGTGAACGGGCGGACACCGGTGGGTGGGTGGTGGGTCCGGGGCCCGTGGTGGCTGGTGGAGTGCAGCCACTCTCCGTCGGCCGCTGACACCCCGCCGGCCACCCGCAGCCATCCGGGAACCGGCCGTCCGGCCGTCCACCCGTCCATCCGTCCATCCGTCAGGAGCCCTGTGCCGTCAGGAGTCCTATGAGGGAGGTGCGGGCGCGGGCCACGCGGGAGCGGACGGTGCCGACGGGACAGCCGATGGCTTCGGCCGCTTCGGCGTAGGGCAGTCCGAGGAGCTGGGTGAGGACGAAGGCGTCCCTGCGCTCGGAGGGGATCGCGGCGAGGAGTTCGCCGAGCACGATGCCGTCCTCGAAGCCGGGGAGCCCGTGGGGCTGCGCCTGTTCGGCGGCCGTCTGCCAGTCGTGCCGGTCCGAGATCCTGGGCCGGGCGGCGGCGTGACGCAGGCTGTCCACGACGGTGCGGCGGGCGATGGACAGCATCCAGGTGCGGGCGGAGGAGCGGCCCTCGAACCGGCCGAGGGAGCCGAACGCGCGGAGGAAGACGTCCTGGGTGAGGTCGTCCGCCGCTTGGGGGTCGGCGCTGAGGTAGGCCACGTAGCGCCAGACGTCGCGGTGCAGTGCGCGGAAGAAACGGTCGGCCTTCGCGGGGTCCCCGTCGCGTGCGGAGAGGGCCAGCCGGGTCACCGCCTCGTCGGAGTCGGGGGCCCGCCGGGCCGGCTTCCGGCCGGACGGGGACGGGTGGACGGGGACGGGTGGACGGGCAGGGCAGGGGTCATCGCCACGGGGTCCTTCGGTGCAAAGGGTGTGTCCGGCACGGTGTGAGGCGGGCCGGTGAAAGGGGTACGGCCTGCGGGCGGGCAGGACCGGTGCCCGGGGCACGGCGAAGCCGCCGGTGCGCGCAGGGGACCGACTGTCGTCAGAGGACAGCGGTTGCCGGTGGCGGGCCCCGTGAGGTGATGGTGTGGGTGAGGAAGAGCTGCCGCGGCCCGGGGCGGCGGCGTTCACGCCGTACGCGGACGCGCGGACGCCGCTGCGGGGTCACCGGCAGGCCGAGGAGGTGGAGCAGGAGCAGGCGCGACCCCAGGAGCAGGGGTGCCCGGAGCCGTCCGGCGAGGGCGCGCGGGATGCGGAACACGGCCCGCTCGCCGTACGCGAGCCACAGGCCTGCGAGTACGGCCGCCAGCAGGTGCGCGGCCAGCATCCCGGCCGGTGACGTGCTTCCCGGTGACATGGAGGCCATGTCGTGCCCGCCCGGCAGGGTGGTCCCGGGGGGCGGGATGTGGTGGGTCGGGGTGTGGTGGGGCAGGGGGAAGGAGATACCTCCCTCGTCGCAAACTCCGGACATCAGCGATGATCACTGCATGAAACTCACCAGTCGACGCACCCTCCTGGCCTCCGCGGCCGCCACGGCCGCAGGCCTTCCCCTCCTCAACGACCTTGCCGGGAACGGCAGCACCGCCGCCGCCGCCACAAGCACAGCGGAGCGGTTCGCCTCGAACGCCGCGCTGTACAGCAGTGACGCCTTCCAGGAAGGCCGCGACTGGGCGCGCCGCTTCCGCTCCGGCACGCGGAGCGAACTGCTCGACAACACGAGCGGCACGAGCGATCCCGTCCGTAGTACGGCGGTCATCGCCCCGCACGGCGGTGGCATCGAGATGGGCACCAGCGAACTGTGTCTCGCCATCGCGGGCTACACCCTCGTCGGGGCCGGAACCGAGCTTCCGGCCCCGGTGGGAGGGGTACCGCAGCGGGACTACTGGATGTTCGAGGGGCTGACGCCCCACGCGGACCTCCATGTCACCTCGACCAACTGCGACGACCCGGCCGCCCTGGCCGTCTGCGGCAACAACCAGTACGCCGTCTCCCTGCACGGGTTCAGCCCGGCCACGGGCCCGGCCAAGCAGATTCTCATCGGTGGCCGGGACGAGCGGCTGATGCGGAACCTGGGGTGGGCGTTCGCCAAGTACGGGTTCACCACCGGGACCAGCAATCCCGACCTGGCGGTGAAGGTGACCATCGCGGGCATCAACACCCCGCTGAACGGTGACGACCCGAAGAACATCGTCAACCGGACCCGCACCGGAGCCGGTGCCCAGCTGGAGATCTCCACCGAACTGCGCGGGGCGATGTTCGGAAGCTTCGAGGGCGGCGCCAACCGCAGGGCGACCGCCGGTGTGAAACCCACCCCCGCCAAGCCCACGGACCACCAGCCCCACTTCTGGAACGGCTTCGTCAACGCCGTGCGTGAAGCCATGGACCGGCACGAGCTCGGCCTCGATTCCCCCGTCGTCTAAGAACCCGGGGTAGGAGCGGTGCCCTGCGACATGCCGGTATCGATATCGGTACTGTCGCAGGCACCACCGGGCCGGTGGACGCGGTGGCCGAGGCGGTCCTCGCGGACACCGGTGGGCCGGACAACGGAGGAGGGCCCGAATCCTGATGGATTCGGGCCCTCCTCGACAGTAGCGGGGACAGGATTTGAACCTGCGACCTCTGGATTATGAGCCCAGCGAGCTACCGAACTGCTCCACCCCGCGGCGGTAAATCCCACAGTACGCCATCACGGCAGGTCCCGGCTACCGCGACCTGCGCGGGAGCCTCCGGCCCCCGCCCGGACCCGCCCCGGCCCGGTGGGCCGGTCAGGTGGGGGCCGGGGGCGGTGACGGGGGTCTCCCGGGGGCTCAGAGCGCGGCGAAGTCGGTGGTGCCGGTCCACCAGGTGCCCGGAGCCCGCGGGTCGCGGCTCGTCCAGAACTCGATCATGCCGCCGACGAACTCCTCCCGGGACAAGGTCCCGTCCCCGTCCCGGTCGAGGTGCCCGAACGCTTCGGCGACCCGCTCCCGGGTCAGGGCGGGGAAGTGGCCGTGCTGGAAGGCGAAGAACTCCTCCCCGTCCACCCTTCCGTCACCGTCCGTGTCCGCCACCGCCAGGAACGCCTCGGCGAGGGCGCCGAGCGTCGCCCGGGCCGCCGCCGGGTCGTCGGCCAGGGTCCGGGTGGAGGCCAGGAACTCCGCGCGGCTCACCGCGTCCGCCCCCGGAGGCAGGTGCGGCAGGTGCAGCTCGCGCCAGATCGCCAGGTACGCCGCGATCACCCGCCGCTCGGCCTCCGACCCTTCGGTGTGCCCGAGGGAGGCGGCGACCGACCGGCCCATCAGGACGTGGTCGTGTTCCGTCAGCCGGTCGTCACCGTCCCGGTCGAGGTGGTCGAAACCGTGGCTGATCTTCCGGATGAGCAGGTCGTCCGACATGCCGCGCCCTTCGGTCGGGTGTTCGGGAGATGTGTTCGGGAGGTTGGTCCCCCTTCGTAACAGGTGGACACGGCCACCGTCCGCCCCTTCCGGAACATCGCCGGTCGGCCCACGGCTCCCACAGCTCCCCGACCACGCACCACGCACCACGCACCACAGCGGGCATACCTCACTTTTCGTCGGTAACCCAGACTCCTCCGGTAACAGCTTGGACGTTTATTGGTCACGCCTTGACCAGAAATTGACAGTTAGGCAAGGCTCGCCATATTGATGTGCACATCAGCTTTTGTTCCCGCGTCCTGCCGTTCCCGGCGCGCGGGCTGTTCAGGAGGCTCCACATGCCCCGTCCGCTCGTCCGCCGCGGCACCGCACTCGCCATGTCCGCGCTCCTCCTCCCCGTCCTCGCCGCCTGTGGTGGCGCGGACGCCGGCAAGGAGAAGGAGGCCGAGAAGAAGGCCGAGCCCACCGCCGCGCAGAGCGCCGGTGAGCTGGTCATCTACTCCGGCCGGAACGAGAAGCTGATCGCCCCGATCATCGAGAAGCTGGAGAAGGCGGTCGGCACCAAGGTGCAGGTCCGCTACGGCGACAGCGCCGAGCTGGCGGCGCAGATCCTCGAAGAGGGCGACAAGACCAAGGCGGGCCTGTTCTTCTCGCAGGACGCCGGTGCGCTCGGCGCGCTCTCCCAGGCCAAGGTGCTGGCGAAGCTCCCGCAGCAGTCCCTGGACAAGGTCGACGCCGCCTACCGCGGCGGCGAGGGCGACTGGGTCGGCGTCTCCGGCCGGTCCCGCGTCATCGCGTACAACCCGCAGAAGGCCCCCAAGGCTCCGGACAGCGTCAAGGACCTGACGAAGCCCGAGTGGAAGGACAAGGTGGGCTACGCGCCCACCAACGCCTCCTTCCAGGCGTTCGTCACCGGCATGCGCGTCCTGGAGGGCGAGGACGCCACCCTGAAGTGGCTCAAGGACCTCAAGGCCAACGGTGCCAAGCCGTACGCCAAGAACGGCGCGGTCCTGGACGCGGTGAACTCCGGCGAGGTCTCCCTCGGCCTGATCAACCACTACTACTGGTACGAGAAGGCCGCCGAGGTCGGCGCCGACAAGCTCACCGCCAAGATCCACTTCCTGCCGGGCGGCGACCCGGGCGCGCTGGTCAACGCGGCGGGCGTCGGCGTCCTGAAGAACGGCGGCCAGAGCGAGGCCGCCGAGAAGGCCGTCGAGTACCTGCTCTCGAACGAGGCCCAGACCTACTTCGCCGACAAGACGAAGGAGTATCCGCTGGCCGCGGGCGTCACCTCCTCCGTGAAGGACCTGCCGGCGCTGGCCTCCCTGGACGCGCCGAAGATCGACCTCGGCAAGCTGGACTCGCTCCAGAAGACGCTGGAGATGCTCAAGGAAGCCGGGATGGTCTGACCGGACCGCGAGACACCCTCACCCCGCTTTCATGAGCACGAACACCTCACGGTCCGTGCGCACCCCGGCTGTCGCGTCCCACGCGGCAGCCGGTCGGCGTCGGCCCCCGCTCGTCCTCCTGCTCCCGGCCACGGCAGCGGCGCTGATCGCGCTGCTGCCGCTCGGCTATCTCGGCGCGCGTTCCCTGGAGCGCGGCTGGGACTTCACCTGGGACATCGTCACCGAGCGGCGCACCCTCGAACTCCTCGGCCGCAGCATGGGGCTGACCGCGATCGTGGTGAGCGCGTCGCTGGTGCTCGGCATCTCGCTGGCCTGGCTGACGGTCCGTACGAACCTGCCGGGCCGGCGGGTCTGGGCCGTGCTCGCGACGCTGCCGCTGGCCGTGCCCAGCTATGTCGCGGCCTTCACCTGGATCTCGGCCGCGCCCTCGCTGGCGGGGCTGCCGGGTGCGGCGATCACGCTCACCTTCGCGTGTTTCCCCTACGTCTTCCTGCCCGTCGCGGCGACCCTGCGCGGGATCGACCCGGCGCAGGAGGAGGCGGCCCGTTCGCTGGGCAGCGGCGCGCTGCGCACCTTCGTACGGGTCACCCTTCCGCAGGTGCGGCCCGCCGCCGCCGGTGGGGCGATCCTCGTCGCGCTGTACGTGCTCTCCGACTTCGGCTCGGTGTCGATCACCCGGTACGACACGTTCACCCGGGCCATCCACTCCTCCTACCAGGCCAGTTTCGACCGCACCCCGGCCGCGGTGCTCGGCTGTGTGCTGGTCGCCATGACCGTGCTCCTGGTGGCGGCGGAGAACCGTACGCGGGGGCGCGCCGGTCACGCGCGGACGGGCCGGGGCAGTGCCCGCCCGCCCGTCAGGCTCCGGCTCGGCGGGTGGACCGGGCCCGCGCTGGCCTGGTGCGCGGCCGTCGCGGCGGCGGCCGTGGCGTTCCCGCTGGCGACCCTCGGCTACTGGCTGACCATCGGCAACTCCGGCTTCGACGGGGAGAAGCTGTGGTCGGCGACGGTCGCCACGGTCACGGTGGCCGCGGTCGGGGCCGCCGTCACCACCCTGCTGGCGCTGCCGGTCGGTGTGCTGTCGGCCCGCCACCGCGGGCGGTTCGCGCGGCTGCTCGAACAGTCCGTGTACGCGGGGCACGCGGTGCCCGGGATCACGGTGGGCCTGGCGCTGGTGTTCTTCTCGGTGCGGTACGCGTACCCGCTCTACCAGGAGCTGCCGCTCCTGATCGTCGCGTACGTCGTCCTGTTCCTGCCGGTGGCGGTGGCCTCGGCGCGGGCGGCCGTCCTACAGGCGCCGCCCGTCCTGGAGGACGTGGCCCGCACGCTGGGGCGGTCGCCGCTCCAGGTGCTGCGGGAGATCACGGTTCCGCTCGCGGCGCCCGGCATCGGGGCGGGTGCGGCGCTCACCTTCGTCGTGATCATGAAGGAGCTCCCGGCGACCCTGCTGCTCCGTCCGACCGGGACGGACACCCTGGCCACCCGGCTGTGGACCGAGACGGGCGCGGGAGCGTTCTCCGGCGCCGCGCCCTACGCCGCGGCCATCGTGCTGATCGCGGCCGTCCCCTCCTACCTGCTCGGAAGGCGCTCATGACTGTCGGGACCGGACTGCGCATCACCGGAGTGACCAGCTCGTACGGGCGTGGCCAGCCGGTCCTGGACGGCCTGGGCCTGACCGTCGGCGAGGGTGAGCTGGCGGCGGTCCTCGGCCCGTCCGGCTGCGGCAAGACCACACTGCTGCGCGTCATCGCGGGGTTCGTCGCGCCCGACGCGGGCGAGGTCGTCCTCGGTGGCCGGACGATCAGCGGACCGGGTGTCCACGTCCCGCCGGAGCGGCGCGGTGTGGGCATCGTCGCCCAGGAGGGGGCGCTCTTCCCCCACCTGAGCGTGGCCCGTAACGTCGCGTTCGGCCTGGTGGGCGCCGGCCGGGCCGAGCGGCGGGCCCGTACGGCCGAGCTGCTCGCTCTCGTCGGCCTCGGTGAGTACGGCGACCGGATGCCCCACGAGCTGTCGGGCGGCCAGCAGCAGCGGGTGGCCCTGGCCCGTGCGCTGGCCCCGCGCCCGGCGCTGGTCCTGCTCGACGAGCCGTTCAGCGCCCTGGACAGTGCGCTGAGGGCGGGGCTGCGTTCCGATGTGCGCGGCGCCCTGCGGGCGGCGGGGGCGACCGCCGTCCTCGTCACCCACGACCAGGAGGAGGCCCTGTCGGTGGCGGACCGGGTCGCCGTCATCCGGGACGGCCGGGTCGCCCAGTGCGGCACTCCCCAGGAGCTGTACGCCCGCCCGGCCGACCCGTGGGTGGCGTCCTTCGTCGGCGAGGCGGTGCTCCTGCCGGGATCGGCGCGGGCGGGGACGGCCACGACCGCGCTGGGCGCGGTGTCCCTGCGCGACGACCGGGGCGGTGAGGGCACGGTGGTGCTGCGGCCCGAGCAGCTCCGGCTCGTCGTCCCCCACGGCGAGGACGCCGCCGCGCGGGGCCGGGTGAGCGAGGTCCGCTTCCACGGCCACGACGCCCTGGTCCTGGTCGAGGTCGGCGGGGCCGGGACGGTGACGGTCCGTACGCCGGGCCCGGTGGAGGTCCGGCCCGGGGACGAGGTCGGTGTCCGGGTGACGGGCGAGGCCGCCTTCCACCGGGACGGCGCGTAGCGCACCCGGACACCCGGCGCGCGGGGGCGGGGGCGGGGGCGGGGGCCGGGCCAACGCCCCCCCGCCCCCGCGCGCCGGGCCGTACGGCCGTCCCGTCGTACGGGTCAGCGGGTCAGCGGGTCAGCGGGTCAGCGCATGTGGGTGGCGGTGATCCGGTGCAGGTGGATCAGGATGTCGTAGCTCTGGGCGAGCCTCGTGGGTTCGTACGCTTCGAGCGGCCACGAGGCGCCGATGTTGCGGGTCCGGTGGACGGTCCGCAGCCAGTCGCGCGCGGCGGGCGGCGCGGCGCGGGTGTCGAGGTAGTAGTCGTGCCGTGACACCTGCTCCAGGGTGCGTTCGCTGCTGTCGGCCTCCGGCGCACCGACCGAGAAGGGCTGGAAGACCATGTCGGGGTCGCCGAGGCGGATGGCGTTGAACGAGCCGCGCCCGAAGGTGAAGCCGATGTTGACGTAACGCCTGCCCAGCTCTTCCCGCAGGAACTCGCCCTGCGTCTTGGGCTGGTACGCGGGCGCGCTCGTCTCCCCGGCGACGTGCGTGTTGTGCGCCGAGAGGAAGACGCGTCCGCCGGTGTGCCGCTGCCACCAGGCGGTGTTCGCCGCCATCATCTCGTCGCGGTAGCGCAGCGCCGCCGGGACGTCGTTGACGAGGTCGAACGCGTCCAGGGTGGCGTTCTGGGCGATGGCCCTGGCGTGCTGGAGGACCAGCGCGTGTTCGCGGGCGTCCGGGCCGGGGGCCCGGCTTTCGAGGAGGACGAGCGCGGCCCGTGCGTCGTCGCGCAGCCGCTGCCGGTCGGCGCGGGGCATGGCCCGCCGGGCCTTCATCGTCTCGTCCACCCCGGCGGTGGGCCGGGACTCCCGGTACAGCCGCTCGATCTCGGGCCGCAGCTCCGGGTCGTGGCGGCCGACGTACGACGTGACCCGGTCGAACAGCACCGGACCCGCGTGGGTGAGGTCGTCCCCCACGATCCGGAGGGGACGGTCGTGGCGGGTGTTCCAGGCCCGCATCCAGCGGAACAGGTCGGCCATCTCCTCGGTGTTCCAGAGGCGACCGCCGTTCTGGAACTCCTCGTCCATGATCGTGGAGAGGTCGCCCCTGCCGTACCGCACCCAGTCGTCCAGGCGCACCCCGGCGCTCCAGTGGATCTCGAAGGCGAAGGTGGTGAAGCCCTTCTCCTCGACGAGGTGCCGGAACAGGCGGTGCTTGGTGGTGACGAACTCGCCCGATCCGTGGGTGGCCTCGCCCACCCCGACGACATCGGCCCCGGCGATCATCCGGCCGAGGGGCCGCAGGTCGGCGTCGTCGGGGGCGTCCGGGGCGGTGGAGCGCAGCGGGTGGGCGGCCCGTGACAGGGCGGACACCGGGTCGCCGGACCGCGGCCCGTCGGCGAGGGCGGTGCCGACGCCCGTCGTCGCGGCGAGGCACAGCATCAGCGGGACGGCCAGCAGCAGCCGGCGTGAGCGCCGCGACGGGCGGGAAGGGCGGGGAGGGGCGGAGTCCTGGGCGTCCCGCATCGCGGGTGAATCGTCTGATCGCATGCACCGAGCCTAGGAACCGCCCCGGCCCGCCCGCATCGCCCACGAGCCCGAGGCCCCAGCTCCCACCCCTCGGCCCCGACCCCGTACCCGAGTCCTGCCCGGTGGGCCGTCCAGGGCGGGCGGGGGGCCTGCCTGCCTCTGCCCGGGGGTGGGGCGGCTACCGGGCCGGGTCGTGGCCCGCCAGGTCTTCCATGGGGGTGCAGCCGGAGAGGTCACCGGCTGCGACGCGTTCCGTGTCCGCGTCGATCTCGGCCCACGCCTGTGGTGGCAGCGCCCACGCCGTCGGCGTCCGCGCGAGCCGGAAGGCGGGGGTCCGCCTGATCTCCGCCTCGAACGCGGCGGCCCGCTCCTCGGTGAGCGTCGCCCGGACGCCCTCGATCGTCGCCGGGACCTGCACGGGCTCACCACCGACCGACGTCGTCCACACCGTCGCCCCGTCCACCGACCGGCTCATGACCGGCGCCTCTCCCCGCGCCATCGGCTCCGCCTGCCGCCGTCACGCTACCCCGCCCCGGCCCCGCCCCGGCCCCGCCCCGGCAGAGCGCGCAACCGCACCGAGGGGCGGCGTCGTCGTGCGGGGTGGGGCGGGCGGCGGACAATGGCGGGTGGGGGGTGTTCCGACGGGAGGCACACTCCATGGGCCAGCGAGGTGGGACACCGTATCCGTCGCCTCGGGAGCGGGCGGAGCGGGGCAGGGCGGCGCGCAAGCGGGCTCCGAGGTCGGGGCACGCGGGCTTCGCCCCGGCGAGGGGCCGGTTCGACCCGGTGGAGGTGGTGGAGGAGCAGTCGGCCACGCGGGTCCCGGAGCTGGTCCCGCTGCGGTACGCGCGGATGACCGAGTCGCCGTTCCGGTTCTACCGGGGGGCCGCCGCGGTCATGGCGGCGGACCTGGCGACGACACCGGACAGCGGGATCGCCGCGCAGCTGTGCGGGGACGCGCACCTGCTGAACTTCCGGCTGCTCGGCTCGCCGGAGCGGCGCCTGGTCTTCGACATCAACGACTTCGACGAGACCCTGCCGGGCCCGTGGGAGTGGGACGTCAAACGGCTCGCCACGAGCCTGGTGATCGCGGGGCGGGAGAACGGTTACCCGGCGAAGGCGCGGGCCCGGATCGTCCGGGCCGCCGTGCGGTCCTACCGGGAGCGGATGCGGGCGTACGCGGGCATGGGGAACCTGGCGGTCTGGTACGACCGCGCCGACATGGAGCAGCTCCAGGTGCTCGCGGACCAGCGGCTCGGCGCGCGGGGGCGGGGGCGGCTGTCCAGGGCGATGGCCAAGGCCCGTACCCGGGACAGTCTGGCGGCGTACGGGAAGCTCACCCACGTCCTCGACGGGGAGCGCCGCTTCGCGCCCGACCCGCCGCTGCTCGTGCCGGTCGAGGACCTGCTGCGGGGCAAGCGGCGCGACGCCTTCGTCCGGGAGCTCCACGAGCTCGTCGGCCGGTACGCGCGGACGCTGTCCACGGAGCGGCGGCAGTTGCTGCGGCAGTACCGGGTGGTCGACATCGCCCGCAAGGTCGTCGGGGTGGGCAGTGTGGGGACCCGGTGCTGGGTCCTGCTGCTCCTGGGCAAGGACGACGGGGACCCGCTGATCCTCCAGGCCAAGGAGGCCGGCCGCTCGGTCCTCGCCCCGTACACCGGGGAGAGCCGCTACGACAACCAGGGGCAGCGGGTGGTCACCGGGCAGCGGATGATGCAGGCCGTCGGGGACGTGTTCCTGGGGTGGGACCGGGTCAGGGGGCTGGACGGGCGCCAACGGGACTTCTACGTACGCCAGTTGCACGACTGGAAGGGCATCGCCGTGCCTCAGGAGATGGTGCCCGACGGGATGCGCCTGTTCGGCGAGTTCTGCGGCGAGACCCTGGCCCGCGCCCACGCCCGCTCCGGCGACCGGATCGCGATCGCCGCGTACCTGGGCGGGGGCGAGTCGTTCGACCGCGCGCTGGCGGAGTTCGCGGAGAGCTACGCCGACCAGAACGAACGCGACCACCGGGCCCTGGTGGAGGCGGTCCGCGCGGGCAGGGTGGCGGCCGGGCCGTCCTGATCCGGCGACGGCCCGGGCGGGGGAGCGGGTTTCGGGCTGCTGTCGGGCGGCTTTCGGGCGGGCTGTCGGGCGGCTTTCGGGCAAGTGCAACTGAACGAGTGGTTTGGCACCTGGCGCCCTACTACCGGGTCCCGGGGCTCCCCAGGCTGTCGGGCAGGACGGCGCGAGCAGCCGTCGAGGGGACCGTACGAGCCGGGTCACCGACCCGGCGGACCGGTCATCAGCAAAGGGGAAGCCGTGGCCACGTACACGACCGAGATCGGGACCGGTGGCGGCGGATGGCAGCCGGACCAGCCGCTCAAGATCTCCATCGCCAACCGTGCGAACGTCGTTCCCGAGAGCGGCGCTCCCGCCACCGGGACCACGGTCACCTGGTCCGGCGACGCGGGAAAGGGGAGCGTCACCTTCTTCGACGACGGCTCCTCGTTCTCGGGAACCGCCCAGTTCCCGGGCGAGGGGCCGGTCTCCTACCGGGGAAGGCGGGTCAACTGACCCGCTGACACACCAGCGTGCTGCGCGGGCCCCGTCGGCCGACACCGGCGGGGCCCGTCACCGTACCGCCCCGTCGCCGTATCTCTTCGTCGCCGTATCTCTTCGTCGCCCTGTCTCCCCGTCTCCTCGTCTCCCTCCTGAACAGCGCGGCTCCCCCTCCGCGCGGAGGTTAGGGTGTTCTGCCGTCACACGGAACCGGGAGCACGGCGGCCCACAGCTCGCGTGCCACGTGCTGTGTGCTGTGTGCTGTGTGCTGTGTGCTGTGTGCTGTGTGCTCACGACAGGACCTGGACCACCGTGACGGCGGGTACGACACATCCACGACCACTTGGGGGACCGGTGGCCATCACGGCTGCGCACGCACGACAGGCCCGGCCACTGCGCATAACGGAGCTCGACGCCCTGCGCGGTTTCGCGCTCCTGGGCATCTTGCTGGTCAACGCGTTGATGATGGCCGGTCCGTACGGCCTCGGCGCCGTCGCCGACCCGGACGCGTCCGTCTTCGACCGGACCGTGGAGGGACTCGTCCAGACCTTCGTGGTCGGCAAGTTCTACCTCCTCTTCTCGTTCCTCTTCGGCTACAGCTTCACCCTCCAGCTGGAGTCGGCCGAGCGGGACGGCGCCCGGGCCGTACCCCGGCAACTGCGCCGTACGCTCGGCCTGTTCGCGCTCGGGTCCCTGCACGCCGTGCTGCTGTACGTCGGGGACATCCTCGTCACGTACGCCCTCCTCGGCCTGATCCTGATCGCCGCGCGCAACTGCTCACCGCGCGCGGCCCGGCGCGCCGCTCTGATCGTGCACGGCTGCGCGGGCGCCCTCCTGCTGCTGCTGGGGGCGCTCTTCCTGCTCATGCCGGACGCGGAGGCCGCCGCACTGGACGCCGAGCTGGCCGCCGACTTCCCCGCGCTGGTGGCCGCGTACCACGGTGACGCCGTCTCCGTGGTGCGGGCCAACCTGAGCGAGCTGCCCGACGTGCTGCTCAGCACGCTGCTGATGGGCGGCTTCGTCCTGGCGGCCTTCCTGGTCGGGGTCGACTGCGGCAAACGCCGCCTGCTCACCGGCACCGGCGCCGGCACCGGCACCGGCGCGGAAGGCCATCGCGCGGGCACGGAGGACCACCGTGCGCGCCTGCGCCGCATCTGCCTGCTCGGCGCCCTCGTGGGCCTGCCCGGCAGCCTCTTCATGGCGCTGGCCGCCGGTGGCCCGCTCGGGCCCCGGTGGATGATGCTCGGCCAGGCGGTGGGAACGCTCACGGCGCCGGCCCTCACCGCCGCGTACGTCTGCGGGATGCTCCTGTTCCTGCGGAGCGCGCGCGGCAGGCGTGCGAGCGCGCTCCTCGCCCCCGCCGGCCGGATGGCGCTGACGAACTACCTGAGCCAGTCCCTGGTGATGGCCCTGGTCTTCACCGCCTACGGTCTCGCCCTGTACGACCGTCTCGGCCCGGCCGTCGTCGTGCTGGGCGTGTTCGTGCTGTACGCCGCCCAGCTCGCCCTCAGCACCTGGCTCATGGCCCGCTACCGGTACGGCCCCGTGGAGTGGCTGCTGCGGACGGTCACCCTGGCCCGGCTCCCCCACGCCCGCTCCCGTCCGGACGCGAAGGCGCGCTGACACCTGGCGGTACCGGCCCTGGTCCCCCGCGAGGAGGCGAATCCAAGGGGCCGGGGGTTGTCCCCACCCCGTGGGGGCCCGCTGGCCGGATGGATCGGTGGATCATGAACACGCAGGCTGGACGTGTCCGGATTTTTCCGATCGAAGGGAACCTTCTGTGTTCAGCCTGAAGTCCGTACGACGACGACGCATCACGGCGCGCGCCGGTGCCGTCGCCCTGGCCGCCGTGGTGTGCGCCACCGTGACGACCGGTACCGCCCAGGCGATCGTCAACGGGAAGGATTCCAGCGAGCGTTACCCGTTCATGGCGTCGTTCCCCGTGACGGCGGTCGCCGATCCCTCGGTCAAGGGGCTCTGCGGTGCCTCCCTGGTCCATCCGCAGTGGGTGCTGACGGCGGCCCACTGCGTCGACCCCGGCCTGGTGGAGCCGGACGGCACCGTCCGCATCGGCAGCGAGCGGCGGACGTCCGGGGGCACGGTCCGTGCCGTCGGGCGGATCGTGACCCACCCGGGCTACGCGCAGGGCACGCCCAACCGGGACGACGTCGCGCTGATCCGTCTGGACCGCCCGGTCGCCGAGAAGCCCGTCCGGATCGCCGAGAAGCCCGGCCGTCCCGGTACCCCGACCCGGCTCCTGGGCTTCGGCACCGTCGACCTCACCCGGTGGGTGTTCCCCGAGCGGCTCCAGCAGCTCGAAGCCCGCCGGGGGTCCGACTCCGAGTGCGCGCCCGGCTACGCGGACAGGACCCGGCTGTGCACGGTGAGCCGGGTGCCGGACGCCATGGCGTGCAACGGGGATTCCGGCGGGCCGCAGGTCCAGCGGGGCAAGGGCGGGCGGTGGGAGCTGATCGGGACCACCTCGGGCCCCGGCGCGCCCTCCCCCGACTGTGTGAGCGGGCCGGGCCTCTACAGCAGTGTGCCCGCCTACGCGGACTGGATACGCCGGACGATCAGCAGCCACGGCTGACCGGCTCACGGCTGCGCAGCAGCACGGCCGGCCCGTACGACCACCCGTACGGGCGGCAGGCCCCCCGGTCCGGGCTCCGGGCCGGGGAGGGAGCCGGGCGGCGGCCCGGTCGCGCCGTGGCGCTGCCGCGTCAGGAGCAGTACGCGATGGCCTGCGCGAACTGGATGTCCTGGGCGGTGGGGTTGTGGAACATGATCTCCCACGAGTCGTTCGGGGTGGCGTGGCCGAACGCGAAGGACATGATGGGGATGACCGTCTCCCCCGCACTGGTCACCCAGCCGCCGGAGACGGCCGTCTGGCCGCTGGGGCACGTGGCGATGCTGACGGCCGACTTGCCCGCGGGCACGGGAACCCGGTTGCCCCGCACCTCCTTGGTGGTGGCGGCCCCGCTGCTCTGCGCGGCCGTCGCCGGGCCGGCGAAGGCGAAGGCCAGGGCCAGCGCGACCCCGGCGACCGCGCCGCACCTCACCCGTCCGCCGCCGCGGGACCCACGGGCCGGGCGCCCCGTACAGGACGCCCCTTTCTTGTCCTCAGGACTCATCTGCCCGCTCCTTGATCTGTCTGACCCGCTCGGCCTGCATGGCCTGTTCGGCCTGCATGATCCGTCGGTTCCCGGAGCGGGAACCGGTGTGGCCAGCGTGACCGCGTCCCCGGGCGCCCGCTCGCCGTACGTGGACCAAGCGGCCCAACCGTGCCCGACCGGTCGCCGGTGCGACCCCGGTCTCAGGGTGCGGTGGGTGCGGTGGGGGTGGTGGGCGTCGTGGTCGGGGAGGTGGCGCGGCGTGCGGGCGGGGGCGCGGGGGTGTACTGGTCGGCCTGGGCGCGGTACATGGCGTGGTAGCGGCCCTCCCGGGCGAGGAGCTGTTCGTGGGTGCCCTGCTCGGCGAGGCGGCCGTGGTGCAGGACGTAGATGTGGTCGGCGTGCTGGACCGCGGCCATGCGGTGGGTGACCAGCACCACGGCCCGGTCCGGTCCGGCGAGGCCGCGGATCTTCTCGAACGCCGCGATCTCGGCGGCCGGGTCGAGGGCGGAGGTCGGCTCGTCGACGATCAGGACGCGGGCGTCGCGGTAACGGGCGCGGGCGAGGCCGAGTTTCTGCCACTGCCCGCCGGACAGTTCGCTCGCGCCCCGGAACATCCGCGCGAGCAGGGTGTTCATCCCGTGCGGCAGCTCCGCGACCATCGCGGCGGCGCCCGCGTAGTGCGCCGCCGCCCAGAGGGCCGTCTCGTCGGGCGGGCGGGAGGTGTCGCCGATGCCGATGTTCGTGGCGGCGGTCATCGGCCACCGTTCGAAGTCCTGGGTGAGCAGTCCGACCCGGGCGAAGAGCTGGCGCCGGTCGGCCTCCCGCAGTTCGACGCCGTCCCACAGGACGCGGCCCTCGTCGGGGACGAGGAGCCCGGCGAGCATCTTGGTCAGGGTGGACTTCCCGGCGCCGTTCTCCCCCACGAACGCGGTCACCCGTCCCGTCCCGACCGTGAGCGAGACCTCGTCGACGGCGCGGCCCCGCCGGTCCGGGTAGCCGTACGACACCCGCTCGAAGGTGATCGTCTCCAGGCCGGGCGGCAGGGGTGTGCCGCCGGTGGGGATGGCGCGGCGGCCCGCCTCCTCGACGAACCGTTCGAGGTCGCGGACGTACAGGGACTCCTCGTGCAGCGAGTTGAGGGCCGTCACCAGTGCGCCGAGGCCGGCCGAGCCGGACCGTACGGCGACCACCGCGGTACCGGCGACGGCCAGGGCCATGTGGCCGCCCAGGATGAGGACGCCGAGCGCCGTGTAGGTGGCCAGGAGCGCCAGTCCGGACAGGGCGGCGGCGAGGAGTTCGGTGGCGGCCTTCCCCCGGGCCAGCCGGGACTGTTCCGCCTCGGCGCTCTCGGCCATGGCCCGGTAGTGGCCGAGGAAGAACCGTCCCGCGCCGTGCACCCGTACCTCCTGCGCGGCCGTACGGGAGGTGAGGAGCTGGCCGATCACCCGGCCGGCGCGGACGTGTTCCACCCACCGCATGGCCGAGAGGTAGCGGCGCTGGGCCACCCGCATCGCGCCCCAGCCGCGCGGCGCCACGATCAGCACCAGCAGGGGCAGCAGCACGGGGTGCAGCACGGTCAGGACGCCGCCGACGGCGACCAGCGAGATGATGCCGTTGACCGTGCCGACGCAGGCCCGGACCATGCCGCGGGCCGATTCCGGGCCGAACTGGGCGATGTCGATCAGCCGCCGGAACTCCCCGTCCTCGATGGCTTCGAGTTCGACCTCGGTGACCGCCTTGAGGAACCGCTCGTTCGCGGCGCGCTCGACCTTGGGTTCCAGGCGGCCCGTCGCCGCGGTGGACAGTGCGGCCATGACGGCCCCGGTCGCCGCGATGGCGCCGCCCGCCACCAGCGCGGGCAGCGCCTGGTGCAGCCGGTCGGCGACGGCGCCGGTACCGAGCAGGGTGCCCAGCACGGTGTTGAGGACGACGAGGCCCAGGGCGGCGGTGACGCCCTGGGCGATCTCGGTGACGGCCACGGCGGTCAGCGCCCGCCGGTCGGCCCGCAGCGCCAGCCGCAGGGTCGCCCGGACCATCAGCGGCACGGACCGCAGCGCCGACCACAGGGTGAGGTCCAGCCGCGCGTACTCGTGGGAGGCCCCGCCCTCCTCGTAGCGCAGGGGGCCGCCGAACAGCTCCCGCTCGGAGGCCGAGACCTCGGGCTCGGCGAGCCGGGGACGGGCGAACAGCCGCCTCACCCGTACGCCCCTCCCCCGTACGCCCCTCGCGGGACGGGGCCGGTCCTCAGGTGCACGGGTCCTCCACGGGATCGGTTCGGACGGTCAGGCGTACGGGCGTACGGGCGTACGGGCGTTCAGGCGCGTGGGCGCACGGGTTCACAGGCTCAGGGGCAGGGGAAGCCTGCTCGTCCCGGACATACGGGCGGCGGCTCAGCCCGGTGGCACGCTGAGCATGGTCCGGTAGTCGCCGGTGTCCTCGGGTTCGCCGACCGGGCGGCCTTCGGACTCCACCCAGGCGTGCGCGGCGAAGGGTGCCATCCGCACACCCGTGCACCAGGTGGGCCAGGTGCCGCCGAGGCGGCACAGCAGCGCGGTGGCCAGCGACCGCTGGAGGCAGTACCGGCCGGAGCACATGGTGCTGACGGCGGTCACGTCCTGCCGCGCCCGCAGCGCGTGCGCGTAGGCGGCGGGCGCGGCACCCCGGCGCACCACGCGCAGCACCGTGAGGATGCGCCGGGGCGGCAGGTGGGCCAGCAGCCGGGCGACGGCGACGACGGTGTGGACGGTGATCCGGCGCGGCAGCGGGGGCCGGGTACCGGTCCTGCCGGGGAACCGGTCGCCCCGCTTCACGGGGCGGTCACCAGCCCGGCCCGGGTGAGCCCGCCGATCAGGGTCTCGACATCGGCCGCGGCGCGTTCCCGGGCGACCGGCCGGGAGCGGACCAGCCCCTCGGTGATCTCCTCGGCGGTGGCGCCGTCGAGGAGGGCCCGCAGGACGGCCGCGCCGGTGGTGTTCAGCTGCCAGTACGTGCCGCTGCGCTGGTCCAGCAGGACCATGCCGTCCTCGGTGGGGCAGCAGGACACGTCAACGCGCAGTCGGCTCGGTCCGCTCGGTCGGCTCGGTCCGCTCAAGGGGGTGCTCCTCACGGTGGGACGGGTCGAGGTGGGCCGGGGTGGGGTGGGCTGCCAGGTCGCGCAGCCACGCCTCGGCCCACAGCGTGTTGTCCAGCGCGGCGCCGTTGCCGTCGAGGAGGCCGGGGCTGTGCAGGACCTGGCGCAGCGCGCCCTCCTCGGCGACCCCGGCGGCCACCAGGTGCGATTCCTCGGCCCAGCCCGCGAGTTCGCGGCGGTGCAGGCGCAGGCCCGCGTGCCACTCCTCGTTGCAGTGGTCCTTGGTCGTCCGTCGCAGCAGCCGGTCCGGTACGACGCCTTCCATGGCCGCGCTGAGCAGCGCCTTGTACGACCACGGGTCGTGAGCCAGGTGCGGCTGGACGGAGAGGCAGGCGGTGAGGACGGCGTCGTCGCAGAAGGGGCTCTGCGCGGGCACCCCGGACGCCGTCGTGCTGTCCTGGACGAACCGGGCGAGCCGTCCGGCCTCCTGCGACTGGTGCACCCAGCCGTGCCGGCCCCGGTCCTCGGCGAGCGGCCGTGCCTTCGCGGCCTCGGAGGTCAGCAGGTCGCCAAGGAGTTCGACGGCCTGCCGCGCGGCCCAGGGCGGGAGCCAGGGCCGGGCGCCCCACTCCTCGGGTAGGGACCAGTGCCGCGTGGGGTCGCGCAGCCGGTCGCCCGCCGCCGCCAGCCAGTGGGCGTAGGGGCGCCGGTCGAGGAGCATGCGCGCGGTGGCCCCCAGGGGCCAGCGGTTTCCCGCCCGGAAACCGGCCACGTGGCGCAGCGCCAGCAGGGGGCGGCGGCGCAGCAGGGCGTGGACGTACGGGGTGGGCGGCACCAGGAGGTGGTCCCCGCCGTGGCCGGTGAGCCGCAGGCGCGCCCCGTGGTCCCGCAGCACCCGGGTGAGGTGGTGTTGCTGGGCCCGTTCGGCGACGGCGGCCCAGGGTTCGTCCGCCGCGTCGTGGTGCCCGGCCAGGCCGGTGAAGTAGGGGGGAAGGTCCTGGGAGGGGAAGACCAGGTTCCGGGCGGCGGCGCCGGGCAGTCGCCGCGCGGCGTATGCGGCGTACTCGGCGTCCTCGTTGCCGGGGCCGGTCCACTGCATGGTCACGGTGACGAGGCGGGCCCCTGCCTCGGCGGCCAGGAAGCAGAGGGAGGAGGAGTCCATTCCGCCGGACAGGTCCGCGCCGAGCACCTGGCCGGGCCGGACCCGCACCGCCACGGCGTCGCGCAGCGCGTCCCGCAGCGCCGCCGCTCCCTGGGGAACGGTCAGTTCGGCGGGTGGTGGCCGCCACCACGCGGTCGTGCGGCTGCCGTCGGGTTCCAGGTGGAGCGCGTGGCCGGGTGCGAGGGCGTGCACCCCGCGCCACATGGCGGCCCCGGCCAGCGGGTGCGGCAGGTAGGGGACGGCCAGGCGGGCGGCGAGCTGTGCGGTGTCGACCTCGGCCCCGGTGAGCCAGGCCAGGGTTCGGGCGCGGTCGGCGGCGAGCGTCACGCCCGTCGACAGCCCCTCGACGGTGGTCCAGAAGACGCGCCGGGCCCCGGAGGCGGTTCCCCGTACCCAGCCGTCGCCGTCGGCCGACGCGATCACGTGGAAGCTGCCGGGGGCGTCCCGCAGTACGGAGCCCGCGTCGGCGGCGGTCCGTACGCCTTTCAGCCGGACGGTCAGCTCGGTCGGGGTGAGCGAGGTGGTCCCGGCGACGGCCAGCGCGGTGCGGCCCGCGCGGGCGTGGACCAGTTCCTCCTCGGGCCAGCAGCCCAGCAGCCACGGCAGCCCGGACGGGTGGTCCACCACCCGGCAGGCGTGCCGCCGTAGCCGGGCCAGGAGGACGGGGGGCAGGGCGCGGTCCGGGAGGACCACGAACCACGGTGTCGGTGTGTCGCGCAAGAGCCGTCTCCCCTCGGGCGGGCACCGGCGCCCGCTCGTCCGGCGGCCGTCGGCGGCGGTGTGCCGACGGCGTGGTGCGCGAGGTGGCGGGGCCGCCCGTCGCGCGGTGGTGCGGATTCCGGTCCATCCACCGGTCCATCCACCGGTCCGTGCCCCGAGGCGGTGCCACGGGGGCGGTGCCACGGGGCACGGGCCGGCGCCTTGGAGGTGGTCGGCCGGGCGGTCAGCCGGGCGGAACCGTCACCTCACGACCTAGAACGGGCGGTTCCAGAAGTTGCCGGACAGCTCGCGGTCACGTCCGCTCCAGCCCTGGGTGGCGGTGGCGAAGTCACCGGACTCCAGCAGCAGCGGGGGCTCGTACAGGTCGTCGGGCTCGAAGTCCAGCGTCTCACGCGGTTCACTCATCGTGATCATCTCCGGATCGTCCAGGGTGCGATTTCTACCTGACAGCGGCTATTGAGCCATACGGGAAAGCAACCAGGTGGCAACGCGTAGTCCAAACCGTCCTAAAAGATGGTTCAAAGGTATTGCGCCCTGCGTATTTCCGGCCTGCCTTTCCCGCTCATCGCCTGCGCGGGGCCGGACGATGTACGGCGGCCCGGGGGCCGTTGACCCCACGGCGGTCACGGCTGCCGGGCCTTGCCGTGCAGCGGGTACCTTGGGCTCGCCCGGGGCTAACGGGGAGGACGCGGGCCCTCGGGCCCGGGAAGCGGGGGCGGGCAGTTGGACCGGGTGGGGAGCAACGGGGCGGGAATCGCGCCGTCCGGGCGTGTGGCCGGGCTGCTGAAACGGGCCGGTGACGCGACGAACGCCGAGGCGGCGCGCTGGATCGCGGGGATGGAACCCGCGCACCGCAGGATCGTCGGCTATCAGCTCGGCCTGTGGGACGCCCGGGAGCGGCCGGGCGGCACGGCGGGCAAGGCCGTCCGCGCGGCCCTGACCCTGACGTGCGCGCGGGCGGCGGGCGGTGAGCCCGGGGCGGCGCTGCGCGGCGCCGTCGCGGTCGAACTGCTGCACAACCTCTCGCTCCTGTACGACGACGCGATGGACCGGGACGCGGTCCGGCGCGCGCGGCCCGCCGCCTGGCGGGTGTTCGGGCGGCAGGCCACCGAGCAGGCGGCGGACGCGCTGCTGCCGCTCGCCGTGGCGCGCCTCTTCGATCCCCCGGCCGAGCCGGAGACGGCCGGGGTGGCCGCGTCAGCGCTGGGTGAGGCGGTGGTGCGGTTGGTGCAGGGGCAGGCGCTGGACCTCGGTTTCGAGCGGCGCCGCGAGGTCGGTGTCGAGGAGTGCCGGTGGATGCTGTCCGGGAAGACCGCCTCGCTGATGGCCTGTGCGTGCCGCCTGGGCGCCGTGTTCGCCGGGGCGGGTCCGGAGCTGACGGCGGGGTTCACCCGGCTCGGCGAGGACCTGGGCATGGTCTTCCAGCTCCGGGACGACGTCCTGGGGATCTGGGGGGACCCGTCCGTGACGGGCAAGCCGGGCGGGTCCGACCTGACGGCGCGCAAGAAGTCCTTCCCGGTCGTGGCGGCCCTCTCCGCGGGCACACCGGACGCGCACCGGCTGGCCGATGCCTACGCCACCACTCCCGCTCCCACTCGCGGCCCTGGTCCTGGTCACGGTCCGTCCGGCGTCGAACGGCCGACGGAACTGGCGGAGTTGAGGGAGCTGATCGAGCGGCTGGGCGGGCGTGAGCGGACGGTGGCCGAGTCGCAGGCGCACCTCGTGAACGCGCACCGGTTCCTCGACGGGCTGCGCGCCACGGGGGACGGGCGGGTGGTGGCCGGCGCCGACGACCTGGCCGCGCTGGGTGACTTCTTCGCCACCCGCCCCCGGTAGCCCGACCGTGTTTCACGTGAAACACGGTCGGGCCCGCATGCCTGGCGGACCGCCCGGACCCGGGGTCCGGGGTCCGGGGTCCGGGGTCCGGGGTCCGGGGTCCGGGGTCCGGGGTCCGGTCAGCCGGCGGGGGACGCGTTCCCCGCCGGCTGACCGGACCCGGTGGCCCACGGCGCGGGCCGGTCGAACATGTTGGGCAGGCCCGCGGCGTACAGCCGGGCATCGATCCGGTGCAACTCGGCCAGCTCCGGCGGGTGTTGCATCGTGAGGATCTCGCAGGGGACGGCGTCCCGTACGGCCGCGGCCGTCAGCAGCGCGTTGGCCGCGGCCTTGCCCGTCTGGTCGGCCGCTTCCATCGTGGCCAGGTTCAGGTCGCTGTGGACCCAGTCGCCCGCCAGGAACAGGTTGGGCAGCGCCGTCGCCGCCCGCGGGCGGTGCTGGGCCGATCCCGCCGTACTGATCAGCAGGGGTTCGCTGTTGCGGGCCCGGCCCGGTCCGTCGAGGCCGGTGACGGCGGGGTCGAGGAACCACGAGTGCAGCAGTTTCTCCGAGAGAACCGTTTCGCCTTCCCGGTTCAGGGCCTGGCACATCTGGTGCCACACCTCTGCCGCCACCTCCTTGCGGGTGCAGTCCCACGCGGCCTTGCCGAACAGCGGGCCGGGTACGTCCCAGGCCGAGATGTCCACCGACAGGCAGTCCTGCACCTCCCCGTCTCCGTAGGTGGCGGCGAAGTCCACCCCGGCCCAGAACTGCGCCTGGCTGACGGAGGTCAGGGCCCACGGAGAGTCGAGGTAGATGACGTGCCCGTGCGCGATCGGCGTGCGGTGGCGCAGGTAGAACTGGAGGCCGGTCATCCAGTCCGTCTCCAGCCGGGCCGCGCCCCCCAGCGCGGGGTCCCGCGCGAGGACCTCGGCGTCCAGCAGCTTCACGGCCCGCTCCGCCGGGACCGCGCACACGAACCAGTCGGCCTCCCACCGGTCGGTCGTCCCGTCGGCCCGGCCGAGCAGCACGGCGCTCACCTCACCCCGGGTCAGCTCCAGCTTGACGGCCCGCCGGCCGAGTGCGAACCGTACGCCCAGGCCCTTCAGGTGACGCACCCACGGGTCGATCCACGCCTCGTTGGTCGGGGCGTTCAGCACCCGGTCGGCCGCCGCGTACCGTTTGCGCCCCAGCAGCCCGTACCAGAACTCCGTCTGGGTACGGGCGATCGACTCCGCGCTCGCCACCTCGGCCTTCGCCGCGACCAGGCTGCGGCTCGGGCCGATGACGCACAGCCGGTAGTACTCCTCCGAGGCGCCGCGGGCGCCCGAGAACTCCCACCACGAGGTGTGTTCCCACTGCCCGGCGCGCCGCTCGTCACCGCTGGTGGCGTACACGAGCAGCCGGTTGGCGAAGTACTCGCTCTCCGCGGCCGAAAGGCCCCGTGCCTGGGAGAGGAACGCGCCCAGGCTGCGCAGCGTCTCCTCCAGGTCCGGTTCCCGTCCGTCCCCCGAGACGTCCAGGACCAGGCCGTCGCGCCCGTCGCCGCGGGCGTGCAGGACCTCGCTGGTCTCCACGAGGTTCCCCGCCACCCCCACCCCGTCCGGGTTCCCGGGGAAGGGGATGCGGCTCATGGTCACCGGCAGGTTCCGGTAGAACCCGGGGAAGAAACGGAACCCGTGCTCGCCGGGCAGGTCCCGCCGCCCGTCCCGGCCCGTACCCGGCACCGGCATGCTCCGCGCCTTCCCGCCCAGCGCACCGGCCTCCACCACCGTGACCTCGAAACCCCGCTCGGCCAGCTCCATCGCCGCCGTCAGGCCGGACACACCCCCGCCCAGCACCGCCACACGTCGGCCACGCACCACACGTCGAACCACCAACCCCCCAAGTGAACAGAGCGGGTGGGCGGGAACTGCCTCACCACCGGCAACGGCCTCACCCCTGCCCACCGGACGGTCCACGACCCTACACACACCCCAGGGGCCTCCGGGGTTCCGGGGGCAGGAGTGGCAGCGGGGGCAGGAGCAGCAGGGGCAAGCGGTCAGCGGGGGCAGGGGACGGAGTCGGCGCGGTCGGCGCGGCGGGCGGGGGGGCAGGGGGCAGGGGGCAGACCCGCTCAGCTCACGTGAAGACCCGGCCGGTAACGCAACTGCGGCAGCTCGTCCACAGTGACGATGCCCGGCCTCGCGGCGATGACGTCCGGAATCCTGTTGACCAGGGTGGCGCAGGTGGTATGCGCGGTCTTCAGGTCACTGTTGCGCAGGTGGAGCGTCGGATTGCCTGAACCGTCCGTCATGTTCCACTCGTTGAAGTCCGTCTCGCCCTCCTCGTAGACCGTTCCCTGCGAGCTGACGGACAACGTGACGCCTTCCTTCGTGTGCAGGGTGTCGGTGTCGGTGTAACCCAGCAGCCTGCCCTGCCCCACCGTCGACCCGAGGGCCTTGGAGTAGGTGTCCCGCTGGGCGATCACCGGCTCGGTCGTGCACTCCGGCGAGCCGTGGGGGGTCAGGCCGATGGCTGCCGCCAGCGCGTACAGGGAGTAGTAGGTGAAGGTCGGCAGGCGCTCGGCGTCCGCCTGCCACTGGGCGAACTCCTCGACGGTCGCGTTGACCCGCTGCTGCTCCGCGAGGGCCCGCCCGAAGTCGTCGACGTTCCAGGAGAGCCGGCCGGTCACGCCCCCGAGGTCGTGGGTCGACCCCGCCAGCACGCTGATGAGGTTGACCCAGTAGGCGTCCTGGTGTCCCGTGCCCGTCACGGTCACCTCGTGCCGCTTCGCCAGGGCGTCCAGTTCCCGGGCGAGCCGGCTGTCCGTCGCGAAGGGGTAGAGCATCTCCTCGGCGAGCGTGATGACATTGGCCCCGGCCTTGACCGCGGTCGAGAAGATCTCGTACTGGGTGTCGTCGAGGTAGGTGCTGACGGTGACGACCACGATGTCCGGAGCCGCCTCGCGCAGGGCCTGTTCGGCGTCGCCCCGGGCGGGGAAGGCGAGTCCGGGGACACCGGCCAGCTCACCCAGAATCCGTCCGTCCTTGTCGGAGCCGGGCCGGACGATTCCCGCGACGATGTTCGCGCGGCGGCCGTGCAGAATCCTGATGATGTCCAGCCCCATGGCCCCCAGCCCGTAGACGGCGATACGTGGACTTTCGTTGATGGTGGACATGGGTTTCCCCTCACTCCGTGTGTACTGCTCGACGTGTGCGTACTGCTGGACGTGTGCGTACTGCTCGACCGGACGACGCGTCCTGCGGGCCATCCTCTCCGACGCCACCGGCACCACGGGGGTTATCCAGCCAAACACACCGCGCCCGCCACGACGGACGACCCGGTGATGGGTGAAGGGCCGGTACCGCACCATGGTTTGTGGTGACTGACGGGCGGGTTGACGACCGACTGCCCCGTCCCTCGCCCACAGCCCCTACCCGTACCGGTACCGGTACCGGTACCGGTACCGGTACCGGTAACCCCCATCCCCACCCAGGAGGCTTCACATGACCGGCTTCGACGCCGCCACGGAGTTCGACCGGCAGGTCGCGACACTCGTCGACAGCGGTTACCCGGCGCTCGCGAAGATGACGGAGGAAGCGTTCCGCGCCCTCGTCGGCCCGCTGCGCGAGCAGGTCCTCGCACGGACGACCGGGTTCGAACCGCCGTCCGAGGGCCGGGTGCCGTTCCTGCTGGTGGTCACCCGGGCGCTCGTCCCCATCGAGGAGTCGGTGGTCCTGACCGCGCTCGCCGGCAAGAACCGGCCCGGAGTCATCGAGCGCTTCTACGCCCCGGGCGAGCTGGAACGGTTCGTCTCCCTCAAGGAGCTGGAACTCCCCGAGGGGGCGGTGTACGTCGCCTTCGACGTGGACCGCGGTGAGGAGTTCTGCGACGTCGTCCCCCTGGACGCCCTCGCGGCGATCGAGGAGCGCGGCCGGACACCGCTCACCATGGAGGAGGGCATCGCCTTCATCACCCTGTACCCGCAGGCGCTGGCGAAGAACAAGTGCTTCTCGCTCGGCGGCAGCCGCATCGGGGACCGCCGGATACCGGCCCTGTGGATCAGCAAGGGCGCCCCGAAACTGGGCTGGTGCTGGGAGGGAAACCCGCACACCTGGCTGGGTCTCGCCTCGGCGGGCACCCGGAGCGGGGCCTGAGCGCTCCGTACGGGCCGGACGGGTACGGGCCGGACGGGTACGGGACACATGGTGCGACCCGCCGTCCTCACTGCTGTCGTCACTGCCGTCCTCACCCGCTTCGTCATCCGGGGATCGCGGCCACCAGGCCGCCGTCGACGACCAGGTCCTGACCGTTGATGTAGGACGCCTCGGCGGAGGCGAGGAACGCCAGCGCCGCGGCGACCTCCTCCGGCCGGCCGAACCGACGGGCCACCACCTGGCCGGTCACGGCCTCCGTCTGCGCCTCGCCCAGCGCCGACGCGGGCTACATCGGGGTGTCGATGTAGCCCGGGCTGACGGAGTTGACGCGGATGCCGCGCGTCCCGGGCTCCGCAGCGAGGGTGCGGGCCAGGTTGTGGGCCAGGTTGTGGGCCAGGCTGTGGGCCAGGTTGTGGGCCAGGCTGTGGGCAGCCGCCTTGGTCGCCGAGTGCAGGGTGAGGACCCCGCTGCCCCGGTGCAGGGTCCAGGAGGCGTTGATGACGACCGACGCCCCCTCCACCAGCAGCGGCAACGCCTTCTGGACGGTGAAGAACACGCCCTTGAGGTTCACGCCGACGGCATGGTCGAAGTCCGCTTCGGTGATGTCCGCGAAACGGGCCGCCTCTGGAGCTCGGGCACGGTCGTGATCTGCCGTCCGTGGCGGCGGCGCTGTCGCGGGGCGGCATCGACGCCGCCTTCGGCCGGGTCCATCCACCGCTGCCCACCGGGCTGACACACCGTCTGGTACGGCTGGAACCGGTGGACCTCGTCCTCGGCGTGGATCATCCGCTGGCGGCCGAACCCGTGTGCTGCGGCCGGGACAGTTGCGTGACGGTGTGCTGTGGGCTCCCGGAGCACTGGACCGGCTCGACTTCCTGCGGTGCTTCGCCGAGCGGTTCGGCATCGGTGACCGTGCGGAGGGCACCAACCTGGGGCTGGACCACTTCCTCACCGGTCTGACCACGGACCCGCGCCACTTCTCGCTGATGCCCGCCGACGTGCCACTTCCCCGGACCCCGGCAATCCGGTCCGTCCCGCTGGTGGACCCCACCCCGCTCTACGCCTGGTCCCTGCTGTGGCGCGGCGACGGCGCGCATCCCCTGCTGCCCGCGCTGGTGGACGGCTTCACGGCCGAGGCCGGGCGCAACCGCTGGCTGGAGTACGACCCGTCCCACGAGTGGCTGCCCGAGCACCCCACCGCCGACTGAGGCCGCACCCGGACACCCGGACACCCGGACACAACGCCGTATCCACGCATCCACGCATCCACGCATCCACGCATCCAGCTTCAGGGGTGGCGTTCGAAGGAGAACAGGCGGTCGATCTCCACCAGGCCGGCGCGGTCGTACATCCGGTTGGCCGCCGACCGGCTCCGTTCCGGGTCGTCGGCCGGGACGTCGTCGACGAAGAGGATCACCTCGCGCGCGCCCAGGTCACCCAGCAGTTCCAGGCTGGACCCGAGCAGGGCGAGACCCAGGCCGCGGCGGCGGGCGGCCGGTGTGACGCCGATCCACCACAGCACGCCGATCCCGTCCACCGGGCAGCCGACGGTCGCCTCGGCGACCGGCTCGCCTCCCCCGCCTCCCTCGCCTTCCCCGTGGACCGCCAGCCGTCGGCCGGGCGGCTCCTCGCTGTCGCCGACCTCGACCCGGGTGGCACGGGGCAGACCGGCGAGCGGCAACCGGGCGTGGAGATAACGCCACCCGTCGTCGGCCGAGAAACCCGCCGCCTCCAGGGCCGCACGTGTCACGGGCCGGTGGCCGACCGGCAGGCCCTCCAGACCCAGCGACAACGCCGAGGCGAACGCGAAGGCGGACACCCTCCGCCGCACGCCCAGCACGGCCAACACGCGCTCGACCAACAGGGCGACGATGTAAGGGACTTCACGGCCGTGCAGCCACAGGATGAACCCGGTTCCGTCCGAGGGCCGCACCGCGTAGGAGACCACCCCCAGCACCGTCCCGGCGTCGTCGTGGACGACATCGGTGACCGGGACCTCCAGCTCGGCCCACCAGCCGGAATCGACCGGCGACCGCCCGGCCAGGGCCTCCGCCAGCATCTCCCGCGTCGTCTGCGGCTGCCCCGTGATCCGGTCCGCGCCGATCAGGGCGAGCACGGCGTCCCTGTCCCGGGCCCCGTACCCGCGAACCCGCAGCCCGCCCACCGGGCCCGGCGTCACACCCTCCACGGACAACACCTCCTCACACCCGCCCTCGCCCTCGCACTCGCACTCACCGATGTCCGGGTCATGCGGTCATCCGGTCATCCGGGTCAGTTGAAGACGCCGCTGTACGCGTTGAGGGCGGGCTGGCCGCCGAGGTGGGCGTACAGGACGTTGGATTCCCGGGGTATCTCTCCGCCGCGTACGAGGTCGATGAGTCCGGCCATGGACTTCCCCTCGTAGACGGGGTCGATGATCATGCCTTCGAGGCGTCCGGTGAGCCGGATCGCGTCCAGGGTGGACTGGACGGGTATCCCGTAGAGGTCTCCGGCCCAGCCCTCCAGCACGGTGATCTCGTCGTCGCGCAGGTCGCGGCCGAGACCGATGAGTTCTGCGGTGCTGCGGGCGATCTTCTCCACCTGGGCGTGGGTCGCGGCGAGTTGGGCCGAGGCGTCGATGCCCAGGACACGACGGGGACGGTCCTGGCCGGCGAAACCGGCGATCATGCCCGCCTGGGTGCTGCCGGTGACGCTGCAGACCACGATCGTGTCGAAGAAGACGCCCAGCCGACGCTCCTGCTCCTCCACCTCGTAGGCCCAGTCGGCGAAGCCGAGGCCGCCGAGCGGATGGTCGGAGCCTCCGGCGGGGATCGCGTACGGGGTGCCTCCGGCCGCGCGGACCTCGTCCAGCGCCTGCTCCCAGCTCTCCTTGAACCCGATGCCGAATCCGGCCCGGACCAGACGGATGTCCGCACCCATGACGCGGGACAGCAGGATGTTGCCGACCTTGTCGTTGACCGCGTCGGGCCAGTCCACCCAGCTCTCCTGGACCAGGACGGCCTTCAGCCCGGCCCTGGCGGCGACGGCGGCCACCTGCCGGGTGTGGTTGGACTGTATTCCGCCGATGCTGACCAGGGTGTCCGCGCCCTGGGCGAGGGCGTCGGGAAGGATGTACTCCAGCTTCCGGGTCTTGTTCCCGCCGAAGGCCAGCCCACTGTTGCAGTCCTCCCGCTTGGCCCAGATCCGGGCCCCGCCGAGGTGGTCACTGAGCCGTTCCAGGGGGTGGACGGGGCTGGGCCCGAACAGCAGGGGGTAACGCTCGAAGCCGTCGAGGGACATCTGTGACTCCTTGAGGGTGTGTGCGCCCGCTGCGGGGCTTCGGTCGTCGGTACGGGACATCGGTCGGTGCGCGGCTCCGGTCAGCCGCTGACACCACCGGGGTCGTCGCTGTCGTTGTTGTCGTCACTGTCGTTGTTGTCGTTGGCGTCACCGGGGAGCGAGGTGTCGAGCAGGGGTACCAGCGTCCGCCAGTTGGCGCGGGTGGCAGCCGCTGCTCCTTCGACGTCACCGGCCTCGCACAACGCGATGATCCGGTCGTGCTGAACGACCGAACCCCGGCCGCTCAGCGAGGAGAAGCGCGAGCGTTCCAGACGCCGCAGCACCGGCGTGAACTGCTCAAGGACCGTGCGGACGGCGTGGTTGGCGCAGGCGGTGACCGGGACGCCGTGGAAGTCGTCGTCGGCGGCGATCGCCGCATCGACGTCGTTGCGCCGCAGGGCATCGGCGAAGCGTGCGTTGGCCTCGCGCATGGCGCCGAGCTCGGCGGCGGACAGGTCGGGCAGCGCCTCCCGGACGGCGAGTTCGTGCATGGCTGCCGTCACCGACTGGGCGGCACGGACGGCACGGACGTCCAGGGGGCTGACCATGGTGTAGCGGCCGGGTTTCGTCTGCACCAGACCGGCCTGCTCCAGCCGCGCCAACGCCTCCCGCACCGGCGTCCGGCTCACCCCCAGCCACTCGGCCAGATCACCGTCGTTGAGCCGCTCCCCCGGAGTGAGCGTGCCGTCGACGATGGCGTCCCGGATCGCCCGGTAAGCGTTCTCCCGAAGGAGCGACCTGGAAACGAGCCCCCGGCTCTGTGGAACTGGCATGCAATATATTGCATGCCGATGACCGGCAACTGTCAAGAGATCAGCCCGACATGAGGGCGAACGAGCCGACACGGTCCGGACGCGTGACACCCGCCGGAGTTCAACCTCACCGGGCGGGAACGCTTCGACCTGCCGAGCGCGACGCTCTCCTCTGATACTCACACTCGTACTCACACCCTCCCTCGCCACATCACCACCCTCCTGTGCGCACATCCGCGAACAGGCCGCACCCGAACAATGTCAGGGTTCCTTGACAGACACCATGCGCGTCAGGGTAACCTGACACGCATGGGAGCTTCTGAGGAATCCCCGGCCGCCGATCTGGTCGGCCAGGTCACCGGGAAAGATCCGGCTGTCGGGCTCGGCGCGGTCGTCGCGTTGCGCCGGCTGCTGGAGGAGCTGGAACGCCTGCACGTCGACAGCGCGCGGGACCAGGGCTGGACCTGGCAGCGCATCGCGACGGCACTACAGGTGAGCCGGCAGTCGGTGCACGAGAAGCACGGGACCAGGCGCAAGGCCACAGGCAAGGAGAACTGACGTGTTCGAGTACTTCACCGATCGTGCGAAGCAGTCCCTCATCGCGGCTCAGGACGAGGCTCTTTCGCTCGGCCACGACTTCATCGGCACCGGGCACTTGTTGCTCGGGCTGGCCGCGACGACCGACAGTGACGCGGGCGTGGTCCTGGCCGGTCAGGGCGTCGGGGTCGGGCCCGCCCGCGAGGTGACCGTACGTCTGCTGGAGGCGGCGGGCGTCCCGGCGACGGGCGGGCAGCCGACGCGTGACGCGCTCTCCTCGCTCGGCATCGACATCACCGAGATCGAACGCCGCGCCGACGACAACTTCGGCCCGGGAGCATTCAGGTTCCCTCAGCCGGCGTACACCTCGCACGCGAAGAAGGCCCTGGAACAGACGATCGGGGAAGCCCGCACGCTCGGGCAGGAACGCTTCGGGACGGGCCACATCCTGCTCGCGCTCCTGACCATCGGCACCGACGACGCCGAGGTCACCGCCACGGATGTACTCACCACCCTGGACGTCGACCTCCCCACCGTCCGACCGGCCGTCCTCGCGCGCATCACCGACGCGTAGCGGCGGGTCACCACACCACGGCCGCAGGGACGGGCACCGGTACGGGTACGGGTACGGGTACGGGGCGACCGGGAGGCTGAACGAAGGCAAGCACAGGGCCACTGGACCGATACAGAATCACCTGTTCAGCGGCAGGCCGTGAAAGGGAGGTAGCGGAGCTGCCCTGCATGTTCCGCTCCCTCCTCGGCCCGAACGGCTTGGCCCTTCGGCTGCCCCGTACGTGTTCGGTCTCCGGAGACTCCGCCTTCCGCAGGGGCCGAACGGCAGCCGCTGTCACTCTTTGTGGTTCTCCGGCTGGTTCCCCGGGGCGGTTCGGGATGAGATGGCGGCGGGCCGGATCTCGCCGGCCCGGCGGCTGTCACCGCCGCCCCGGACCTGTAGGTGATGGAGCCATCCCATGCGACGAATCACCGCCTCGCTGGTAGCCCCGGCCGCCGCCCTCCTGCTGCTGGCAACGGCGCCGACCGTGTCCGCCGCGCCGGGCGAGGTGGTCCAGCGATCCCGGAGCGGCGAGGAGGAGGTCACCGACGACCCCAAGCCGAGCGACTGCCACCAGGGCCTCGGGAAGGGCACGACCATCTCGAACTTCACCGAAAGCCCCATCCTCCTCTTCCCCGATCCGAACTGCCGGACGAAGATCTTCGACCCGTTGGAACCCGAGGAGACGCGCACCGACTGGGCTGGAGGCAGCTTCCGCGCGGTGAACTAGAACCACCGCCCGACGCTTGTCCCCCGCTCCTGGCACCGCCCCCGGCACCGACGCTGGCCCGCGCCCGCCCACCCGCACCGTCAACTCGGGGCGGGTATCGCGTGCTCGGCGGCGCGGCTGACCTGTTCCCATGCCGCCCAGGCGTCCATGCGTCTGTGCGTCATGTCGAAGGCGAGGTCGTAGGCCACGCTTCCCAGCAGCAGGCGCAGCGGTGGTTCGTCGCTGTCGACGAGTGCGAGCAAGGCCTGTGCGGCAAGTGCGGGATCGCTGTCGACCGAGTTCTCGGCGAACTGTTCCTCCATCTCCGCGCGCAGTGGGGCATACGCCTCCAGCGGGGTCGTGCGGTGCATCGCCGTGTACAGGTCGGTCCAGTAGCCGCCGGGCTGGACGATGCTCACCTTCACCCCGAAGCGGGCCGCCTCCATGGCGAGCGCTTCGCTCAGGCCCTCCAGGGCGAACTTGCCGGCGCTGTAGAGCCCGGTGCTCGGGAAGCCCCCCAGCGCGGCGATGCTGGAGATCTGCACGATGTGCCCGGAGCCCTGCTCTCGCAGGGTGGGCATCACCGCCTGGCTCGCCCACAGCGCGCCGAAGAAGTTGACGTCCAGATGAGCGCGGGCCTCGGCTTCGGTGAACTCCTCGACCATGCCCATCGACAGTGTCCCGGCGTTGTTGATGACGATGTCGAGCCGTCCGAAGTGGCCGACCGCCTCGGCGACGGCGGCGGACACCGCTTCCCGATCCGTCACGTCCATCCCGAGGGGCAGCACCCGCCCGGGGTGTGCTGCCGCCAGTTCCTCCAGAGGCCCGGTGGTACGCGCGGCGACCGCGACGCGGTCGCCCGCGGCCAGCGCCGCCTGGGCGAAGGCACGGCCGAGGCCCCGGCCGGCACCGGTGATGAACCAGACGCGGCCTGTATTTCCTGAGGTGCGCATGTGCGGTACTCCCCCCACAGAAGACGAGACGTTGCGTCTCGCTGCGTACCTCCACTACACACCCGGCGAGGATTTCTGTCAAGACGGACCGTCTCGTCTCGTTCACTGTTAGATTGGAGTCATGACCAAGCACCCGAAGAGCCTCCCCGACGGCACCCGTCGCAACGAAGCCTCCCGCAAGGCGATCCTGACCTCCGCCTTCGACCTGGTCGGCGAGGTGGGCTTCGCCAAGCTGAGCATCGAGGCCATCGCCGCGCGGGCGGGCGTCGGCAAGCAGACGATCTACCGCTGGTGGCCGTCGAAGGGGGCCGTGTTCTTCGACGCGTTCCTCATGCTCAGCGAGGACCAGGTGAGCGGGTACCCGGCGCTCCCCGACACCGGCGACCTCGAAGCCGACCTGAAGAGCGTGCTGCGCGCCACCGTCGGCGAGCTCAACGACCCGCGCTACGACGAGCCGATGCGCGCCCTCACCACCGAGATCGTCCACGACCCGGAACTCGCCGCGACCTATGCCGAGCGCCTGCGTGAACCTATGCGAAGACTCAAGGTCGACCGTCTGCGCAAGGCCCAGGAGGCCGGCCAGCTCGACGCCGGTACCGATCTGGACCTGGCCGTCGAGATGTTGTGGGGCCCGCTGCTCAACCGCTGGCTGCAACGCACGGAACCGCTGACCGTGGAGTACGCCGACCTCGTCGTCGAGACCGCGCTGCACGGCCTGAGCCCACGCACTCAGGCGCGTGTCGCGTGACCCCCGGCCCCTACCCCCTTTCGGCCGGCCTCCCCGGTGGCGGTCGGCGCCCGGAAGCGAGCAGCCGACCGCCACCACGGTCAAGGAGACACGGGCCGTGTCCGGTGCGCGGTGGACTCGGCCACTCCGGTGTCCGGCGGGACGGGGAACCGGACCGTCGGCTGCCCCAGGGCCTCGCGCCTGGCGTTGGCCATGCTCGTGATCAGCGCGTACGCGGCGAGGAACTCGCGGTCGAACCAGGTGGTCCCGGTGGTCTGGCCCGGCCATGCCCGGTAGCGGGTGACGACGTGGGGCGTCGACGCCCCCGCGGACTGCTCCGACAGGGCCAGGGCCCATCCGAAGTCCTCGGCGACGATCACCGCGGGCCAGCCGCCCGCCGCGAGGGCCACCCCCGTACGGGCCAGCACCGCGTTCGGCATGAACGGATAGACCGGCAGCGACCACGCCCCGGCGAGCTCGTGCCGGGCCCAGCGGCGCGGTGTGGCGCGATGATGCCGTGAGGAGGTTCCGTCGAGGAAGGCCCGGTTCGCGGAGACCCAGCCGTTGCCCGCCTCCTCCAGCGCCGGATCGGCGAGCAGGGCCGACAGCCCGTCGACATCGAGTACGTCGTCCCCGTCGAGGGGGTACACCCAGCCGTCCGGGGCGAGGTCGAACGCCCGGTGGAGCGCACGGTTGCGGGCCGCGGCGATACCGCCGTGCACCGGGCTGTGTTCCACGATCGTGCCCGTCGGCCATTCCTGGACGCCGACGCTTCCCGGTCCGTCGACCACCACGATCCACGTGACCTCCCAGCCCCGTGCGGCCAGCCGTTCGCGGGCCGTCCGCATCCCGGCGGCGGTCTCCGGGAGATGCACGGCCAGTCCGGGCAGCAGGCCGGTCAGCAGGCAGAGGTGACGAGATGTCGGCATTCCCGGAACGTAACAGCTCCCCGACCGCCAGCCGGGCAGAATCCCGGCTCGCCACCTCCCGAACGCCCTCACCGACCCTCACCCACCGGCACCACCGGCACCACCGGCACCACCGGCACCAACAGAGAACCTGCGACGCGCTGCGCCGGCCCCTGCGGCTCAAGCGGCCCCGAACGCCGAGCGTGTCGCCATTGCAGTCGGTTTCTCCATAGTGCGGACGCCGCGCACTAAGTGACGTTATGTTGCACACGCGCAGGCACCATCAGCGACGAAAGGTCCACTGCCATGTCTCGCCTCAACCTCGCCCATCTGGCCCTCACTGCCGCCCAGAACATCCAGACCGCCAACGAGGTCCGTCGTGACCCGGCCGTCGTCAAGGCGGCCAAACAGTTCACGGAAGACAGCGTCCAGGCTCTCCGCTCCGGTGGTGCGCTCGCACGTGAGGCCCAGTCCTCCTGGCGTCGCCACAGCCCGCTGACCAAGAGGACCGGAACCGATGAATGATTTCAGCGCAGAGGCGATGGGCCTCGTGATCCGCGAGCACCGCCAGGCCCAGAAACCCTCCAGGACTCAGGAAGAACTGGCTGAGCAGGCCGATTACGGGAAGGGCGGAGCGGTCTCGATCTCCCGGATCGAGCGCGGGCTCGTAAGCCCCGGGGAGTACCGTCTGGCCGCCATCGCCCTCGCGCTCCGACTGACACCCGAGCAGCTCAAGCAGGAGGCGGAGGAGCGGACCAGGTCTCTCGCCCGTCAGCGGGGCCAGCGGCCGGTGAAGTTGCGCGACCAGATCGCGGAGACGAAAAGACGTCACGCCGAGATCAACGAGAAGGTGGCCCAGCGGTCGAAGATCACCCAAGAACTCGGGGAAGCCTTCAACCATGCCCATGATGCCGCCCGCGACGAATTCTTCATGCGGTTCGTGGAACTGGCCGAGAGCGTCAGCGGGGCGCCCGAGCCGGAGAGGCCGAGTGAGGAGGAGAGCGAGAGCACGGGCGAGATCCCTACGGCAATACGTATCGAGGCCATGTCCGTCGGGATCGCCAACGCGATCCGCGGTGCCGCCGCCGGAGGTGCGGCCGGGGTAGCAGCCGGCGGCGCCGCGGCCTACGGTGCGTTCACGGCCGCCGCGTTGTTCGGGGCCGCCTCCACCGGAACAGCTATTTCGACGCTGTCCGGGGTCGCCGCGACCAACGCGACTCTGGCCCTCCTGGGAGGAGGCACGTTGGCCGCGGGCGGTGCGGGCATGGCGGGTGGAGCTCTCCTGCTCACCGGCATGGTCGCCGCCCCTGCGGCAGCCCTGGCTGCCGCAGGCTTCTACGTCTTGAGGCAGCGCCGGAACAAGAAGGAGGAAGAGCGTCTCCGGACCGAGGTCGAGGCTGCGCAGGCGGCTCTGGACCAGTCGCAGCAAGGCTTCGACGTGATGATCGACGTACTGCTTCGCGCCACGGTCATCATGGAATACGTCCGGGTCCACGGCACCCACACCCTTGAGAAGTGGAGGGTGAGTCTGCCGCCGGAGCCCCGGGACTGGGAATCGCTCGGGCACGAGGGGCAGGAACGGTACAAGGAGTTCCTCACCGTGGCGGGGTGCCTGCTCGCCGTGAGCAGCATCAACGTCAGCGCTCTCCTCACGGCAAAGCCCGACGCTTTTCGCGAGATGGACAAGGCCATCGACGAGACGCTGCGGTACGCGGACAGGACCATCAGGTCGGTCGTCTGAGCCCCGAAGTCGTTGCCACGCGCAGACCTGGCGGCGCAAGCCCCTCTCCCCCGGTTGCCGATGACGGTGGGCGAGGGGTCTGCGGTCTGCGGTCTGCGGTCTGCGGTCTGCGGTCTGCGGTCTGCGGTCTGCCGAACGTGCGGCGCGCTGCCCTAGACGAGTCATTCCGAATGCTGACGGTGTGTCTGGGAACGCAGACAGGGCGTCCAAGATCGTTGTGTGACGAACAACCTGGACGCCCTGCTG